>JAJTGU010000012.1 GCA_021297985.1 Rubrivivax sp.
CGACGGCGAACCATCGCGCCGACGGCGGCCAGGCCCAGGCCCATCAGGGCGTAGGTGCCGGGCTCGGGCACGACGCCCGTGGCGATCCACTGCGCGTGGATGTTCACCGGCACGTAGCCGCTGAACTCGCCGAAGCTGCTGTTCAGGCAGCTGGGCAACGGAGCACCGCCACAACCGGCCGGGCCGATGTCGCCCCAGGGAAGGCCAAAGGTCAGGCCATACGAGTTGACCGAGCTGATCATCCCGTTGATGAAGCTCGGGCCGCCCGAATCGCCACCGGCCACGCCGACCTCGCGCGCGCCGAGGCCGGTGTTGCAGAAAGCCGCGCCGGCAGCGCCGCCGATGTTGCTGGCCTGCGCCACGAGGCAGGCGGTGTCGTTGGCGGCCAGGCCGTTGTCGAAGTCGGAGACGATCGAGTGCTCGATCCGGCTCATCGGCGCGCCCAGAACCGTGCCCCAGTTGGTCCCGAAGGCGGCGTTGCCGAGATCGAAGTCGTACTTGTTGTCGCCGTTGCGCAGCCGTGCGGTGAAGTTGTTGCGGCCGGTGGCGCCGTCACCCAGGGCACCGTAACCATGCACCGTGAAGTTCTGGCCCTCGAGGTCCATCGCCGTGTACAGCTGGTAGCCCGTGGCGTGGGCCGGCGCAGCGGAGGTCAGGGTCAGCAGCGCGATGTCGTTGTGGTCGATCACCTGGCCGGTGTACAGCGGGTGCACGTCGTAGCTCGCCACCGTCCGCGACTCGGCACCACCGTTGGGCAGGCCGTTGGTCTGGATGCGGGTCCCGGGCGCGATCCCACCGACCGGCTGGAAGTAGACGGTGGTCGTCAGCGGGTTGGCCGTGCCGGCGCCGTCAGAGACGCAATGGGCCGCGGTCAGGATCCGGCCGTCGGCCAGCAGCGAGCCGCTGCAGATGAAGGCGCCGATCTGCGGGCCGTAGTCCATCAGCAGGTGCACGACACCGCTGTCACGCGGGAACGAGGGCCAGTAGATCGGGTCGCCACCGTTGGTGACCGGGCCACCGACCTGGGTGTTGGTGACGCCGGTGAGCATGCTCTGGGCGGTCCATTCCATGCCGTTGTAGGTGCCGGAAACCGAGCGGGCGCTCTGGGCACTGGCGGTCGCGACCAAGCCGCTGGCCAAGGCCACGGCGGTCAGGGCGAGTCGAACACTCTTGCGCATGCGAAAACTCCTTGTGCAAGCTTCTCTTGGAAGCGGAAAAAACTGACGTGATCGCCACAGGTTGGCGGCGATCGTGAATCGTATTCAGCCGCAAGGGCTGGTGGCAGACCTCATCCCCGATGCACGGGGTGGGGTAAACGCCAAGCGGTGCTTCCAGACGCTTCTACCGACGGGTGCCCGAAGTGCGGCGCACCGAGCAGCAAGGCCGGTTCAGCGCCAGGGCCAAGCCCGCTGCCAGCAGGCCCAGCACTCTGTTCCGTCAGCCTTCGCGCGGCTGGCGGCGGCGGCTGGCGGCCGCGCCGCAGGCCAGCAGGCCGCCCAGCATCATCGCCCAGGTGCCCGGCTCGGGAACCGGGGTCAGCACAGGCATGCCCAACTGCAGAGCGGCCACACGCTGCAGCGCCCAGCTGTCCCTCGGGCTGATGCCCAGGTCGGCGGCGGCCCGTTCGACCCAGCCAAACTGAGTCGGGTTCTGCCCGGTCACGCTGCCGAAGAGCGTCAGCGCGCTGAGGTAGCTGCCGTACTTGCTGGGGTGGGTGCCGTCGTTGAACCACAGGTCGATCAGGCCGTCGGTCCCGGCGTCGGAGGCGTACATGTCGCGCGTGGCGACTCCGCTTTGCACGGCACGCAGGAATGCCTGGCCCGTTGGAACGATTGCCTCGATGCCAGCAGAACCATCATCGTCTGCGTAGTCACGGACCCTCACCATCGCCGCAGCCATCTCGGCCGTCATCTCTTCCAGCGAGGTGAAGTAGCTGGGTGCCGGGGTGTTGAGATCGTAGGTGGCCAGGGCCGTCGCGGGATTGAGGGTCTTGGCGCCCGGGGAGTTGATCAGATCGGGACGCGCCCAGGTCTCCTGCAGGAAGATCTTGGCATTGGGGTTGGCGTTCACGTTCTCGCCCAGAACGCGGTTGGTCGTGTTGGTGCAGAAGCTGCCGCCGCCGGCCGCTTGGCAAGCCGCATCGGCTTGAGCATTGGTGCCACCGGGCGGACGGTACTGCGCGCGAAACATGTCGCGTTCGGTGAAGCTCGTGACGGGCTGCAAGCCCGGGGCAATGGTCACCTTGCCGGTATGCACCCAGTCCTCGATCAGGTCGACATAGGCCCTGACCGATGGAAAGTTGGACCCCAGCGTGGCCGTGCCATTGATGATCGTCGTGCCATTGCTGATCAAGGGTCTGCCGGCAAAGTCGGTGGTGCTGGTCCTCGGCCCCAAGGCCTCGTCGCTCTGATCCTGCAGCACCAGCTTGTCCCACTTCTGGCTGGCGTTGAGGATCGGGTCGGGGTTGAGGGTATTGCTGCCGATGTTGCTGCGCAGGTCCCAGCTGGTGGTGTTGGCGGTGTTGAGCAAATGGCCGCGAAGTGAGGCCGCGTTGCGGGTGGACAGCGCCACGTCGTAGTCCAGGCCGGCCTGCACCGTCAACTGCTTGAAGATTCCGGCCGTGCCGCCCCAGGTGTTGACCTGCGTATGCGGCGAATACGAATTGCCCTGGATGGTCGTGCCAGGGATGTTCATGCCAATGGGATAGGAATTCGTGCCGAAGACGTTGGTGAACGGGGCTCCGGTGTAAGGGGGCGCACCACTGGGATTGACAGCCTGCAAGACGCCATCGCCGCGGGGCGCGGTGAGGTCGCGCACATTCCTGGCGTTGTAGGTCAGCACTTGATTCGTCAGATTCAAGGTGCCGTCCGGATTCAAGGAGCCATCCGTTCGACCGAAGGTGTAGCTGTTGCCGATGAACAGGATCGAGATGGGTGCCGGATCCGCCATCGCAGACGATGCGGCAACGACGGCGAGGGCCAGGGGGGTGAGGCGCTTCATGGGACTTGTCTCCGAGCCTTGTTTGGATGGGGTGCACTCTGCAAGGCTTCAGGCGTGTCCACCGCGCGATGGCAGCGCGGCGACCACGCACAGCGAGCCGAGCTTCGCTGCGGCCTGTGGACTACAGGCCGATCACATCCGGAAGCATCATGCCCGCCGAAAAGGATCGGCATCCGTAGTCGCCGCAATCCAGGGTTCCCCCCACCCCTCAGGTGCAGGGGACGCAGGCATCGGCCCCTGGCGGGGCAGAGCTCAATGAGGAGCTTGGGTCGAGCTTGGGGTCAGGTCTTGACTCTTGCGTGCGCTCGTGCGCACTGTGCAAAGGCAGGTGACAAAAGGCAAGACCTGACCCTAGACGCTCTGCCTGACTGATGGCGCGCTGCCAGGATCGGGCATGTTGTTGCCGCCCATCCCCCAGAATGCGGCAACGACGTTTCACCTGCATGGCCGAATTCAAGAAGCGACTCCGAAGCTGGCTGCCAACTGTCGAAAGCCTCGAGCAGACGCGCGGTTTCGGATGGCTGAGCCACTACCTGCGCCAGCATCCCCGCTTGTGGGTGATGCACCGTCGTGGCGTGGCCCTGGGAGTGGCCCTGGGCATCGGGATCGGCGTCTTCCCGGTGCCGTTGCAGATGCCGGTCGCGATGTTCGCGGCCGTGCTGCTGCGCGCCAACGTGGCCGCAGCGGCGGCCGCGACCTGGTTGACGAATCCGTTCACCATGGCGCCGATCTGGGGCCTGTCGGCGTTTCTCGGGTCCCTGGTGTTGCCGTCGGCCGGTGCCGCCGAGGGGGTTCGGGTGGCCGTCGTGGTGCACTGGAGCGACCCGACGACCTGGCCCGCGGCCATATGGGAACAGGTGCTGGCGTGGGGGCCTGCCCTGCTGGCCGGCTTCCCGCTGGCCGGCATCGTCCTGGGAACGACCGCGTACCTGCTTGTCTACTGGGGCTGGGCCGTGCTCATCCGGCGTGAACAGCGCCGTCGGCGGGCCCGCCGCCATTGATCTGCGTTTGCGCCCGGTGGGCCAACTCTGCCTGACGCCTTCTTGACATGCCATCAGCAGCAAACCGGGCGGCATCACGGGGACTCGGTGGCAAGGGGCTGGCCGCGGGTCTTGTACATCGACACCAGCACACCGCCGACGATCAGGCCGAAGGTCACGGTCAGTGAGATCACCGGCGGTATCTTGCCGATGATGCCGACGAGGAAGATCTTCGACCCGATGAACACCAGCACCAGGGCCAGGGCGTACTTCAGATACCTGAAGCGGTGGATCATCGCGGCAAGGGCAAAGTACAGAGCGCGCAAGCCCAGGATGGCGAAGATGTTGCTGGTGTAGACGATGAAGGGGTCGGTGGTGATCGCGAAGATCGCCGGCACCGAGTCCACCGCGAACACCAGATCCACGAACTCGATCAGCACCAGCGCCAGGAACAGCGGCGTCGCAAAGCGCACCACCTTGCCGGTGGCCGGGTCGGGCTCGTGGACCCAGAAGGCATTGCCGCGCAGCCCCTCGGTGACCCGCATGCGCTTCTTCAGGAGCTTCAGCAGCGGGTTGCTGGCGATGTCGGGCATGTGGTCGGCAATGATCCACATCTTGATTCCGGTGAACACCAGGAAGGCGCCGAACAGGTACAGGATCCAGCTGAACTGACTCACCAGCGTGGCGCCCAGCCCGATCATGATGGCGCGCAACACGATCACGCCCAGGATGCCCCAGAACAGCACACGGTGCTGGTATTGGCGGGGGATGGCGAAGTAGGTGAAGATCAGCGCGATGACGAAGACGTTGTCCATCGACAGCGACTTCTCGATCAAGAAGCCGGTGTAGTACTCCATGCCGCTTTGTGCACCCAGGTACCACCACACCCAGGCGCCAAAGACCACTGCCACGCTGATGTAGCCGGCCGACAGCATCAGGCTCTCGCGAACCCCGATTTCCTTGTCGTCCTTGTGCAGGACGCCCAGGTCAAACGCCAACAGCGCCACGACGATGCCGACGAAGACAAACCAGATCCAGGCTGGTGTTCCCAGGAAGTCGGCCGTGAAGAAGGGAAGCAGGAAGTCCATGTCTTGTTTTCCGGTCTAGAGGATCGCCCAGGCGGCCAACGGCCACAGCGCCAGCACAGCGACAACCCAGCACCGGCTGAGGGCGCAGGGCGTGCTCGGACTTACTTCGGTGTTCAGAAGACCCGGAGTGTGAGGATCGATCCGGCTCGTGCAAACCAGATCCATACGCACTTAAGCTTCGGTTTTCCCGAACCCTTGAACAGATGCTGAACTACCGTCATCTCCACTACTTCTGGGTCGTCACCAAGGAGGGCGGGTTTGCTCGCGCGGCTGAACGGTTGGACATGGCGGTGCAGACCATCAGCGCGCAGGTGCGCGAACTGGAGAAGGCGCTGGGCCACCAGCTCCTCAAGCCCTCAGGCCGTGGCGTCGCCCTCACGGAGGCGGGTCAGGCCGCCTTCGCACGCGCTGAGGAGATCTTTCAGCTGGGTCAGGCCATCCCTGACGAGGTGCGCGAAGCCGTCAGCGGCAGGGTGGCTCGGCTGGCTGTCGGGCTTTCCGACGGCATCTCCAAGCTCGCCGCCCATGCGCTGCTGGAGCCCGTGTTGGGCACACCCAAGCTTCGGCTCGTCTGCCACGAGGGCGAGTTCGAGCAACTGCTCAGCGAATTGGCGCTGCACCACCTGGACCTGGTGCTGGCCGGTCAGGCAGCTCCACGCAACCCGAACCTGCGCCTGGCGAGCGAGAGACTCGTCGCTTCAACGATCGAGTGGTACGGCCCGGCCCGGCTGGTCGGCAAAGCCGAGCGCACCCGCTTTCCACAATGCCTCAACGACCTGCCGATGCTGTTGCCCACGGGCCATTCGGCCCTGCGTCCGACGTTGGACCACTGGTTCGAAGCGCAGGGCCTGCGGCCACGCATCGTCGGCGAGTTCGAGGACAGTGCGCTGCTGGCGGTGTTTTCAGCGCGGGGGCTGGGCGTCTTCCCGGTCAGCCGGCTTGGCGCGGACGACGTTGGCCTGATGCGCGGACTTCGCATGCTCGGTCGCAGCGACGACGTCAAGGAGGAGATCCACGCCATCCGGTCGCGTCGCGGCCAGCACCACCCCCTGGTGACGCGGATAGTGGCTGCGGCGCGACCCTAGAGGGGTCTCAATCGACCGCGATCAAGCCGTGTGACGCTGAGACATCGTCGTGACGCTCGGCTCCTCGCCATCGACGAGCTTCCAGTGGTGTCGCGCAGCCTCCACCACCAAGGTTTCGCCGTCGGCCAGGTGGCCATCCACCCGCGCCGCAGCCAAGGACAGCCGCAGGACCTTTCTCTGAAGCGCCGGATCGGAGATCTCTGCCATCAATGACGCCAGGGCGCTGTCATCGACGTTGCCCATCAGCGAACCCGTCTCGTAACCCCCTGCCAGCAGTTCCTCGCACAAGGTGTGAACGATGTGCGGCAGGAGTTGGGGCTCCAGTCCGAGTTCACGTTCCGCGCCCAACTGCTTGAGGGTGTCGAACTCGGAACTGCACACGTGACCATCGGAGATGAGCACCAACGCGACGATGCGCGCGGCGGCTTCCGGGCTGTTGCGGGGGTAGCTGCGCATGATGAATCTCCTTGAGGGTAGGTCCGTCTGGGCTGAACGACGGAAGGGTCGGAATCACTCGTCCCGGTAGGCGTGCCGGCCGACCGGCCCCCGTGTGCGGCGCCCGGCCAGGGATCAGGATGGCCATGAGCACCGGCAACCACCCGCTGAGCGACTCCTGCAGCGACTGCAGGCTTAGCCGCAGGCGGGCAGTCATGAGGGACGCGAAACACGTCGAAAGCCTTATGGGGGTCGGTCGAATCGCGTTGATGCGTCGAAGTCTGCCTCCGGAACGACTTCGGAAGAAGTGGCTCTTTCGGGATGCCGACTGCGGAAAAACCGAATCCTCCGACTTCAACAGTCTCGCTGGCGCCGCTTGATCTGGGCTTTCATGCGCTCCCGCGGGTGGTGCTGTGGATCTGCGTCCGCTGCGCCCGAGCGAAGTTCATGAGCGCCTGCGCGTCGTTCTCGGTCTCGTCCATGACAAGGCCGAGCTCGGGGAACCTGCCGTGCAAATGATCGGCCACCGAGCGCCACTGCGCCCTGGCGGTGCCGGCCGCTGCATGGACTCTGATGCAGCGGCATCGTGGTTCCAGCGCCTGGAGGTCGCCAGCGTCTATGCGCACTGCGGCGTGCAGGCTGAAACCATTGATGTTGGCGCGCAGCGTCCGCTTGAGGTCTTTCTCCCTTGGTCCGCCTGGCAGGCTGCGCTCGCGCTTGCCAGCGTGAGGCCTTTGCGAAGCGCCCTGCACCGTCAGCCCGTCATGACCAGCGCATGGACTGAAGGCGTTGCCTCAGGTACATGCCGTCCAACACAGGCAGTGAAGGTGGCGTTGAGGTTGGCGGCCGAGCCAAAGCGCCGGATCAGCGTGAGCGCGCCGCGGCGTCGGCGCCAGGCCAGCGCGACCACGCCCAGGCCCATCAACGCCCAGGTAAGCCGGCAGGTTCACCAGCAGGTAGGACCACACGCTCTGTGCCGGCACGCTGGTGCCGAAGAGTGCGTTGTAGGCGGCGCCGCTGATCGAGCCCGTCTGCAGCCCCACATCAGGGTTGAGCGAGCTGCTGTCGACGCCGTTGAACATGGTGGAGATGCCGCCCAGCGCGGTCTGGAACATCCAGCTCGAACTCTCGAAACCACCGGCCGGTGCCGGGGAACCGCCGTTGGCTTCCCAGGCGATGAGCTCGTAGCCCAGCAACTGCCCTTCGGCCAGACCCAGCGCGGCGGCCAGGGTCGTGTAGGTCACGGTCTGGTTGAACTGGCTGGCCAGCACGGTGCCCGAGACCGTGACGCTGTCGGGCGCGCCCAGCGTCGCCGGCACCGGCCCCGAGAACGAGATGGCCGACCCGGCCCAGCTGACCGGTCACGCCAGCGGCGCGCTCCCCTCGCCTGAGGGATGATGCCCGCTCGGTCCAGGCATGAGGATCGGAGCATCGAATGTGGACGTGTTCGATGCTCCGGGGCGTTGCTCCCCATCATGAAACTCAGCCGCGCAGCGCCTGAGCCTCGGGCGTCAGCCACGAGCCGCCGCAGATGCGCACATTGGGCAGCGCCAGGAACTGCGGCGCGGTCTCGACCGTGATGCCGCCGGTGGGGCAGAAGGCCAGGTCCGGGAAGGGACCGGCCAGCGCCTTCAGCATCGGGATGCCCCCGGCCGC
>JAJTGU010000085.1 GCA_021297985.1 Rubrivivax sp.
AGGCCGAGATGGACTGGCTGGCCGAGGGCACACCGAACTTCTTCCCCGAGGCCTGGTTCGAGGCGACGGGTGCGGCGCCGGGCGAAGCCCCGCTCGAACGCCTGAAAGACCTGCAGGACCGCGTGCTGGGATCCGACGATGATGGCGCCGTACTGCTCGCCGCGCTGGCTCTGGCTCGCTTCGAGTGGACGGCCTCGGCCCTGCAAGCCGACCGCGCCGTCATCGACGCCGAGCTCACGCCCGACTACACACGGGCCTACCAGCGCGTGTGCTGCTACTACCTTCGCCACGGCTGCTTCATCGACCCGGCCGCCCTGCTTGCTGGCGTGGAGCGAATCCGTCACTTGCCGTGCCACATCGTCAACGGCCGCTTCGACGCGGTGTGCCCGCCGGCGGCCGCGTGGCGGCTGAAGCAGGTCTGGCCCGAGGCCGAGCTCGACATCGTGCCGCTGGCCGGGCACTCCAGCACCGAGCCGGCCATCGCCGATGCGCTGGGCGCGGTGATGACGCGCCTGGCCTACAGCCTGGCCACGGCCCGCGGAGCCGGCACGTGAGACCGCGCCGCGCCGATCCCGTCCGGAGGGCCGTCCGATGACCAGGTCGCGCCGCCTGGAGGTCGAGCTGCTGCGCCGCCAGCGCAGCCCGGGCTGGCTGGACGGGCTGAGCCGTGCCAACTTGCTCGAGCGCCTGCCCTGCACGCCGTGGCGCAATGCGCTGGACTGCGCACTCTGGGACCTGGAGGCCAAGCGCACGGGGCAGCGCGCCTGGTCGCTCGATCCCGCGCTGGCCGCGCGCGTCGGCACCGCGCCGCCGGTCCCGCTGACCCCCACCGTGGCGCTGGATGAGCCGCAGGCCATGGCCGCGGCGGCGGCACGCTGTGACACGGCCGCACCGCTGCTGAAGATCAAGCTCGGTGGCGCCGACGGCCGCGACGGCGAGCGCCTGGAGGCGGTCTCGGCGGCGTGGCGAGGCGGGCCGCTGCTCGTCGACGTCAACGGTGGCTGGACCGTCGCAGACCTGCGGCGCTGGCTGCCGCTCGCGCAGCGGCTGAACGTGGCGGTGATCGAGCAGCCGCTGCCGCCTGGCGCCGACGATGCGCTGCCGCCGCCGCCCGGCGACATGCGCTTCTGCGCCGACGAGAGCTGCACCGACCGTGGCACGCTGCCCGAGGTGGCGCGCCACTACCAGATGGTCAACGTGAAGCTCGACAAGACGGGCGGCCTGAGCGAGGCCCTCGCACTGGTCGACGAGGCAGCGCGGCACGGCCTGCCGTGGATGGTGGGCTCCAACGGCGGCACCTCGCTGGCCATGGCGCCGCTGTACCTGCTGGCCCATGGCGCGGTGTGTGTCGATGCCGGCGCCGGTCACCTGGTGCACGACCGCGCGCCGCCGCTGGACGTGCGCGACGGCTGGCTGCACCCGCCGCCCCCCGCGCTGTGGGGCTGAGGAGGGCGCGCGATGGAGGCATGCCGATGACAACCCGTTCGACCGTGGCACGCGCGCTGCTGGCCTGCGTGGGCCTGTGCGTGGCCCTGGCGCAGGCACAGACCGAGGCCCAGACGCCGAACCAGGGCCCGTCGCCGCAGCCCGACCCGGCGCCCGGCGAGCTCTGCCGCGCCCCCGAGTACCGCCAGCTGGACTACAGCATCGGCCGCTTCCGTGTCGTCGCCGAGACCGGCGAGCGCGCCGGCGAGCTGCGCGTGGAACCCATCCTCGCCGGCTGCGTGCTGCGCGGCCACTGGCGCGGCGCGATCGCCGGCCGCGGCGAGGCCACGACCTGGTACGACCGCCACAGCGGCCAGTGGCACCGCGTGTTCGTCAACGACGACGGCCAGTCGCTGCGCCTGTCGGGCCGGGTCGAGGGCACTAAGCTCGTGCTGACCGGCCGCAACGCCTTCTTCGACGGCCGCATCGGGCTGCACCGCATGACCTGGCAGCCGCAGCCCGATGGCTCGATCCGCCAGCACTGGGCGCTGTCGATGGACGAGGGCCGCAGCTGGGAAACGCTGCTCGCATCGCGGGCCATTCCGGAGCCATGACGCCATGCACCCGTCCGACCTGACCTCTGCCGACATCCCCGCCACGTTCACCGTGCGCATCCCGCTGCGCGACGGCGTGACGCTGGCCGCCGACGTGTTCACCGCGAACCCGGACGAGCCGCGCCCGCTGGTGCTGGAGATCACGCCCTACCACCGCGGGCCGCAGGGCCTGAGCTTCCGCAACGAGGCGCCGTTCTGGGCGGCGCACGGCTATGCCATGGTGGTGGCCGACTGCCGCGGCAAGGGCGACTCCGGCGGCACCTTCGCCTTCATGGCCAACGAGGGGCGCGACACCTTCGATGCCATCGAATGGCTGGCCATTCAGCCCTTCTGCAACGGCCGCGTGGCGATGCGCGGCGCCTCGTACTCCGGCTCCAACCCCTGGTATGCAGCGCGCGAACGGCCGCCGCACCTGCTGGCCATGTCGCCCAGTGCCAGCGTGGCCGGCGGCAACCAGGACATCACCTGGCGCGGCGGCATCTTCTCGTTCGACCACTCGCTGTGCTGGGGCTCGCGCACGCGCGAAGGCAAGCCGTTGGTGGAAGGGCCCGAGGTCGACTGGCAGGCGCTGCTGTCGCACCGGCCGCTCATCACGGTCGACGAGGTGGTCGCCGGCCAGGTGCTGCCGGTGTACCGCGACATGGCCCAGCACCGGCTGCGCGACCCGCACCTCGCGGCACTGGAGATCTCCGAAGCCGACTACGCGCGCATCGGCGTGCCCGCGCTGGCCTTCAGCGGCTGGCAGGACGGCTGCCTGGGCGGCACGATCAAGCACTTCCAGGGCATGCGGCGTGTCTCGCCGGCGCGGGATCGGCAGCATCTGGTGGTCGGACCCTGGAACCACACGGGCGCCCCCGATGGCGGCCACGCCTGGGAGACCGCCCAGCCCATCAACCCGTTGGGCGACCTGTCGCTGCCGCCCCAGGCCTTCCTGACGGCCCGCGAGCTGATTCGGGCCTTCTTCGACCATCACCTCGAGGGCAAAGGCAGCTTCGACCTGCCCCCCGCGCGGCTGTATCTCACGGGGCTCGACCGCTGGATCGACAGCACCGACTTCCCGCCGTCTTTCGCGCAACCGCAGCGCCTGTACCTGCGCAGCGGCGGCGCGGCGCGGGGGCTCGGGGGCGACGGGCGGTTGTCGCTCGAGGCGCCGGCCGCGGAGCCGGTCGATGTCATCGTGCACGACCCGATGAACCCGGTGCCCTCGCACCTGCCCGATGCCGACGGCGTGCCGCGCACCGTGCGCGAGTGGCCGCGCGACCTGGCGCCGATGATCGACCGGCCTGACGTGCTGGTCTACCTGAGCGCGCCCCTCAGCGAACCCCTGGCCGTGCTGGGCGAGGCGCGCATCGTGCTGCACGTGGCCACCGACGCGCTGGACGCCGACTTCTTCTGCCGCCTGGAGGATGTCGGCCCCGACGGCCGCGGCATGCGGCTGGGCCTGCACAGTTCGGCCCGGCTGCGCCTGGGCGCCCGGCTGGGCCACGACCGGGACCACCCGGTAGTGCCTGGCGACACCATGGCCATCACGCTGGGCCTCGGCAGCCTGGGCCATGTGTTCCAGCCGGGGCACCGCCTGCGCTTCAGCGTGTGCTGCAGCTCGTTCCCCGAGACCTTCCCGAACCCCGGCACGGGCGAGCCGGTGACGACCAACACCTCGCCGCCGCGTGTGGCGCGGCAGACGGTGTTCCACGATGCGATGCGGGCGTCGTTCCTCGAACTGCCGCGCATCGACCTGGACGCTGTTCCCGGCGCGGCCACGCCGGCCTGGCCCGGCATTCCCGGATAGGAGGCCGACCATGGCTGCAGGCCCACGTTTGTTGACGGTGCGCGAGATGGCGGCCTTCTCCGCCCCTGCGGCACTGCTGCTGCTGTTCCGCGCCGCGGCCTATGTCATCCCGGCGCTTTACGCCGAGCGCTTCCAACTGGACCTGGCCGAGATCGCCGGCATCCTGTTCGTGATGCGCACCGCCGAGGTGCTGCTGCAGATCCCGATCGGGCTGGTCTCCGACGCCACGCGCCATCCACGCCACGGCCGCAAGCCGCTGGTGATGCTGGGGATCGTGCTGGGCAGCATGGCGACGTGGTTCGTCTACGTGCCGCCCGACGACGTGGGCCTGGTGTACCTGGGCATCTGGCTGTCGCTGGCCACGCTGGCCGGTTCGTTGACCGAAGTGGCCTACGGTGCCTGGTCCACCGAGATCACCAATGACTACCGCGAGCGTGCGCGCTGCGCCAGCTACCAGACCTGGGCCTCCATCGCCGGCAAGGAGATGTACGCGCTGGTGCCGCTGCTGTGGTTCCTGTCGAGCAACCGCATCAACTTCGAGTCGCTGCAGGTGACGGCCTGGATCCTGGCGGGCGTGGCCCCGGTGCTGCTGCTGTGCGCCTGGCGCTGGGCGCCGGCGGGCGACATGCTGGTGCCCATCGACCGCATCTCGCTGCGGCAGCTGCTCGACCTGGTGCTGCGCAATGGCCCGCTGCAGCGGGTGCTGGTGGTGCTGATGCTGTGGGAGCTGGGCACCGGCTTCATGTTCGGGCTGGACTTCATGCGCATCGACTCCTACCTGAAGGCCGGCGAGGCGGTGCCGCTGCAGAGCCTGTTCGGCGTGTGGGCCGCGATGGCCGGCCTGGCTGCACTGCAGTGGGTGCTCAAGCGTCACGAGAAGCATCACGTCTGGGTGGTGTCGATGAGCTGCGTGGCCTGTGTGCTGCTGGCGCAGCTGGCGCTGTCGCCGGGCATGCCGCACCTGGTGCCGATCATCGTGGGTCTGTGGATGCTGGTGGCCGCCACGGTCGCCGGCTCGATGGTGGTGCCGATGTCGCTGGTGGGCGACCTGGCCGACTACGAGGCCCTGCGTTCCGGCCAGCGCGCCGCCGGTCCGATGGTGGCCATCACGCAGATGACGCAGAAGCTGTTCGGTGGCGGCGCGGCCGCGGCAGCGCTGTGGGTCGTGAGCCTGTTCGGCTTCAAGCCGGGACAGGCGAGCTACGACGCGACCGCCGCCTTCGGCATCCAGTTCGTGGGCCTGGCACTGCCGGCGATGTGCATCGTCGCCGCCGCGTTCGTGGCCTGGCGCTATCCGATCTCGGCACGGCGCCACCGGGCCATCGTGCGACGCCTCGAACGCCGCAGCCCGGCGCGGGCAGAGCCAAGCACCGAAAGAGGCTGACGATGGTGGAGGTCCCTTGGCAGCGACCGCTGCGCGTGCTCACCTACGGCGACTCCAACACCTGGGGCTTCGTGACCGACGCCGCCACCGGCAACCCGTCTCGGCTGCCCGACGCCGAGCGATGGCCGGGCATACTGCAGGCCGCGCTGGGCAGCGGTGTACAGGTGCTGGTGGATGCGATCCCCGGCCGCCGCACCGACCGGGATGCCGAAGCCGAACTGCCCATCGTCGACAGCGTCTCGCCGTCGGCCCTGAACGGCCTGCGGCATGCGGAGGCGGCCGGCCTGAGCCAGGCGCCGCTGGACCTGGTGATCGTGATGCTGGGCACCAACGATCTGGCCATCGTGCCCCAGCGTCCGCTCGACGAGATTGGCGAAGCCTGCGCGCGCGTGGCGCAAGCCTTGGTGCGTGGTGCCACCGCCTTCACGCCGGACCGCGTGCCGCAGGTGTTGCTGGTGAGCCCGCCGCCGCTGGGCGGCGCTGGCGCGGCCAGCGCCGAGGTGCCGGGTTGGCCGGCCGTCTGGCAGGCATCGCGTGACCTCGCTCCGGCGCTCGAAGGCGTCGCCCGGGCCCAGGGTCTGCACGCCTTTGACGGTGGCTCGGCCACGCCCACCAGCGGGCCGGATCTCGTACACCTGGACGCCGATGACCACCGTCGCATGGGCCTGGCCTTGGCGGACCGGGTGCGGTCTCTGCTGCCGGCCCGGTGAGCTTCCTCCTCAGCCCTTGACCCCGTGGCAGTTTCGATGAGCAACCCGACCGACTGGCGCGCCCGCGCTGTTGCCCTGCACAAGGACCCCCGGCCGGCCATCGGCGGCAAGCGGGTCTCCGCCCTCGCCACCACGCGCTTCGACGTACGGCACCCGCACGACGACACGCCCGTGGCGACGCTGCCCGATTGCGCCGAAGCGGACGTGGACCGTGCGGTGGCAGCCGCACGGCGGGCCTTCGAATCCCGCATATGGTCGGAGCTGGCGCCATCGGCGCGCGCCGAGCATCTGTGTGCCCTGGCCGACCAGGTCGAGGCCCATGCCGACGAACTGGCCCTGCTGGACAGCCTGGAGATGGGCATGCCCGTGACGCTGGGCGCCGCCGACCTGCGCGATGCCGCAGCCGGCGTGCGCACCACCGCGCAGCTGGCTGCAGGCATCGACGACCGCCTGCTGCCCAGCGCGCCCGGCACTTTGGCGATGGCGCGCCGGATGCCGCACGGCGTGGTCGCTGCCATCACGCCATGGAACTTTCCGGTCTACGTGGCGCTGGACAAGGTGGTGTGCGCGCTGGCCATGGGCAACACAGTGGTGCTCAAGCCATCGGAAGTGGCCTCGCTCGGCTGCCTGCGCCTGGCCGACCTTGCGCAAGAGGCCGGCCTGCCGCCCGGCGTGCTGAACATCGTGCCCGGCCGCGGCGAGACGGCGGGCCGGGCACTGGCCTTGCACATGGACGTCGACGCGCTCAGCTTCACCGGCAGTTCCGCCACCGGGCAGCGCCTGATGGCCTACGCCGGGCAGTCGAACCTGAAGGCACTGATGCTCGAATGCGGCGGCAAGTCGCCGCAGCTGGTGTTCGACGACCTGGGCGACCTGGACGGCCTGGCCGACGCGCTGGTGGAAGGCTTCACCTGGAACAGTGGCCAGCTGTGCGTGGCCGGCACGCGCATCCTCGTCGCGCGGCCGCTGCTGGAGCCGCTGTGGGAGCGGCTCGCGCCGCGCGTGGAGGCGCTGGCCACGGGCGACCCGCTGGCCGAGGACACCACGCTCGGCC
>JAJTGU010000176.1 GCA_021297985.1 Rubrivivax sp.
GGTGGCACCCCGCCTGCAAACAACGCCGCCGGCAGCGGTAGGCCAGGCGATGGAACAGGGTCAAGTTCATGCCCGCGAGGCAACGGGGAGTCCGAACACTCAAGCCAGTGCCTTCGCGATCTGCCCGATGGTGCGAAGCGCACCTTCGATTCCAGGGTGGTCGGGATGTCCGAAGTTGAGCCTGAGGTGGTGCGTGTACCGCCTGTCAGCCGAAAACAGGTGTCCGGGTGCAAGGCTGATGTCATGCGACATCGCCAACCGGTGCAGGTCCAGCGCGTCGACCGCGTCCGGAAGCTCAACCCACACGAAGTAGCCGCCCTCCGGTTGCGTGATCTTCGTGCCCGCCGGGAAGTGCTTGTCGATGGCGCGCAGGACGACGTCCCGATGTTTGGCCAAGGTGATGCGCAACTGGCGCAGGTGCCGGTCGTAACCCCCGTGTTGCAGGTATTCGCTCAGACCCTCTTGCGATGGCAGCGAGGCGGCCAGCGAGTGCATCAGCTTGCGCCTGCCCACGTCCTTGCCGAACCTGCCTGCGGCAACCCACCCCACGCGGTAGCCCGGCGCCAGCGACTTGGAGAACGAACTGCAATGCATGACCAGACCGGAACGGTCCCACGCCTTGGCCGGCCTCGGCTTGTGTGGCCCGAAGTACAGCTCGCCGTACACGTCATCCTCGATCAGCGGCACCTGGTGGTCAGCCAGCAGTTGCACCAGCTGCTGCTTCGAACTGTCCGGCATCAGGCTGCCCAGCGGGTTCTGGAAGTTCGGCATCAACCAGCAGGCCTTCACGGGGTGGCGCTCCAGGACCGAGGCCAGCGCTGACACATCGAGGCCATGGCGTGGATGAGTTGCAATCTCCACCGCGCGCAAGCGGTGGCGCTCCAGTGCTTGCAGCGCCGCATAGAAGGTCGGGGACTCCACGGCCACCAGCTCTCCCGGCTGGGTCACGGCTTCCAGGCAAAGGTTCAGCGCCTCCATCGCGCCGTTGGTGATGACCAGTTCCTCGGTGTCTAAACCGCATCCCATCGCCAGGTAGCGAAGGCCGATCTGGCGTCGCAGCGCTGCGCTCCCCGGAGACAAGTCCTCGACCGTGCGCCACGGGTCCAGCCGGCGGACGGCCTTGCCCAGCGCAAGGGCCAGCTTGGGCAATGGAAAGAGCGTTGGGCTGGGGAACGCAGACCCCAGCGGCACGACCGCCTTGTTCATGGTGTGTCCGAGCACCTCGAACACAAGTTCAGAGACCTCCACAGCCCGCTCGTCCGCCACGGGCGCCGAGATGTCCGGTTCGGGTGGCTTGGCTGCCGCGTGGCTGACGAAATAGCCGGACCGCGACCGTGCTTCGATCAGTCCCCGCGCTTCGAGCAGGTAGTACGCCTCGAACACCGTCGATGGGCTGACGCCGCGGCTTCGGCTGGTTTCGCGAACCGACGGCACGCGTTGGCCCGGCCGCAGCTGACCGCTGGCGATGCCCGCCGCGACCTCTTCAGCCAGGGCCTCGTAGCGCTTCATCTCGAAGTGGGTTTGCGATCGCAGGAATGCATCTGATATGCCCGTTGCTGAGCCTTGGAAAGACTGTACTTCCCGTGCAGTCTCTGAGATCAGGGTGCCCATTGACCCGCATCTGATCCGTAGTTTTCTGCAGCAACTGAGCCTGGTTCGGAGGGGCCGTCTTGGGCACACTCGACAGCCGAAATGCAGGGGCTGAAGATGAAGACTTGGGGCTACGTGAGGGCGGTCTTGTGGGGCTTCTTCGGAGTCCGGCGCCGCGCTGCCGCCGGTGATGAGCTGGCCAAGGCCCAACCGCTGGTGTTGATTGCCGTCGCGGTCGCCTTGGCTGCCGTGTTCGGCTTGACCTTGTACGGGCTGGCCAATCTGGCTGTGCAAGCTCTCGACACTTAGGCGCTTTCGATGCCCAGCCACTCACTCGCCTGGCCTTCGATGAACACGAAACTCGTCTTCAGTCTTCTCTTCGCGGCCAGCCTGTCTGCCGTCGCGGGCTTGGCGTCAGCCCAGTCGACCTCCGCGCCGTCGGGTGCGACGGCGGCGGTCCGCGACACGATGGCGCAACGCATGCAAGCGTGTGTCATGTGCCACGGGCAGGAGGGCCGCGCCACCAGCACAGGCTACTTCCCGCGCATCGCCGGCAAGCCCGAGGGCTACCTTTTCAATCAGCTGAAGAACTTTCGGGAAGGTCGCCGGCGCAATCAGGCGATGCGCCACCTGACGCAACACATGTCAGATGACTTTCTGCGTGACATCGCCCGGTACTTTTCGGCGCTCGATCTACCGTATCCGCCTGCTCCGGCGCACGGCCTGTCCGCCTGGCAGCAGCAAACTGCCGAGCAGTTGGTCTTCAAGGGGGTCCCGGAACGCCAGATCCCGGCGTGCGCCTCGTGTCATGGCAGCAGCATGGCCGGACGCTTGCCGGCTATGCCCGGGCTGCTGACACTGCCTGCGGACTACCTGATCGGTCAGCTCGGCGCATGGCGCACCGGTTTGCGTGCGGCAGCCGCACCGGACTGCATGGCCGACATCGCCAAGCGGCTCACCAACCAAGAAGTGAGTGCCGTTGCACGCTGGCTTTCGGCACAGAGCCTGCCGACCGGTACGAAGCCGGAAACCGTTTCCGCCCAGCCGCTGCCCGTCGATTGCGGGAGCGGCACCGAGTGAAGAAGGTGAACTTGCGCAAGATGGCACGGCGCGCCGGTGCCGCCTCGATGGTCCTGGCCCTCATGGCGGCTTCTTGGGTGGCCTGGATGAACCTTCGGGGCGAGGCCCCGCTGGTGGCCGGCGTCCCTGCCATGCCGGCTTCGTCGGAAGTCCTGAGACGCGGGGCCTACCTGGCACGGGCTGGCAACTGCATGGGCTGCCACACGACCGCCGGTGGCGCCGAATTCGCCGGCGGCCGTGGGGTCGAAACACCGTTCGGCGTCGTCGTCGCACCGAACATCACGCCCGACGCCAAGACCGGCATTGGCCACTGGACGGCAGGCGAGTTCTGGCGCAGCCTGCACCACGGGCGCTCCAAGGACGGCCGTCTCTTGTATCCGGCCTTTCCGTACCCCAGCTTCACGCAGGTATCGCGTGAAGACTCGGACGCGCTTTACGCCTTCCTTCGGTCCGTGCCGGCGGTCGAAAAGGCCAATGCACCGCACGCACTGCGCTTTCCCTACAGCACGCAGGCGGCGCTGGCCGTCTGGCGCGCGCTGTACTTCCGGCCCGGCACGTTCGAGTCCGAAGCCGGGCAGCGCGCCGAGTGGAACCGCGGCAAATACCTGATCCAGGGCCTGGGCCACTGCGCAGCCTGCCACTCGGGCCGCGACGCCCTTGGCGGCACCCGCCTGAACGCGATGTTCGCCGGCGGCCTGATGCCCGACGCCGCCTGGTACGCGCCGTCCCTGGCATCGCCTGACGAAGCGGGTGTTCAGCGCTGGCCCCGCGAACAGGTCGTCAGGCTGCTCAAGGACGGCGTGTCGGCACACGCGTCCGTTTCCGGGCCGATGGCTGAAGTCGTGTTCAGCAGCACCCAACATCTGACAGACCAGGATCTCGACGCGATGGCTGGCTACCTGGCATCGATTCCCGTCAGGAAAGCGCCGCCTGCCGAGTCAAGGCGCGCCGATGCGGAGGTGATGGTCGCCGGCAGGAAGGTCTATGAGCAGCATTGCACTGCCTGCCATGGCGACCAGGGACAAGGCGCGTCAGGGATGTACCCCGCCCTTGCCGGCAACCGCGCGGTCACGCTGGCGTTGCACATCAACGTCGTGCAGGTGATTCAACAGGGCGGCTTCATGCCGACCACGGCGGGCAACCCTCAGCCCTTCGGCATGCCGCCGTATGGGCAGTTGCTGAACAACGACGAGATTGCCGCAGTCGCCACATTCATACGGCAGTCCTGGGGCAACTCCGCCGCGCCTGTCTCCACGCTGGACGTGCTTCGGGTCAAATGAAGCGCCTTCACTGACGCAATGGGGTTCGCTCCAGATGGTGTCGACTCTTTGAGCTGAGTCTGCGCAGCCATCCGAGCGACGGCATTGCGACTTTCAGTTCGGAGGAGGTAAGGACGGCATTGGGTCGACAGCACTCCAAGCCCAACGGGCTTGGCTTGCCGCAAAGCGGTCGTCGCCGGCCCGCACTTCAGCAAACCCAGGATGCACAGCGCATCGACCTTGCATGCCGTGCATCCGGCACCGCCACGCCCGCGTAAGCCTTGGCCATGCACCCGCACGCCTTGCGCCGTCCACCCCTCTGCGACACACGCGCGCCATGGCGGCGCTGGGTGCTGTGGATGCTGGTGCAGGCGCTGGCCGCGCTGGCGCTCAGCTCGGGTCCCCGGGCGGTGGCCGGGCCGCTGCACGTTCACGTCGGGGGCGGGTCGCATGCGCACGCCGGAGTTGACGGCGTGACGCTGGGTCAGCACGACGAAGCGCGTCGCCACCACCACGCCCAGGACGCTGGCGGCATCGTCTGGCTGGAACAGGCCGCGCAGGCGGCCGAAGACGCCACCGCCAGTGCCGTGAGCACGCTGTGGCCGGCGCTGCCGGCCGGGCCCATGGTGCCTGAGGGGCCACGCGCGGGGTGGTGGCGCGCTGGCGCATGCGAGTCCTGGGTCGACGCCGACCCCCTGCCACGGGAACACCGACCGCGCGCCTGAGCGCGGGGGCGCGCCCGCCCTGCAAGGGCGCATCCGGTGACGCTTGCTCCGTGGCCGCTGCATTGGTTGTGGCCGCGGGGCAGCACGTGCACGACTCTTCGATTCGAGGGAACCCATGCCCAACCCCCTTCTGCGGCCGCGAGCCGTCGCCTTGGCCGCCGCCAGCCTGCTGACGCTGTCCGCCCAGGCCCAATCCCCAACCCCGTCCCAAGCCCTGCCCCGCGGCGATACCGTGGTCGCCCCGGTCCAGCGCATCGTCATCAAGGGCCAGACGCTGCAAGGCACCGCCCAGACCTATTCGAGCACCGTGCTCGACCCGCAGCAGATCCGCGACCAGGCCATCGTGCAGCCCGAGGAACTGCTGCGCCTGGTGCCTGGCGTGGTGGTGCGCGCGCTGTCGCTCGGCGGCGTCGTCAACACGGTGACGATCCGCGGCTTTTCCAGCGGCGCCCACGGTGGCGACCTGGGCATGGTGGTGGACGGGGTGCCGCTGAACGAAGCCATGTCGCATGCCGACGGCTATGCCGACCTCAACGTGGTGGTGCCGCTGGAAATCGAGCGCTTCCAGGTCTTTCGCGGCCCGGTGTCGGCGCTGTACGGCAACTTCAACCGCGGTGGCGTGATCGCGATCGAGACCCGGCATGGCGGCGAGTACGCGACGTTCGATGCGTCGGCCGGGTCCTTTGGCACTGTCGACGTGCAAGGCGTGTTCGGCGCCAAGCTCGGCCCCGGCCGCTTCAACGGCGCGCTCCAGGCCTACAAGACCGACGGATACCGCCCAGGCTTCGACTACTCGCGCGGCACGCTGGCGACGCGGTACTCGCTCGACCTGGGCCGTGCCACCCAGGTGTCGCTGTCGCTGCGCGGGCACCGCGGCGATTGGGACAGCGCCGGCAACGTCACGCGTGCGCAGTTCGAAAGCTCAAACCCGTATGGCCGCGACCCGCGCGTGGTGGCCGACGGCGGCCTGAAGCGCTACACCTCGGGCCGCATCGACGTGAACCGCGCGCTGTCCGATTCGATCAAGCTGCTGACCTTCCTGTACGGCAACCAGCAGGACTACACGCGCTTCTTCACCCGCCCGATCGACGCCACCGCGTGGAGCCAGCGCGAAGAGACCTACGACCGCGACGTGGCCGGCGGTGGCTTCAGCCTGAACGGCCGCAGTGCCGCACTTGGCCCGAACGTCAACTGGGTGGCGGGGGTCGAGCTGTACCGGGAGTCGACCTACTTCATCAACTTCGAAGGCACGGTCGCGCGCCAGCGCGTGAACGTGCCGATCTACGACCGCACCTACAAGCTCGACAGCCTGGGCACGTTCGGCGAGGCGGAAATCGTGTTCTCCCCCTTGCTGCGGGCCAGCCTGGGGCTGCGCTGGGACCGCTTCACCGGCGGTTGCTCGCGCAATGGCACCGAAAACGGCACCGGCCCCGACGGGTGCGAGCGGCTCAACACCGCGCAGCGCGCCACGCCCAAGTTCGGCCTGCGCTCCACCGTGCGGCCGGGTCTGGACCTGCGCGCCAGCGTGGCCGAGGGCTTTGCGCTGCCTCCGGGCGCGGTGAAGTACTCGCCAGGGGGCGCCAACGTGGCGCCCACGGTGTTCCGCCAGTTCGAGCTGGGCGTCAACGGATCGATGGGCCGGCTGCTGAAGGCTGACCTGGCGGTCTACCGCATCGACAGCCGCAACGAGGTGCGCACGGTGGCCGTGGGCCAGTTCGAGAACTTCGGCCAGACCCGGCGCGACGGCGTGGAAGCGAGCCTCACGTTGATGCCCGTCACCCATCTCGAAGTGGGGCTCGTGGGCGCGTTCATGGAAGCGAAGGTGAAGCAGAACACGAACCCGGCGCTGGTGGGCCTGCTCGTGACCGGCGTGCCGAAGGAGTCGGGCACGCTGAGCATCGCCTGGCGCCCGCCCGAAGGCCTGAGCGCCAGCGTGGAGGTTCGCAAGGCCGGCAGCTTCGCAGTCCTGGCCAACAACACCGCGTTCCATGGCGGCTACACCACGGTGGACGCCGGCCTGCAGTACAGCGGCGCCTGGAGCGCCGGCCAGCGCTACCGCGCTTACCTGAAGCTGGAAAACGCCACCGACCGCCTGTACGCCACCAGCACGGGCATCACCAGTGGCCAGCAGACCTACAACGTGGCGCCGCCACGCGGTGTGCGCCTGGGCCTGCAGGCCGACTTCTGAAACCCACCCCTTGGAGAACCCGTCATGAACTGCAAGAACGCAAGCAAGCGGCCGTTGCTGGCCGCCATCGCCAGCCTGCTGCTGGCCGCGCCGTTGGCCGCGCACGACATCGTGCTCGTGCCGTCCGGCAAGAACGAACTCGTCGTCCGCTATGGCCACCCTGGCGACTGGCAAAGGGTCGAGGAGCGGCGCCTCATCGAGCTTCACACCTACGCCGACGGCGGCCCGCCGCAGCAGCGCCTGGCCGACCTGCGGCCGGTGCCCGCGGGCTTTGGCAAGCCGCCGCTGGACCTGCGGCTTGCGGACCGCGGCGCGCAGACCCGGCTGGTGGCAGCGCGGTACGACAACGGCTACTGGGCACGCGTGCCGGTGCCGGGGCAGTCCAAGCCCTTCAGCCGCAACAC
>JAJTGU010000225.1 GCA_021297985.1 Rubrivivax sp.
CCTGCGGCGACAAGGACGGTGCGCCGCAGTGGAGCCCGGCCCCCGGTCACGCCGCGCCGCCGCTGATCGCGTTCACGGCGCGCCGCGACCAGCAAGGCGCCAAGGACAAGCAGGCCCAGATCTACCTCATCGCGCCGGACGGCGGCGAAGCCTGGCGCGCAGCGAACGTGGCCACCGGCGTCGAGGCCTTCCGCTGGCATCCAGCCGGCGACCGCATCGTCTTCGTCTCCTGGGTCTGGCCCGACCTGAAGGGCGACAAGGCCCAGGCCAAGGCCCAGAAGGCCTTTGACGAGCGCAAGGAAACCGCCTACGTCACCAGCGAGGCCACCTACCGCCACTGGGACCACCACCTGCCGATGGGCCGGGTGCCGCACCTGCATCTGCTGACGCTGGGCGCCGCTGGCGAGGCTGGCACCGTGCGCGATCTGTTCGAGGGCACGGCCTGGGAGCTGGAGCGCCGCGAGCCCGGCGTGCACAGCTTCGACGTGTCGCCCGACGGAAAGCGGCTGGTCTTCGCGTTCGATCCGGCCGCCGAAAAGCGCCCCGATGGCCGCTTTGCGCTGGCCGAGATGGACCTGAAGACACGCCGCGTCGACGTGATCGCACAGGACGCGGACTGGGACTTCAGCGCGCCGCGCTACAGCCCGGACGGCCGGAAGATCGCCTTCGTCGCGAGCCACCAAGGCCTGAAGCACACGATGCCGGCGCAGCTGGCGGTAATCGAGCGCAGCGGCAAGGCCTGGACGAAGTGGGACGTGGTCAGCGCCGAGTGGGACCACGCGGTGCACGCGCCGCTGCAGTGGGAAGCCGACGGCTCGGCCGTGCTGTTCATGGCCGAGGACAAGGCGCGGACCCACCTCTGGCGCTTCGAGCTCGCCGACCGACGCGCCGAGGTCGTGGTCAGCGGTGGCTGGGTCAGCGGGTTCGACAAGGCCGCCGGCACGCTGGTGACGCTGGCCGACAGCGCGATGCACCCCGCGCGACTGCACGCCCACCTGCCGGGCCAGGCGGCGCGGCGGATCGAGTCCGTCAACGACGCCCTGATGTCCAAGCTCGCGCTCGGCCGCGTCGAGGAGCGTTGGATCCAGGGTGCGCAGGGCGACAAGGTCCAGATGTGGCTGGTCCATCCGCCGCAGTTCGACACCGCCAAGGCGTCCAAGGGCAAGCAGCGCTGGCCGATCCTGCACAGCATCCACGGCGGCCCGCACACCTGCCCGGGCGACAACTGGCACTACCGCTGGAACACGCAGCTGTTCGCGGCCCAGGGCTACGTCGTCGCCAATGTCAACTACCACGGCTCCAGCGGCTTCGGCCATGCCTTCCTGGACAGCATCACCCACCGCTGGGGCGAGCTGGAACTGCAGGACGTCGAAGCCGGCACCGACGCGCTGCTGAAGGAGCCCTGGGCCGACAAGTCGCGTGTCTTCGCCAGCGGCGGCAGCTACGGCGGCTACATGGCGATGTGGATGAACGGCCACCTGCCGGCCGGGCGCTACCGGGCCTACGTCTGCCATGCCGGCTGCTGGGACTGGATCGGCATGTTCGCCGACGACGCCTGGGCCTGGCACGCCAAGGAACTCGGCGCCTGGTACTGGAACGACATGGCGCGCGTGCACCGGCAAAGCCCGCACGCGCATGCCGCCGGCCTGAGCACACCGACGCTGGTGATCCACGGCGCGCTGGACTACCGCGTCCCCGATGCCCAGGGCCTGGCCTACTACAACACCCTGAAGGCCCAGGGCGTGCCGGCGCGTCTGGTGTGGTTCCCGGACGAGAACCACTGGATCCTGAAGCCACGCAACAGCAAGCTCTGGCACCAGGAGTTCTTCGACTGGTTGGCACACCACGATCCGGCGCGCAACGGCAACGGTGCCAAGGCCAGGCCAAGTCGTCGGGGTTGAGGCCGTGCAGCCGCTGTGACCGGGTGACTACACTCGGGAACAGGCATTGTGCGCACCCGTGGCAGGCTCAAGACCATGGAAAAGCCGGGTGGCTGCGGATTCCCCGCAGGTCCGCCGCGGGGCAGCGCCTGGACCTTGCCGGACACACCCCGATGCTGACCGACTTCTTCTTCACGCTGCGCGCGGCCCGGCTGCCGGTTTCGGTCAAGGAGTACCTGGCCCTGCTGGAGGCGCTGCGGGCCGGCGTCATCGGGCCTTCGGTCGACGAGTTCTACGTGCTCGCTCGCACCGTGCTGGTCAAGGACGAGGCGCATTACGACAAGTACGACCGCGCGTTCGCCGCGTACTTCAAGGGTGTCGAGATGCTCACCGACTTCACGCGGGAGATCCCGTTGGAGTGGCTCAGGAAGACGCTGGAGCTCGAACTCAGCCCCGAAGACAAGGCCGCCATCGAGGCCATGGGCTGGGACGAGCTGATGAAGACGCTGCAGGAGCGGCTGGCCGAGCAGAAGGACCGCCACCAGGGCGGCAACCGCATGATCGGCACCGGCGGCACCAGCCCGTTCGGCGCCTACGGCTACAACCCGCAGGGCGTGCGCATCGGCCAGGCCGGTGGCCGCAACAAGAGTGCGGTCAAGGTCTGGGACCAGCGCGCCTACGCCGACTACGACGACAACCGCGATCTCGGCACGCGGAACATCAAGGTGGCGCTGCGTCGCCTTCGCCGCTTCGCGCGTGAGGGCGCGGCCGAGGAACTCGACCTCGACGACACGATCCATGCCACGGCAGCCAATGCCGGCCTGCTGGACATCAAGCTCGTGCCCGAGCGCCACAACAAGGTCAAGGTGCTGCTGCTGATGGACGTGGGCGGCACGATGGACGAGCACATCCACCGCGTCGAGGAGCTGTTCTCGGCCGCCAAGAGCGAGTTCAAGCACCTGGAGTTCTTCTACTTCCACAACTGCGTCTACGACTTCGTCTGGAAGAACAACCGCCGCCGGTTCAGCGAGAAGACCGCCACCGTGGACCTGCTGCACAAGTTCAACAAGGACTGGAAGCTGGTCTTCGTCGGCGACGCGACGATGAGCCCCTACGAGATCCTGCAGCCCGGCGGCAGCGTCGAATACAACAACGAGGAGCCGGGCGCCGAGTGGCTGGCGCGCCTGACGCAGACCTTCCCGAAGTTCGTCTGGATCAACCCCGAGCCGCAGGGCGTCTGGGAGTACCGGCAGAGCATCGCCATCGTGCGCCAGTTGATGGGTCAACGCATGTTCCCGCTGACACTGGCCGGCCTGGAAGGGGCGATGCGCCAGCTCAATCAATGACCGGGCAAGCGCCGCGCCGCGGGGTCACGGCGGCACTGCCAGCTCTGCTGGTGCTGGCGACAGGCTGCGCGCAGTGGCGCGGCCCGGCTCCTGTGCCAGCCCCTCCGGCCACGGTTTCGGCACCTGCATCGGCACCTGCATCGGCACCTGCATCGGCACCTGCATCGGCACCTGCATCGGCACCTGCATCGGCACCTGCATCAGCACCCGGGGCGACCAGCACCGTCGCCACCGTCGAGGCGCCTTTGCTGGTGACGGCGATCGAAGCCGAAGCCTCGGCGCCGACGGCCGGGATCCGTGTCGACATCGTCGCGCCCCCGCTGCTCAAGGCCCTGGTCGAACGCCACCTCGACGTCGTGCGCCTGGGCCGGCTGGCGCGCACCGATGTCGAGGAAAGCGAGTGGTCGCGCCTGATCGACGCCGCGCCCGCGCAGGTGCGCGAGTTGCTCCAGACCGAGGGCTACTTCTCGCCGAAGATCGCGCTGCTGCGACAGCCGCGACTGCGCGCCGGCGAGGCCGACATCGTGCGGCTGGAGATCGATCCCGGCCCGCGCGCACGGATCCGCCGCCTGACGCTGATCGCCGAAGGCGAGCTCGAACGCGGCGACAACGCCGGCGAAGCCCACGCCAAGGCCACCTGGGACAAGCTCAATTCCGGCTTTGCCCTGAAGACCGGCAGCGAGTTCCGCAACCCGGCCTGGAGCGAAGCCAAGGCTGCGGGGCTGGCCCTGGTGCGCGCCGCCGGCTATGCCAGCGCCAGCTGGGCCGGCACGGCGGCGACGGTGGATGCCGCCAACGACACGGTCGATCTCTTCCTGGTCGTCGACAGCGGACCGCTGTACCGCTACGGCGGGCTCGTCATCGACGGCCTCGTGGCCCATGAAGAGAGCACGGTGCGTCATCTCGCCGCCGCAAGTGCCGGCGCGCCGGCAACCGAGGCGATGCTGCTCGACTTTCAGGAGCGGCTGCAGAAGTCCGGCCTCTTCGAAGCCGTGACGGTGACGCTGGACACCACGGTGGCCGAGGCATCCCAGGCCAGGCTGCTGGTGCGCCTGCGCGAGGCGCCGATGCAGGTCTGGACCTTCGGCGCGGGCTTCTCGGCCAACACCCGCGCCCGCGCTTCGGTCGAGCACCTCTGGCGGCGGGTCCTGGGCCTGCCGCTGGTGGCGCGCAACAAGGCCGAATGGGGCGAGCGACAACAGACCTGGAACGGCGAGCTGTCCAGCCACCCGGGCGACGGCCTCTGGCGCAACCTGCTCGGCCTGGCGATCGAGCGGCTGGAGGGCGACAACGACATCGTGCTCTCGCAGCGCGTGCGCCTGGGCCGGGCTCAGGAAGGCGGACGCATCGAGCGGCTTTACTTCGTCGAGGCCGAGCGCTCGCGGCGTGCCATCGACACCGGCCGGGTCAGCAGCATCAGCGCGCTGTCGGTGCACTACCACGGCGTCTGGCGCGACCTCGACAGCGTCGTGCTGCCGACCGAGGGTTTCAGCGCGGCCGGCCAGATCGGCATCGGCCAGGCCCAGGGCCTGGGCACGCAGCGAGGACCGTTCACGCGTGGCTATGCCCGGCTGACCGCCTACCGTCCGCTGGGTGCGGCCTGGTACGGGCAGGCCCGGGTCGAGCTGGGCCGCGTCTTCGCCGACCCCGGCGTGTTTCCGCCGGACTCGCAGCTGTTCCGCGCCGGCGGCGACGACTCGGTGCGCGGCTACGGCTACCGCTCGCTCGGCCCGATCCGCAACGGCGTGGTCGGCTCCGGACGGACGATCTTCACCGGCAGCCTCGAGCTGGCGCGCCCGGTCAGCCTGCGCCTGCCGTCGGTCTGGGGCGCGGTCTTCGTCGACGCCGGCAACGCCGCCGACAACTGGCCCGGACTGGATCCGCAGATCGGCTACGGCGTCGGCGTGCGCTGGCGCAGCCCGGTCGGGCCGCTGAAGCTCGACTGGGCGATCGCGCGGGCCACCGGCCAAGGCCGCCTGCACTTCAGCATCGGCATCGCGTTCTGAGCGCAGGACAGAGCTGACGTGGACCCGACCCCCATCGCCACACAAGGCCAACCGGCCGCCACGGGCCGGTGGCGCCGGCTGTGGCTGCGCGTCGTGCTGGTGGTCCTGGGCACGCCGCTGCTGCTGGCCGTGCTCGCGCTCGTCGCTGCGGCGGGGTTTGCCGCCTGGTCGGTCGCCAGCGAGGCGGGCAACCGCTGGTGGTTGCACCGTGCGCCGGGGCTTTCGGTGCAGGCCGTGGAGGGCACGCTCTGGGAGGCCATGCGTGGCAAGCCCTGGGTGGCCAGAGGCCTGCGCTGGCAAGCGGATCCACCACCCGCTGCGACCGGCCCAAAGCCCGACCCCCTGTGGGTCGAGTTCGACCGGCTCGAGCTGCATGGCCTGCGCTGGCAGTGGCGGCCCGACGGCGACACCTGGCTGTCGCTCGAGCTCGACCGAGTCGCCACCGACCACCTGCGGGTGCACACCGGGCCGCCTTCCACGGTGTTCCCGCGGCCGTTGCCGCAAACGCTGGCGTTTCCAGTACGGGTCGCGGCCAAGGCGGTGACGCTGGACCGCATCGACATTTCCGGACTCGACCCGCTGGCCGGCGTCGCGGCGCAGGGCGTTCTGTGGCAGTCCCGCCCTGGCGGCCAGCACCGCATCGAGGCACTGGCCGGGAGCGGCTTCGGCCTGGTGGCACGGGGCCGCGTGGCGATCGCCAACACCGCACCGTATGCGCTGGAAGCCCTTTTGGATCTCGGCCCGGCAGCCGCCCCGGCAGGCAGCGAGTCCAGGCTGCCCCCCTGGAACGCCACCGTGCAGGCCCGCGGCCCGCTGGCCGAGATTGCGCTTGAGGCGCAGCTCCAGAGCGTCGCGACTGCGCCGGGCCGCGGCACACCGCAGCGCCTGGAGCTCAGTGCGCTGGCCCGGCCTCTGCAGCAGTGGCCCGTCGCCCGGCTCGACGCCAAGGCGCAGGCACTGGACATTGCGGCGCTGGCCGGCGGCGTGTGGGTCGAGGCGCCGCAGACGCGGCTGAGTGGCACCGTGCGACTCGCCGCCGCCTCGGCCACCGCGCCGGTGCAGATCGAGGCCGAGCTGGACAACAGCCTGCCCGGCCGCTGGGACCAGCGCCGCCTGCCGCTGGCCAAACTGCGCGCATCGGCGCGTGGCAGCCTGCAGGAACGGGACCGGGTGCGCTTCGAACGGCTGGAGCTGGCACTGGCCGACACGAGCGGCAGCGCCGGCCGGGTCGACATTCAGGCCCAGGTGCTCTGGGGAAGCGAACGTGCCGTGGAGCTCGAGGCCCGGCTGTCCGAGCTGGCGCCGCACCGGCTCGACCTGCGTGCCGCCGCGATGAAGCTGTCCGGGCCGCTGGACTTGACGTGGGCGCAGGCCGGGCCCAACACGGCCTGGCAGATGGACCTGCGCAGCTCGCTGCAGGGCCAATTGGCGCTGGCGCCGCAACCGGTGTCAGTCCAGATCGACGCCCGCCTCGAGCCTCGGCGGGTCCTGCTTCGACAGTTTGTCGCGACGGCCGGCGCCGCGCGAGCCGAACTGAGCGGACGTTTCGACGGTGCACTGGGAGACCGGCCGCTGGCCGCACCCTGGCAGGCCAGCAGCCAGGGCCGCATCGAACACTTCGACCCGGTCCCCTGGTGGCCGGGTGCCGAGGGTGCGGCCTGGCGCCGTGGCCCGCACCGGTTGAATGCCCAGTGGGCCTTTGACCTGCGGGGCGCCGGCGGGTTGCCCACCGCGCCAAAAGGCGCCGCGACGCCCGGTGGCGCCTGGCTGGCCTGGGCGCAGCGGCTGGCCGGCAGCGGCCGCCTGGCCTGGGCCGACAGCCAACTGGCCGGCGTGGCCACACGCGGCGAGCTGACGCTGGGCTACGCGCGCAGCACAGGTGGACAGCCCGGCACCCCGTCGACGGCTCCGGCGGCCACGCTGACCGGCGACCTGACCCTGGGCGGCAACCGCCTGCGGCTCACCGGGCAAGGCGACCCGACCGGGGCCGGCGCGTCGGACCGCATCGCCTTCACGCTCGACGCACCCCAGCTCGCGAACCTCAAGCCGCTGGCGCCACTGCATCCAGCGCTGGCCGAGTGGCTGCCCCAGGCCGGCAGCGTTCTGGCCGAGGCCGAGCTGCTGGGTCGCTGGCCCGACCTGCGCTCGAGCGGTCGCGCCCGTGTCCAGGGGCTCAAGGCGGGCACGGGCAGTGGCGCCATCGGGCTGCAACAGGGCCAGCTCGACTGGCGCGTCGACCTTGGTGCCGTCACGACCGCCGGGGCTCAGTCCGCGCCGTTGACGCTGGCGCTGGACGCCACGGGCCTGCTGGCCCAGGGCCGGCGACTCGACACGCTGCAGGCCCGGCTCGACGGCACGCTGGCCGAGCATCGGCTCGGGGCCACGTCCTCGCTGCCGTACACGCCCGCGCCGGCGGTGCAGCAGATGCTGGGTCTGCCGCTCGACGAACGCAGCACCCGTGTCGAGTTGCAAGGCAAGGGCAGCTGGCTGCCGCAGGCCGGCGGCGGCGGCACCTGGCGCGGGGCGCTCGAACGGCTGGCCGTGGGCGGTGGGGGGGGTGGCAGCAGCAGCGCACCCTGGCTCGAGACCGGCGCCCTTCGGGCCGAGCTGGGCTTTGGCACCGACGGCGCCTGGCAATGGCTGCGCATGGACCCGGGCTGGCTGGTGCTGGGCAACACGCTGCGCCTGCGCTGGGACGAGATCCAGGCGCGCTTGCAGGGCGAGCATGTGCATTGGGGCA
>JAJTGU010000316.1 GCA_021297985.1 Rubrivivax sp.
CAGCGCCAGGATCTGCTTGTCCAGCGCCTCGATCTTGTCGGCCTTGAATCCCGCGCCTTCCCAAGCCAGGCTCTGGTTGACTTTGGCGTGGATGGCCGCGACCCGCTGGGTCAGGTTGCCAGCCGCCACGATTCGGGGCACCTGGGTCTCGCCGAGTTGCGCCATCGAAGCGCTCATCCGGCTGTTCGCGAAGTAGCCGATGCCGCCCACCAGGGCCAGGCACAGGACGGCGAAAGCCGGGGCAAGCGCGACCTTCACCCCTACCGAGGCGTTGCGGATCCAGTTGCTCATTCTTGTCTCCAGAGGCGGGCCTTCAGGCCCGTCTCTCTGCATCTCGTTGCACGGCCCGGGGGGCGGGCCGCAGGGGAGAACTCAGCGGTAGACGCCGACGCCAACGAAGCCTTCGAAGTTCGCCAGCTTGCGCACGAAGGAAACCTTGCTCTCGATCTTCTTGGTCTGCGGGTGCGGCCAGTCGTACTCGACCCAGCCGCCGCCCTTCTGGGCGGTGCTGCGAAGCTCCTGGATCAAGGGCTTGCCGTTCGGGTCCTTCAACTCGATCAGGTTCTTGCCGATGAGCTTGTCATTCGCACCATGACCAAGATTGACGCCTTCCATGTTGTAGGCGAAGACGTACAGATCCTTCTTCTGCCAGGTCTTGTTGGACTTGTCGGTGAAGTCCTTGAAGGCCTGCTCGTGGCCGACCTTCTTCACATGTTCGACGGCCGCGTCGACCATGGCCTTGGCTTCATCGCGTGTGCCGTTGTCTTGCGCCCAAGCGCCAGGTGCCAGCGAAAGGACCAGAGTGGCGCCGAGCATCCAGCGCCTGCTTGAAGAAACAAACATCTTGAGCTCCGTTGAATTGGGGTGTGGATAACCGCTCCGTTCGGACGGCCAATTGGTTTTCGACAGCGAGACCGCCATCTTGAGACGCCAGTTGTGTCGGGGTGCCCGAAAGCGAGCTGCAATTGCCGCTCAGTTCACCAGACCTCGCTGCAGGGCCGCCCAGCGCCTGGAGTCGCCGGCGCAGCGGTCTGACGGGTCGCCGGCAAGAATTCAAGCAGGAACACCGATCGCTTGATCTGACAAAAGGAGAAAATTCTCTTTTTACCAAGAAGTTCCAATTGGGCGATACTGGGACCAATCTTCAAACTCACCGCAGCAGGAGAGCCCAGATGACCGCCGCCCTTCACGTCCAGACCGGCCCCGAGGCCAGCCTGCAGCAGTTGCCGCGCAAGCCGGTGTCCGATGTCAAGCGCGAGGGATGGCGCGGTGTCATGCGCAGCGTCGACACCGCTGGCCGCGTGTTGATGACCAACCACGACCGGCCGGAAGCGGTGATCCTTTCGCTGCACGAGTACCGCCTGCTGTCCGAACAGGCCGCGCGCGCGCAACGCGACAGCCAGGACCGACTCGAACACCTGAGCCGCGCCTTCGACGCCGAGCTGGCGGTGTTGCAGCAACCCGGCGCCGGCGACCGCTTGCGCAGCGCCTTTGATGCACCCCTGCAACTGAACGGCGAGGTCATCGCCGGCCGCGGCTTCTGACGCGGATGCCGGCATCCAAGCGGGCCTCGCGCGCTGCCGCAGCCGTCACCCAGCGCCGCCCTGTCCTGCTGGTGCTGGCCGGTGTCAACGGCGCCGGCAAGAGCTCCATCGGCGGCAACGTCATGTTGCGCAGAGCGGGCCTGAGCTGGTTCAACCCCGACAGCTACGCCCGCCTGCTGATCGACAGCGGCCTGCCGCTGAAACCCGGCGAAGCCAACGCACGCGCCTGGAACCATGGCGTGGACCTGCTCGACCAGGCCGTCGCCGTCGGCCACAGCCATGCCTTCGAGACCACCCTGGGCGGCACGACGATGACGCAGAAGATCGCAGCCGCCGCACGCACGCACGACGTGCTGATGTGGTTCTGCGGCCTGGCCTCGGCCGAGCAGCACATCGCCCGCGTGGCCGCCCGCGTGGCCGCCGGTGGCCACGACATCCCCGAGGCCAAGATCCGCGAACGCTGGGTGCAGGCGCCGCTGAACCTGATCGCGCTGATGCCGCACCTGAGCGAGCTGAAGCTGTACGACAACAGCGTCACCGCAGCGGCCGGCAGCCCCGTGCCAGACCCGGCACTGGTCTTGCACGCACGCTCAGGCCAAGTCGCCTATCCGCTGGCGCTGCAGGACCTGCAGCGCACACCCGGCTGGGCCAAGCCGATCGTCAAGGCGGCGCGCGACCTTGCGAGAGTTCCGCAGGCCGGGAACCTCGCAACCACGGGCGGTCCTGAACCGGCCGCCCAACGCAGCACCTGAACCCCGGGCGGCATGTCCCGAGGTTGACCCCCTCAGCTGCGGGTCCAGGCGTGATCCGTTCGGCACGGACATGGGGATTAGGGGTTCCGGTGCACCGTCATCCGCATTGGAGACGATGCACGGGCTTTCAGATCAGACCGCGACCGCCGACGCAAGAAGCCCGGAGGAGCGGCCGATGCCCCACCAGCCCGCCAGGAGTGCCCCCGCAATGAGCAGCGTTTTCCACCCGAGCAACGACGAGACGATCAACCCGTCCGGCAACGAATCGATCCGCGACGTGATGGCCGCGTTCACCGGCCGCCGCAACTTCATGAAGGGCACCCTCGGTGCCGCGACCGTCGCCACCCTGGGTGGTTTCGCCACCACCGCCAACGCCGCCTACCCCGTGGCCCCGGCCCCGACCGGCGCGATCGGCTTCGCTGGCCTGCCGCCGAACCTGGCTGCCGGCTTCGTCGACGCCGTCAGCGTGCCCGCCGGCTACACCGCCAAGACCCTGGTCGGCTGGGGCGACGCCATCGGTGTGGTGGGCCCCAACGCCCTGATCGGCCACGACCACAGCAGCGCGCTGCCCATCACCGCCGCAGTCCAGAGCGCCACCTTCGGCCAGCACAACGACGGCATGCACTTCTTCCCGTTCTCCGCCATCGGCGCGGCCGGGACGTCGAGCGACCGTGGCCTGCTCGTCGTGAACCACGAATACGTCGATCCGGGCCTGCACGCCAACACCAACAGCTACGGCACGATCGCGATCACCAAGGCCCTGGTGGATGCGCAGGTGGCGGCCCACGGTGTCAGCGTCGTCGAACTGCGCCGCCAGGGTGGCCAGTGGAACATCGTGCGTCCCTCGCCGTTCGCCCGCCGCATCACCGGCGCCACGCCGATGGTCATCAGCGGCCCGGCCGCTGGCGACGACGCGCTGAAGACCGCCGCCGACCCGACCGGCAGGAACGTGCTGGGCACGCTCAACAACTGCGCCCATGGCATCACGCCCTGGGGCACGTACCTCACCTGCGAAGAGAACTGGAACGGCTACTTCGGTGCCAACGGCGCCTTCACGCAGACGCCCGCCGAGCGCCGCTACGGCGTCACCGCCGGTGGCTTCGGCTACCGCTGGCATGAGGGCGACGCTCGCTTCGACCTGAACGCAGCCGGCAACCGCAACGAGCCCAACCGCTTCGGCTGGGTGGTCGAGATCGACCCGTTCAACCCGACGTCGAAGCCGATCAAGCGCACCGCGCTGGGCCGCATCAAGCACGAAAGCGCCGACTTCGCGGTGGCTGCGGACGGCACGATCTGCTTCTACACCGGGGACGACGAGCGCAACGACTACATGTACAAGTTCGTCTGCGCAGGCAAGTTCAGCCGGACCAACCGCGTCGCGAACCGCAACCTGCTGGACAGCGGCACGCTGTACGTGGCCAAGTTCAACGCCGACAACAGCGGCACCTGGCTGCCGCTGGTGTGGAACCAGAACGGCCTGACCCCGG
>JAJTGU010000056.1 GCA_021297985.1 Rubrivivax sp.
AAGGCCAGGTCGGGCTTGCCGGTCTCGCACCAGATCAGGTCGGCATACGGCGCGTAGGCCAGGCCGCGGCTGATCGCCTGGTCCAGGCCGTTGCGGGTGCGGAAGAAGCCCTCGACCGTGCGCTCGCCGGTCAGGAAGGGCTTGTCGTTGTCGTCGACATCGGCCGTGACCAGGTCGCCGGCTTCGGCGTCGGTGCGGGCGAGCAGGATGGTCGGCACGCCGCAGACATCGGCCGCCAGGCGCGCCGCGACCAGCTTGGCCACCGCCTCGCGGGTCGGCACCAGCACCTTGCCGCCCATGTGGCCGCATTTCTTGGCGCTCGCGAGCTGGTCCTCGAAGTGCACGCCTGCGGCGCCGGCGTCGATCATGGCCTTCATCAGCTCGAAGGCGTTGAGCACGCCGCCGAAGCCGGCTTCAGCGTCGGCGACGATGGGCGCGAAGTAGTCGATGTCGTCCTTGCCTTCGCTCCACTGGATCTCGTCGGCGCGCTTGAAGGTGGCGTTGATGCGCTTGACGACCTTGGGCACCGAGTCGACCGAGTACAGGCTCTGGTCGGGGTACATCTCACCATTGGAGTTGGCGTCGCCCGCAACCTGCCAGCCCGAGAGGTAGATCGCCTTCAGCCCGGCCTTGACCTGCTGCATCGCCTGGTTGCCGGTGAGCGCGCCCAGGCTGTTGACGAACGGTTCGGTGTTGATCAGGCGCCAGAGCTTCTCGGCGCCGCGTTTGGCCAGCGTGTGCTCGATCGGCAGCGAGCCCCGCAGGCGAACCACGTCGGCGGCGGTGTAGCCACGCTGGATGCCGCTCCAGCGCGGGTTTTGTGCCCATTCACGGGCCAGGTCTGCGGCTTGCTGTTCACGGGTGCTCGACATCGAATTCACTCCTGATCGGGTGGGGTGGCTGAAAGAGAGGAGACGACAGTCCGGTGTTGCAACACCAAACGACCCCGTCAGGCTAACAGGTCTTGAGAGAGATGTCTTATAGAAGACATATTTTCACTCCCAATTAAATCAACGAGTTGCGGCACTCTCCCGCAATGCGGAACATCGTTCTCTCATCTGATGAACTTTGCGGCAGCGCAGCAGAAGCAAATTCCACATCGCAGAATTCAGGATTCGCATCGCGAAAGCCAACGCGAGTAGATCCTGGCGGCCATCCGCTGGTGCGCGGCCAGGTGCGTCGCGACGCCGTCCCGCATCGCCTGCCCGGTCTGCACGCTGGCCAGCTGGGTCGCCAGCTCGACGTGCTCACCGTCTTCTCCCGACCAGTACGCAATCTTGGGCGCGTCGACCTCGATGTGGAACTGCATCGCCAGGTGCGGGCCGATTCCAAAGGCCTGGTGGGGACACGCCGTGCTGGACGCCAGCAACGTCGCCCCGGCAGGCAGGTCGAAGCTTTCGTAGTGCCACTGGAACACGGTGCACGGCGCATCACCCTCGCCGAACCAGTCCACCGCCAGCGGATGTGCAGCCCGTTGCATCGGCTGCCAGCCCACCTCGGGAGCCGGCGAAGCGCGGACCTCGGCCCCGAGCGCGCGCGCCATCAGTTGTACGCCCAGGCAATGGCCAAGGGTCGGCAGGTTCCGCGCCACGGCCTCGCGAATCAGCACTTCAGCCTGGCGCAACGAAGGCAGCGGGTCGTTGGCGCTCATCTCTCCGCCCAGGACGGCCATCGCGTCGAAACCGGCCAGGGTCTCCGGGTACTCGTGTCCGGCGGCGGTGTTCCGGGCCACGAACGGCACGCCATGCTCCGACAGCCACTGCCCAAGGAACGCCGGGCCATCGGTGCTGAGGTGCTGGAGGATCAGGACACGGGGACGAAGAGCGGACATGGCAGCGCGTGGTGGGGGCGATTGGGGTGTCTCCGTATGATCCACCGGATCGCACCTTCTGCTGGCGCCGCATGGCCGTGCCGGCCCCACGCCCTCCATGGCCTCGTTTGCATTCCTGTCCGACCACGGTTTCATGAAGGCCCCGGCCGCAGGGGCCGACACCCCGTTTGTGGTGGCCGGCATTGCCTGGGACGGCAGCACCACCAACCGCCCGGGAGCGCGTTTCGGGCCGAGGGCGATCCGCGAAGCCAGCCACATGCTGTGCGACGGCATCCACCCCCATTTCGACGTATCGCCCGAAGGCCTGCTCGGCGACGCCGGCGACCTGCTGCTGCCCAACACCTCGCTCGCGTCGATGCGCGAGGCCTTGGCACCGAAGGCAGCCGATCTGATCGGGCGACACCACATGGCCTGGCTCGGCGGCGACCACTCCATCACCCTGCCCCTGCTGCGCGAGTATCGGCGGCTGCACGGCCGGCCTTTGGCGGTGCTGCATTTCGATGCCCACTGCGACACCTGGCGCGACCACTTCGGCGAGCCCAGCGGCCATGGCACCTGGGTCCACGAGGCATTTGCCGAGGGCCTGGTCGACCGCAGCTGCTTCACCCAGCTCGGCATCCGGTCCGCCGGCCAGCGCGAGGCCCGCGAGTACGTGCGCACGCAGGGCGGCCAGGTGTTCACGGCACGGGACCTGCGCGGGCTCGAAAGCCCGACCCAGCTCACGCCGGTGATCGAGTCGTTCCGACAGCGCTGGCGTTCAGCCGGCCAGCCACCGCTGTACCTGACCTTGGACATCGACTGCCTGGACCCGGCGTTCGCGCCTGGCACCGGCACGCCGGAGCCCGGTGGCATGAGCACGGCCCAGGTCATGACGGTGCTCGAGGAAACCGCGGACCTGCCTTGGGTCGGGATGGACTGCGTCGAGGTCGCGCCGCCCTACGACCATGCCGAACTGACCAGCTACGCCGCGGCCAGCTTCGTGTGGACCTACCTCGCCGGCCGGGTGGCCGCAAGGCGCTGAAGCCACCGGCGGCGGTCGTTCAGCCGCCGCGACCGGCCTGCTCGGCCCAGGCCCAGGCCTTCTGGGCGGTCTCGACGACGGCTGCCGACCCGCCAAAGGGTTCCGCGACGGCGTCCAACGCCTGCTCGTCATCGCCGTCCAGCACTTCCAGCAGCTTCAGATAGGCGGCCAGCGGTCCTTGCCGTTCGAGCAGCGCGAGACGGACATCGTCGGGCAGGCGCAGCGGCTGGATGGCGGCCGCGAGCGGCACTTGCAGCATCAGGTCCAGCGTGGACATCAGGCCCGCCGTGAACAGTGTCGCCGGCGAGGCGGAACTGGCTGCGGGGCCACCGTCCTGCTGGCGTCCGAGTGCCAGCAACTCCAGCAGCCGGGCCCGGGTCAGCGCGGATTCCTGCAGCGCCTTGGCCGCTGGACGGCCCTGCCCGGCTCCGAGCAGCAGCACGCTCAACCAGCGGTAGAGCTCGTTGCGGCCCAGAACCGCCACCGCCTGATCGACGGCATCCAGGCGCCGGCTCAGGCCCAGTGCCGGGCTGTTGACATAGCGCAGCAAACGGTAGGTCAGGTTGACGTCGCTGCGCACGCTCTCGGCGATGGTGGCGGTGTCCCGGTCCTGGGCCAGTTCGTTCAACAGCACGCAGATGCGATGCGCGGCCGGTTGCAATGCCCGTGGTGGCAGCGGCGCGGCGCTGCGGTCCAGCCGTCCGCCCGTCAGATGCACGCCGGAGTTCAACATGCGTTCGACATCGTCGATGCTTTCGAGCTCCGTGACCAGCAGCGGCAGCTGAGGTCGCGCTTGCCGCCAGCGCTGAACCCCGAGCAGCACCGTGTCGATGCCGCCATCGCTGGCGCGCAGCATCGCAAAGTCGACCTCGACGGTCACTTGCTGAGGTGCGAGATCGCACACACCGATGCGTGCACCTCGCTCGCGCCATGGGGCCGCGACCGGTCCGGGCACTGCCGCCCCTTCGCTGGCGATCCAGAGCCCGGGGCGGGCCGCCAGTGCCAGATCGCCTTGGCTGAAGGCTGCCACCGGCAGCGCCAGCAGCACCGCGCGCCCGCCATCGGCCAATGGCCTGGCCGCTGCGAGCAGCGCGGCCCCACGCGCCACCGCACCCACGTCGTGGCTGCGCGCCAGGGAGCGACGCTCCAGGGTCGGAGGCAGGCGCAATTCAACGCCGGCCACCGTCCCGCCGGCGGCCAACAACGGTCGGCGCCGGCCAAAGACCTTGCCCTCTCCTGCGCTTGGCAGCGGCGACGCACTCCCGGCCGTGACCGGCTGGGCCGAGGGAGCGGAATTGGCGGTACCGCTTGGGCCGCCGCGAAACCAGTCCACCAGGGTCTTCAACATGTTGTCCAGCGCCTTTCGATCAAACCACCAGCGCCGTTGTGCGCTTGACCGTTCGCAGCACCAGCATCGAGTTGCTGCGAAGCACGCCCGGCAACCGCGCCAGCACCTCGGCGTGGAAGCGCTCCAGGTCCTCGGCATCGCGGTAGGCAAAGCGCACGAGGTAGTCGTTGGCCCCGGCGACGTAGAAGCAGTCCAGGATCTGCGGCGTGTCGCGCACCGATTGCTCGAAGGCGTCGCGCAGTGCGGGCTGGGTGTTCTCGAGATTCACGATGGTGAAGCTGGTGCCATGCTGGCCCACGGCCCGCGGATTGAGCAAGGCGACGTACTGGGCGATGACGCCACTGTCCTCAAGCGCCTTGACGCGGCGCAGGCAGGCCGATGGCGACAGGTGCACACGCTCGGCCAGGCTCTGGTTGCTGAGTCGACCCTCGGCCTGCAACTCGCGCAGGATGGCGCGATCGATGGCGTCCAGCCGGGGGGGTGTCGGCAGGGGTGCGTTCGAGGGGGCGGGGGCTGAATCCCCTTGCGCAGCAGGGCTTGCATTTCGCATGATCTGCCGATCATCGCCCCATTCTCAGCAGCCAGTTGCGGGACAGAGGGTTACCCCCATGATCGCTTGCGTGCACATTGCGCGGTCATTTGCCTAGACTGCGATGACTGGCGAGTGGTTTCGCCGACGCAGGAGACAGATCGCATGAACAAGGCCCTCGACCCCGCCGTGCTGCAGGCCGCCGAAATCGCCGGCTCCTCGGTCAGCCTGCCGGCCATGGACGCGTACTGGATGCCGTTCACGGCCAATCGGTCGTACAAGAAGGCGCCGCGCCTGCTCACCCGGGCAGAAGGCGTCTTCTACTGGGACCATACCGGCCGCGAGGTGCTGGACGGCGTCGCCGGGCTCTGGTGCGTCAATGCCGGCCATGGCCGGCCCCGCATCGTCAAGGCGATCCAGGAGCAGGCCGCGGAGATGGACTTCGCGCCGCCATTCCAGATGGGGCACCCCAAGGCCTTCGAGCTGGCCGAACGTGTCGCCGCCCTGGCGCCGGCAGGGATGAGCAAGGTGTTCTTCGCGAACTCCGGCTCCGAAGCCGTCGACACGGCGCTGAAGATGGCCCTCGCCTACCACCGCGCCCGCGGAGACGCGGCTCGCACCCGGCTGATCGGCCGCGAGCGTGGCTACCACGGCGTCAACTTCGGCGGCATCTCGGTGGGGGGCATGGTCGCCAACCGCAAGCACTTCGGTCATGGCCTGGCGGGCGTGGACCACATCCGCCACACCCACGACCTGTCACGCAACGCCTTCAGCCGCGGCCAGCCCGCGCACGGCGCCGAGCTGGCCGACGACCTGGAGCGCATGGTCGCGCTGCACGACGCCAGCACCATCGCGGCGGTGATCGTCGAGCCCATCGCCGGATCCACCGGTGTGCTGATTCCGCCGGCGGGTTACCTGAAGCGCCTTCGCGAACTGTGCACCAAGCACGGCATCCTGCTGATCTTCGACGAGGTGATCACCGGGTTCGGCCGCACCGGCCAGCCGTTTGCGGCACAGACCTTCGGCGTGGTGCCGGACATGATCACCTGCGCCAAGGGCATCACCAACGGTGCCGTGCCGATGGGCGCCGTGATCTGCGGCCAGCACGTGCACGACGCCTTCATGACGGGGCCGGAAGGTGCCATCGAGTTCTTCCACGGCTACACCTACTCGGGCCACCCGCTTGCTTGCGCGGCCGGCCTGGGCACGCTGGACACCTACGCGGAAGAAGGCCTGCTGACCCGCGCCAGTGGCGAGATCGGCGAGTATTTCGCCAATGCCATCCACTCGCTCAGGGAAGAGCCCCATGTCATCGATGTGCGCAACTTCGGGCTCGTGGGCGGCATCGAACTGCAACCGATCGCGGACGCGCCGACCAAGCGCGCCTTCGGCGTCTTCCTCGACTGCTGGCAGCAGGGCCTGATGGTCCGGACCACCGGCGACATCGTGGCGCTCTCGCCGCCGCTGATCATCGAGAAGCCGCACATCGACCGCATCGTCGACACCCTGCGCACCGCGCTGCGTCGTGCGGTCTGAACATCGCCCGACACGCGCCGGATCACACCATCACCGAGGGCCTGCCTAGCGCCTAACTCGACCGCATGCCGTTTGCCGAAACCGACCGGGAACTGACCCGCCATTCGTACTACGCCGCAACGGCGCCGCGCGCCGCGAGCCATCCGGCGTTGACGGCTGACGTGCGATGTGATGTCGCAGTGGTCGGGGGCGGCCTGGCCGGCCTGAGTGCGGCGGTCGACCTGCGGCAGCGGGGCTTTGACGTTGTGCTGCTCGAGGCCAGGCACGTGGGTTTCGGGGCCAGCGGTCGCAATGGCGGCCAGGCGATCCATGGTCTGGCCTGCGAGCAGCAGGTCATCGAGGCGCAGCTCGGCCTGAGCGAGGCGCGCCGCGTCTGGGACATGACGATCGAAGCGCTGGCCGTGCTGCGACAGCGGATTGCCGAGCACCGCATCGACTGCGACTGGCGCGACGGCTACCTGGGCCTGGCCGTCGGGGCCCGCAAGGGACGCGAACTGGCTCTGGCCGCCGACGCCCTGGAGCGGGACTACGGTTATGTGCTGGATCGCATTGCGCCCGCCGACGTTTCGCGGTGGATCGCGAGCCCACGGTTCCACAGTGGCGTGCACGACTCGCGCAGCGGCCACCTGCATCCGCTGAAGTACACCCTGGGCCTGGCCCGCGCCGCGACCGAGGCCGGGGTCAGGATCCACGAAAACAGCGAAGTGACGACCTGGACGCAACGCTCCGACTCGGTGCATCTGCGCACCGCTGCGGGCGCCGGCGTGGTCGCCGGTCAGGTGCTGCTGGCCGGCAATGTGTATCTCGGTGCGCTGGCCCCGGAACTTGCACCGCGCATCATGCCGGTCGGCACCTACATCGCGTGCAGCGAGGCGCTCGAACTGGCGTTGGCGCGGTCACTGGTGCCCAGCGGCGCGGCGGTTTGCGACACGAACTTCGTGCTCGACTACTTTCGACCCACGGCCGACCACCGCATGCTGTACGGTGGCCGGGTCAGCTATTCGACGCGGACCCCGGCCGACCTGGCCGACAGCATGCGGCAAAGGATGGTGGCGACGTTTCCGCAACTCGCCGGCGCGCAGATCGAGTACGCCTGGGGCGGGTTCGTCGACATCACGATGTCGCGGGCGCCGGACTTCGGCCGCCTGGATGCCGAAGGTCGGATCGCCCGACCCGGTGCGCCGGGCCGGGTCTATTACTTGCAGGGCTTTTCCGGGCATGGACTCGCACTCACAGGGCTGGCCGGGCGCCTGGTCGCAGAGGCGATGGCAGGCGATGCCGGTCGCTTCGACCTGCTGGCGCGGCTCGAACACCGCCGGTTTCCCGGCGGGGCGGCATTGCGCACACCCGCGCTGGTGCTCGGCATGGCCTGGTACCGGCTTCGCGATCTGGTGGGCTGACCGATGAGGATGACCTTGGAACCCCGACCGCGTGGACGATCTCCCGGTCTGCCGCTGGTGCTGGTCACCAGCTGCAACCGCATGCTCGGCGAGCATCCCTTTCACATCGCCGGCCGGAAGTACGTCGACGCGGTTCGGCTGGCGGGCGCCCTGCCCTTGATCGCGCCGCCCGCCAGTGCAGACGAAGTCGAGGCGTTGCTCGCGGTGGCCGACGGGGTGCTGCTGACCGGATCGCCGTCCAACGTGCATCCCTCGCACTTCGGCGAAGAGGTTGACGACGAGTCGCTGCCGCTGGACCCCCAGCGGGACGCGTGGACGTTGCCGCTGATCCGCCTTGCCTTGGCACGCGGCCTGCCCCTCTTGGCGATCTGCCGAGGCACGCAGGAGACCAACGTCGCGCTCGGGGGCAGCCTGCACCAGGCGGTGCACGAGCAGCCCGGCCTGGCCGACCACCGTGGCGCGGGCGACAGCGCGGCGCAGAACTACGCTCCGGCGCACGAGGTCAACGTCGTCGCCGGGGGCCTGCTCGAGCGCATCGTCGGCCCCGGGCCGATCACCGTGAACTCGGTGCACGGCCAGGGCGTCAAGCGCCTGGCCCACGGCCTGCGGGTCGAGGCCCTGGCGCCGGATGGCCTGATCGAGGCCTTCAGTCAGCCCGCCGCCCCGGGCTTCAACCTTTGCGTGCAATGGCACCCGGAGTGGCAGGCGGCAGGCAACCCGGTGTCGATGCAGCTGCTGTTGGCGTTTGGCGCGGCCGTTCGACAGTACCGCGACCGGGTGCGGGGCCCTTTGCCCGAGAGCGTTCCGGCACTGGCCTGAACCCGCCCTCGAACCACCGACCCCGACCATGAACACCCAAGCCTCCAAGTCCCATTTCACGTTCACCGACCTCGAACACTGGCTCAACGAGCGCCGCGTCACCGAGATCGAATGCCTGGTGCCCGACCTCACGGGCGTCGCCCGCGGCAAGATCCTTCCGCGCCAGAAGTTCACCGAAGACCGCGGCATGCGGTTGCCTGAGGTCGTGGTCGCCATGGGTGTCACGGGCGAGTTCCCCGAGCAGGGACCGTACTACGACGTGATCAGCCCGACCGATCGCGACATGCACCTGCGGCCCGACCCGAGCACGGTGCGCATCGTGCCGTGGGCCACTGACCCGACGGCGCAGGTCATCCACGACTGCTACGACCGCGAAGGCAACCTGGTGACCTACGCACCACGGTCGGTGCTGCGCCGCATCTGCCAGCTCTACGCCGATGTCGGCTGGCAGCCGGTGGTCGCGCCGGAGTTGGAGTTCTATCTGGTCGCCCGCAACACCGACCCGGACGTTCCGCTGAAGCCGCCGGTCGGGCGCAGCGGTCGCAGCGAAACCTCGCGTCAGGCCTACAGCATCGACGCCGTCAACGAGTTCGACCCGCTGTTCGAGGACGTCTACGACTACTGCGAGAAGATGGAGCTCAATGTCGACACGCTGATCCACGAGGTCGGCGCCGGGCAGATGGAGATCAACTTCTTCCACGACGCGCCACTGGGCCTGGCCGACGAGGTCTTCCTGTTCAAGCGCACCGTGCGCGAGGCGGCGTTGCGCCACAACATGTTCGCCACCTTCATGGCCAAGCCGATCGCGGGCGAGCCGGGCAGCGCGATGCACGTGCACCAGAGCGTGGTCGACAAGGCCAGCGGGCGCAACATTTTCAGCAACCCCGACGGGACGCCGTCGAAGGAGTTCTTCTGGTACATCGGCGGCCTGCAGAAGCACCTGCCGTCGGCGATGGCGCTCTTTGCGCCCTACGTCAACAGCTACCGCCGGCTCGCACGCTTCACGGCCGCGCCGATCAACATCCAGTGGGGTACCGACAACCGCACGGTCGGCATCCGCAGCCCGGTCGCCGAGCCCCAGGCGCGGCGCATCGAGAACCGCGTCATCGGCGCCGATGCCAACCCCTACGTGGCGCTGGCCGCCACGCTGGCCTGCGGCTGGCTGGGCATCCGCAACCGGATCGAGCCCAACCCGGAATGCAAGGGCGACGCCTACCTGGGCGAGCACCAGCTGCCGCGCAGCCTGGGCGAGGCGCTGACCCTGCTGCGCGAGGACAAGGAACTGGCCGAAGTGCTCGGCGCAGGCTTCGTCACCGTGTACTCCGAGATCAAGGAGGTCGAGTACGCAGAGTTCATGAAGGTGATCTCGCCCTGGGAACGCGAGCACCTGCTGCTGCACGTCTGACACCCGAGCCCGAGCCGACCATGACCCGAACGACCCAAGACTGGCAAGCCGCCGACGCGGCCCACTTCCTGCATCCCTTCACCGACTTCCAGGCCCTGGCCCGCAAGGGCTCGCGCGTCATCGAACGCGGCGACAACATCTGGCTCTGGGACACCGACGGCCACAAGATCCTCGACGCGATGAGCGGTCTGTGGTGCGTCAACGTCGGCTACGGCCAGCAGGCCCTCGTCGACGCTGCAGCCGCGCAGATGGGCAAGCTGCCGTTCTACAACGCCTTCTTCCAGACCGCCACGCCACCGGCCATCGAACTCGCCGAACTGCTGGCCGAGGTGACGCCGCCGCAGTTCCGCCATGTCTTCTTCTCCGGCTCCGGTTCGGAAGGCAACGACACCATCGTGCGCATGGTCCGCCGCTACTGGGACCTGCTCGGCCAGCCCGAACGGCAGGTCGTGATCAGCCGCCACAACGCCTACCACGGCAGCACCATGGCCGGCGCCTCGTTGGGCGGCATGAGCGGCATGCACGCCCAGGGCGGCCTGCCGATCCCGGGCATCGTGCACATCGAGCAACCGTACTGGTGGCAGCATGGCCGGGAGCGCGGACTCACACGTGACGAGTTCGGTCTCGTCGCCGCGCGCTGGCTCGAAGAAAAGATCGAGGCCATCGGCGCCCACCGCGTGGCGGCCTTCATCGGCGAGCCGATCCAGGGCGCCGGGGGGGTGATCATCCCGCCCGCCACCTACTGGCCCGAGATCGAGCGGATCTGTCGCCGCCACGGCATCCTGCTCGTCACCGATGAGGTCATCACCGGCTTCGGCCGCACCGGCAACTGGTGGGGCTGCGAGACCATGGGCGTCAAGCCCGACCTCATGACCTTTGCCAAGGGTGTGACCAGTGGCTACGTTCCGCTGGGTGGCGTCATGGTCGGCGACCGCGTCGCCGACGTCTTGATCGAGCGCGGCGGTGAGTTCAACCACGGCTACACCTACAGCGGTCACCCGGTGGCCTGCGCGGTGGCACTGGCCAACATCCGCCTGATCCGCGAGCAGCGGCTGGTCGAGCACGTCCGGGACGATGTCGGCCCCTACCTGGCGGCACGCTACAGGGAACTGCTGGAGCACCCCCTGGTCGGCGATGCCGAAACCTGCGGCCTGATGGGCGCGCTGCTGCTGGTGCGCGACAAGGCGCGTGGCCTGCCGTTCGCGGAGTCGGTCGAGATCGGCATGGTCTGCCGCGGCCATTGCTTCCGCGAGGGTCTGATCATGCGTGCGGTCGGCGACCGGATGATCGTGGCACCGCCCCTGGTGATCACGCGCGAGCAGATCGACCAGATGATGGCCCTGATCCACCGCTGCCTGGACCTGACATTGGCGGATGCGCAACGGCAGGGTTGGATGGGGTGATTAGGCCTTTTGGCCTGCCCTAGACTTGGCCGGAACGCCTTCCCCGTCTCGAACGCCCCTCGAACCTCGTGACCCGAAAGACCTCAGCACCATGACCCATGCGACCGCTTGTTCCGCCCCGGCCATCCGCCGCCGGGACCTCGTCCTCGGCGCCGCTGCAGCCGCGTCGACCCTGGCCGCCCCGGCCTGGGCCCAGGCCGCCGAGGAAAAGGTCCTGAACGTCTACAACTGGTCCGACTACATCGGGGACGACACGTTGCGCGGCTTCGAGCGCGAGACCGGCATCAAGGTGCGCTACGACAACTTCGACAACAACGAGATACTGCACGCCA
>JAJTGU010000279.1 GCA_021297985.1 Rubrivivax sp.
GGGGCCAGGACTGCAGGCCCGTCAGGCCCCAGCGGCTTCGGACTCGCCGCGGCCCCGGCCTCAACCGGCGTTGTTGGCGCGACCGGCGCGACCGGCGCGACAGGCGCGGTCTGACAACCGACCAAGGCCAGGGCCACGACCAGCAGCAGAACCGGAGCCCTCATCCACCCATCACGCATATCGAAAGCCGAACTTCTCACTTCGTGGTCGCCGAAGCTCTTTCTAGAGTCCGGCCGATGTATCGATCCACCGATTCTGACCGCCGCTTCCTGCGCCAGCGCGCCGCGCAGTTCCGTGACCAGCTTGAGCGCCACCTGCGCGGCGAACTGCCTGACGAGCTGTTCCGGCCGCTGCGTCTGCAGAACGGCTGGTACGTGCAGCGCCATGCGCCCATGCTGCGGGTCGCCGTGCCCTATGGCGAACTGTCGGCGCGACAGTTGCGCCAGTTGTCGCGGATCGCGCGGGAGTTCGACCTGCCTGCGGCGCCCCACCTGAACCTGGGCCTGCCGCCCGGCGGCTACGGCCACTTCACGACACGGCAGAACCTGCAGTTCAACGGCATCCCGCTGGCGCGCGCGGCCGATGTGATGGATCTGCTGGCCGAGGTCGGCATGCACGGCATCCAGACCAGCGGCAACTGCATTCGCAACACCACCAGCGACGCGCTCGCCGGCATCGCGCCCGACGAAGCCGTCGACCCACGCCCCTACTGCGAGTTGCTGCGCCAGTGGAGCACGCTGCATCCGGAATTCGCCTTCCTGCCGCGCAAGTTCAAGATCGCGGTACATGGTGCCGCCGAGGACCGGGTCGCCGGCGATTGGCACGACATCGCACTCGTGCTCCGGCGCAACGAGCTCGGCGAGATCGGCTTCCGGGTCAAGGCCGGCGGTGGCATGGGCCGCACGCCGCTGCTGGCGCGCACGATGAGCGACTTCGTGCCCTGGTCGCAGGTGCTGGTCTTCATCGAGGCCATCGTCCGCGTCTACAACCTCGCAGGCCGACGCGACAATGCCTACAAGGCCAGGCTCAAGATCCTGGTCAAGGCCGAAGGCCAGTCCTTTGTCGAAGCCGTGCAGCGCGAGTACGAGGCACTGCTGGCCGATCCGTTGACACAGGCCATCCCGCAATCGGAGTTCGACCGCGTGGCAGCCGGCTTTGCGGACGATCCGATCGCGGGTCCGCTGCCCGAGCCCGACCTTGCCGGCTGGCCGTCGTCGAGCGCCTTCACGCGGTGGCTCGACCGCAACGTGCACCCCCACCGGGTCGCCGGCCATCGTGCGGTCACGCTGTCGCTCAAGCGGGCCGGGTTCGCGCCGGGCGATGCGACCGCCGACCAGATGGACGCCGCAGCGGCGCTGGCCGAGCGCTTCTCGAGCGGCGAGCTGCGCGTCACGCACGAGCAGAACCTGCTGCTGCCCTGGGTCCCTGCCCGTGAGCTGCCAGCGCTCTGGCACGCCGCGCGCGATGCCGGCTTTGCCCGCCCCACCGTCGGCCTGCTGGGCGACATGATCGCCTGCCCCGGTGGCGACCTGTGCGCGCTGGCGAACGCCCGCACCACGCCCCTGGCGGGGCAGATCCTGGAGCGGTTTGCCGACCTGGACGAGCAGCACGACATCGGCGACCTGGCGCTGCACGTCAGCGGTTGCATCAACTCCTGCGGTCACCACCACAGCGGTCATGTCGGGGTTCTGGGCGTCGACAAGGACGGCACCGAGTGGTACCAGCTGAGCATTGGCGGCAGCGACGGCAGTGCGCGTGGCGCGGTTCCCGGCCAGGCGAGCCCGGGCCGCATCCTCGGCCCGGCGTTTGCCGCCGACGAGATCGTCGACGCGATTTCGGCACTGGTGGCGCTGTACCTGCGCGAGCGGCAGCCCGGCGAGCGCTTCGCCCAGACGGCGGCCCGACTGCCGCTGGCCGACTGGCGCGCCGCCACCGACGCCGTGCGGACTGGCACCGCACGCCACGACAGCGCCCCTGCGCATGAAGCCGTCGCACCCGCCTGAGGCGCGACCGAGGAGACCCCGATGCGCATCACGACTGACGACTCCCACCTGCCCGCGGGCGCCGTGACACTGGCCAACGCCGAGCAGTTGCGCGACCTGCGCCCCGAGGTGCAGGCCGCGATCGCGGACGGCCGGCCCCTGGTGCTGGAGTTCCCGAAGTGGACCGATGGTCGGGCCTATTCTCAGGCGGTGCTGCTGCGCAACCGCTGGCACCACCGCGGCGAGATCGTGGCCCACGGCGACGTGGTCGCCGACATGGCGCCGTTGCTGCGCCGCTGCGGGTTCAGCGCGATGCAGATGCGCGCCGGCCAGGACCGGCACGTCGCCGAACGCGCCCTGGGCTGGTTCGACCACCACCATCAGCGCGACCCGGTCGTCGCGACGGGCTTCGGGGCCGAGGTCCTGTCGTGACGGCCATCGCGCTGTACGCCCGGGCCCAGCCGGGGCATGCCGAGAGGGTCCATCAGGCTGTCTCGCGCTTGCGCCGGGCCGTCGAGCGGCACCCGGGGTCCATCGTGCAGGCGTCGAGCCTGGGCGCCGAGGACATGGTGCTGACCGACCTGATCGCCCGACATCGGCTGCCGATCGCGGTTGCGACGCTCGACACCGGGAGGTTGCACGCCGAGACCCTGGCCCTGCTGCCGCGCATCCACGCCCACTACGGCATCGAGCTGGAGGTCCACCGGCCCGACGCGGACGCTGTGATCGGGTTCGTCCGCCGCGAGGGCGCCGATGCGATGTTCCGCAGCGTCGCCTTGCGCCATGCCTGCTGCGGCTTGCGCAAGCTGCAGCCGCTGGCGCGCCTGCTCGAGGGCCGCACCGCCTGGATCACCGGCCTGCGCCGCGAGCAAAGCGCAGGTCGGGCCGAGGTGCCTTTCGAGGACGTTGACGACGCCGACACCCTTCGCGTCAAGTTCAACCCGCTGGCGGACTGGAGCTGGGCCGACATCTGGCACCACATCGCGACCCACGAGGTTCCCTACAACCCTCTGCACGACGCCTTCATGCCGAGCATCGGCTGCGCGCCCTGCACGCGGGCCATCGCCGTCGGCGAGCCGTTCCGCGCCGGACGCTGGTGGTGGGAACAGGGCGGCAGCAGCGAGTGCGGCCTCCACCTGCGCCCCGAGTCACAAGAAGAGACCGATCACGACAAGGCCCCGGCATGAACGCATCCCAACACCCGTCGACGTTGCGACCGCCGGTAGACACGCAGCACCTGGACGCACTCGAAGAAGAGGCCATCTACCTGCTGCGCGAGGTGGCCGCGACGTTCGAACGGCCGGCGCTTCTGTTTTCCGCCGGCAAGGACTCCTGCGTGCTGCTCCATCTTGCGCACAAGGCCTTCAAGCGCCGCGATGCCGACGGCAAGTGGCAGGGCGCCCTGCCCTTCCCGCTGCTGCACGTGGACACGGGACACAACTTCCCCGAGGTCATCGCGTTTCGCGACGCGCTTGTCGCCGAGACGGGCGACCGGCTGGTGGTCGCCCATCTCGAAGACTCCATCGCCCGGGGCAGCGTGCGTCTGGCCCATGCCGGCGAGTCGCGCAACGCGCACCAGAGCACGACCCTGCTCGAGGCAATTGCCGAGCATCGCTACGACGCGTTGCTGGGTGGCGCCCGGCGCGACGAAGAAAAGGCGCGTGCCAAGGAACGCCTCTTCAGCCACCGAGACACCTTCGGCCAGTGGCAGCCCAAGGAGCAGCGGCCCGAGTTGTGGACGCTGTTCAACACGCGCCACCGACCCGGCGAGCACTTCCGTGTCTTCCCGATCAGCAACTGGACCGAGCTCGACGTGTGGCTCTACATCGAGCGCGAGGGCATCGCGTTGCCGAGCCTGTACTACCGCCACGAGCGCGATGTCCTGGCGCGCAACGGCCTGCTGGTGCCGGTGACGGAATCGACGCCGCCGGCGCCGGGCGAGCCGGTGCTGCGCCGGCCGGTGCGCTTTCGCACCGTCGGCGACATGAGCTGCACCTGCCCGGTCGCGAGCGAGGCCGCCGATGCGCTCGACGTGATCGCCGAGACGCTGGTGGCGACGCTCAGCGAACGGGGTGCGACTCGGATGGACGACCGCAGCAACGAGTCCGCGATGGAGCGGCGCAAGAAGGAAGGGTACTTCTGAGATGGCCGCACTCCGATTCCTGACCGCCGGCAGCGTCGACGACGGCAAGAGCACGCTGATCGGCCGCCTGCTCTACGACAGCCAGGCCCTGCTCAGCGACCAGGTGCAGACGCTGGTGCATCGGGAGCAGGCCCGCCGGACAGCGCCTGCCAACGACAGCCGCCCGCCCTTCGACCTGTCGCTGCTCACCGACGGCCTGGAGGCCGAGCGCGAGCAGGGCATCACCATCGACATCGCCTGGCGCTACTTCGCGACCCCGCGCCGCAAGTTCGTGATCGCCGACGCGCCGGGGCACGAGCAGTACACGCGCAACATGGTCACCGCCGCGGCCGGCAGCGACGCCGCCGTCGTGCTGGTCGACCTGGTCAAGCTCGCCGGCCCCAGCGCCGGGTTCAGTCGCCCGGTGACCCTGCTGCCACAGACTCGCCGCCATGCCCTGCTGGCGCAACTGCTGCGGGTTCCGCACCTCGTGTTTGCGGTCAACAAGCTCGACGCCGTCGACGACCCGGCCCTCGCATTTGCGGCCGTCCGCGAAGCGCTGCTCGCCTTCTGCGCCGAGGCCAGGATCCAGCCCGCGGGCATCGTGCCGGTGTCGGCGCTGCGCGGCGACAACGTCACCCAGGCCATTGACGTGCCGTGGTACCGCGGGCCGTCGTTGCTGACGCTGCTTGAAGGCCTGCCGGGGCGCGCCCCGGCCGCGACCGGAGATGCCATGCACGCTTGGCCGGTGCTGCCCGTGCAGTACGTCGCGCTCGAAAACAACCCTTCCGGCCAGCCGCAGCGCGTGCTTTGGGGCCGCCTGGCCGAAGCCGCGCTGAGCGTGGGCGACGCGGTGCAGGTGTTTCCGTCCGTGCAGATCGCCAAGGTGCAGTCGATTCGCCGCGCAGGAGCGGAGGTCGGCCGCGGCGCACCGGGCGAGTCGGTGGGTATCGTGCTCGACCAGGCGCTGGATGTCTCGCGCGGCGACTGGCTGCTGGCTCCGGGTCAGGCCGTTCCGCGTCGCCGCTTTGTCGCCACCTTGGCCTGGCTCGACGTGGAACCGGCACAGATCGGCCGCCGCTACGTCGTGCGCCATGCCCATGCCTGGGTTCCGGCGCAGCTGGTGGCGATCCGCCACCGGCTGAACATCCACACCCTGGAGCGCGAGTCCGCCCAGACCCTTTCGGTCAACGACATCGGCGAGGTCGAGGTCGAGTTGCAGCAGCCGCTGCCCTTGCGGCCTTACCGCGAAAGCCTGGACGCTGGCGCCTTGATCGTCGTCGATGGCAGCACGAATCGCACCAGCGGTGCGCTGCTCGTCACCGATGTCGAGCCGGCTGAGCAAAGCCCGGCATGAGCGCAGCGCCTGCTTTCCGACGTGTCAGCTTCATCGGAGCCGGGCCGGGCGCGGCCGACCTGATCACGCTGCGGGGCGCACGCCGCCTGGCCGAGGCGGAGGTGGTGCTGTTCGATGCCCTGACCGATCCGGCGCTGCGGGACCTGGCGCCCCAGGCGCGCTGGATCTCGGTCGGCAAGCGCGGTTTCTGCGCGGGCTCGACCCCGCAGTCCAGCATCGACAGCCTGCTGGTGGCCATGGCCCGTCGGCATGCACGGGTGGTGCGGCTCAAGGGCGGCGACCCGAGCCTGTTCGGCCGGCTCGAAGAAGAACTGCAAGCGCTGGCCGCCGCCGGCATCGAAAGCGAGGTGATCCCGGGCGTCACCGCTGCGCTGGCGGCCGCTGCGCAAACCCAGCGACCGCTGACCCGCCGCGGCGCGGGCCGCAGCGTGACGCTGACGACCGCGATGACGCAACACGGCGCGGTCGACGGCGTGCAGCCGCGTGCCGACACCGAGGTCTTCTACATGGCCGGGCGACAGCTTGGCGCGCTCTCGCGCCGGCTGCGGGCTGCGGGCTGGCCGGCCGACGCGCCGTGCAGCGTGGTCTCGAACGCCGGTGCCGCCGACGCCCTGTCCAGCGAGCACCGACTGGACGGCCTGGCGGCGGCCTCGGTGCTGCACGCCGGTCGGCCCCTGGTGGTGGTGGTGGGGGTCGGCGCGACGGCCGTACGACCCGTTGTCCGGGCCCGCAGCGACCTGGGCATGGCAGCCGATAAAATGACCGATTCCGTGCATCACCCCCTCGGCCAGACATGACCCACGTCGTCCTCGAATCCTGCATCCGCTGCAAGTACACCGACTGCGTCGACGTCTGCCCGGTCGACTGTTTCCGGGAGGGTCCGAACATGCTCGTGATCGACCCGGACGAGTGCATCGACTGCGCGGTCTGCATCCCGGAATGCCCGGTCAACGCGATCCTGCCCGAAGAGGACGTCCCCACCGAGCAGTTGGCATTCATCAAGCTCAATGCCGACCTGTCGCGCAAGTGGCCCAGCATCACCAAGCGCAAGACGCCCCTGCCCGACGCGGACGACTGGAAGGACCGCAAGGACAAGCTCGTCGAGCTCAAGCGCTGAGCCCGCGGCGGCCGCGCCGCCCCACGCGCGCCGCATTGCCCACCAACGGCACCTTCCGCGTGCCGTTTTCATCCGCCGCCCCATGTCCACAGAAGTCATCGAAACCGACGCCGTGATCGTCGGCGCCGGCCCGGTCGGGCTGTTCCAGGTGTTCGAGCTTGGCCTGCTCGAGATCAAGGCCCACATCATCGATTCCCTCGCCTACCCGGGCGGCCAGTGCATCGAGCTCTACCCGGACAAGCCGATCTACGACATCCCGGCGGTTCCGGTCTGCACCGGCAAGGAACTGACCGACAACCTGCTCAAGCAGATCGAGCCTTTCGGCGCGACCTTCCACCTCGGGCAGGAGGTCAGCGAGCTGGCCAGGCGCGGCGACGGCCGCTTCGACATCGCCACCGCCAAGGGGACGCGCTTCATCAGCAAGACCGTCTTCATCGCCGGTGGCGTCGGCAGTTTCCAGCCGAGACTGCTCAAGGTCGAGGGCCTGGAGCGCTTCGACGGCTCGCAGCTCCACTACCGTGTTCGCAACCCGGGGCAGTTTGCGGGCAAGAACCTCGTCATCGTCGGTGGCGGAGACTCGGCGCTGGACTGGGCGCTGAACTTCGCGCAGGAAGGTCCGAACAAGGCCGAGAGCGTGATCCTGATCCACCGCCGGGACGGATTCCGCGCCGCGCCGGCCAGCGTCGCCCGGATGCGCGAACTCTGCGAGGCCTACGAGATGCAGTTCGTCGTCGGCCAGGTCACGGGCTTCGACGAATCCGACGGCCGGCTGTCGGCACTCAAGGTCACGGGCAGCGATGGCGTGACCCGCGTGATGCCGCTGGACATGCTGCTCGTGTTCTTCGGGCTCTCGCCCAAGCTCGGGCCGATCGCCGAGTGGGGGCTGGGCCTGGAGCGCAAGCAGATCATCGTCGACACCGAGAAGTTCGAGACCAACATCCCGGGCGTCTTTGCCGTCGGCGACATCAACACCTACCCGGGCAAGAAGAAGCTGATCCTGTCGGGCTTCCACGAGGCCGCACTGGCCGCATTCGGCGCTGCGCCCTACGTCTTCCCCGAGAAGCGCATCCTGCTCCAGTACACCACCACCAGTCCCAAGCTGCACAAGGTCCTGGGGGTCGAATCACCCGTGTTCGACTGAGGTGCAATCGAGCTGACACAATCGTCTGATCGCTGGGGGTGCTGGCCCTTCCCCAAGGGCCGGCTGAGACAGTCCCTTCGAACCTGATTGAGGTAATCCTCGCGCAGGGAAGCAGCAAGCACATCCGCAGCCCCACCGCTTTGCCGGCCGGGCTGGCGCGTGTCTGTCGCTCCCCATGGCCGGGGCGACACGAGACACGCGGCATGACACGACGATCCTACTTCCGACCCCGCCACGGACTTGGCCCCTGCGCCGTCTGTGCGATCAGCTTGCTGCCTCTGGCGGTGGCGGCACAGCAGAGCATCACCGTCACTGGTCGGTCGGTGCCAGCGGCACTGACCGGCTTTGCGGATGTGCCGGCATCGCAGTCGCCGATGCAGGTGGGCAGCTTCTCGGCGGCCTTGCTGGCCGACAGCGGTGCACGGCAGCTCGCCGACCTGACCCGGCTCGACGCGGCCGCCAGCGACGCCTACAACAGCGAAGGCTATTGGTCTGCCCTGGCCGTTCGAGGCTACGTGCTCGACAACCGCGGCAACTACCGCCGCGACGGCTTGCCGATCCATGGCGAGACCTGGCTGCCGCTGGCGACCAAGGAGCGTGTCGAGTTGCTCGCCGGCACCAGTGGCCAGCAGTCCGGGACCAGCAGTCCGGGCGGGCTCGTGAACCTGGTTGTCAAGCGGCCGACGGCGCAGCGCCTGCTGGCCGTGCAGCTCGAAGCCCGCGACGCCGGCACCGTCACCGCCGGCTTCGACTGGAGCGACCGCACCGGCCCGGAGTCACGCCTGGGATGGCGCCTGAACGCCGGGGCCAGCCGGCTGCAACCCGAAACCCGCGATGCCGAAGGCCAGGCCCGCTGGCTGGCCCTGGCGGCCGAATGGCGCCTGGCCGGTGGCAGCGTGCTCGAAGCCGAGTTCGAACACCACCTGCGCAGCCAGCCCAGCGTGCCCGGCCTGAGTCTGTTTGGAGACTCGGTGCCCGACCCGCGGCGGATCGATCCGCGAACGAATCTCAACGCCCAGGCCTGGTCGCAACCGGTGGTCTTCGAAGGCAACACCGCAAGCCTGCGCTGGCGCCATACCCTCACCGGAAACTGGGCACTGGTCGCCCACGGCGTGATGCAGCGGCTGCACACCGACGACCGGGTCGCCTTTCCGTTTGGTTGTGACGACGGTGCCAACGGCTATCGGGCGGATCGCTTCTGCAGCGATGGCCGTCACGACCTGTACGACTACCGCAGCGACGGCGAGCGGCGCCGCACCTGGGCGCTGGAGGCCCGCGCCGAAGGCCGCACGGCGCTGGCCGGATCGAGCCAGCACTGGGCCCTGGGCGTGCAGCGCCACCGGGTCGACGAAGCACTGCCGGACCAGGCCTTCAACTACAGCGGCCAAGGCCAGGTCGGGGTGGCCGCGGCACTGCCCGCCGCACCCGAGCTGGCGCCCGGATCGGCAACCCAGCGCGCCGAGACCGCCTCGTCCGCGTTTGTCCGCGCCCGCCTGACCTGGGACGCATGGCCCGAGTGGCAACTCTGGACCGGTGCCCGGCACACACGTCTGGCGCGCAACTCCAGCCGTGACGGCCAGCCTTATGAACAGGGTTTCACGACACCGTGGCTGGCCCTGCAGTGGGCCCCGACCCTGGGCCTGCGCGTGTATGGGAGCCTGGGCCAGGGCGTCGAGTCCGAGGTGGTGCCCAATCGGCCGCAGACCTACCGCAACGCCGGCCAGGTGTTGCCCGCGCTGCGCAGCCGGCAGCAGGAGCTGGGCCTGAAGTACTCGGACAACGGCATCGAGCTTGGCGCCACGCTGTTCGACATCCGGCGGCCGCAGGCGCAGGACCGGTGCGACCCGGCAGCAGCTGCCGCCGGCTGCATCCGCGAGGTCGGTGCCCGCGCCCGCCACCGTGGCCTGCAGGCCCAGGCCGGCGCCCGCAGCGGTCGCTGGGACCTGCGTGCCAGCGCGATGCTGCTGTCGGCCCGGATCGAGAGCAACGACCATGCCCTGATGGCGTCGAACCGTGCGGTCAATGTGCCCGAACGGAGCCTCAAGCTGGGCCTGACGCGCGAATGGAGTGGCACACCCGGGCTCAGCGTCAGCGCCGGGGTCGTGCACGAGGGCCGGCGCACGGTCCTGCCTGGCGAGACGCTCCAGCTTCCCAGCTGGACCCGCATCGACCTGGGCGCGCGCTGGACCATGGCCACTGCCGCCGGGCCCATGACCTGGCGACTGGGCCTGGACAACGCGACGGATCGCCGCGCCTGGCGCGAGTCGCCCTACCAATTCGGACACTCGTGGCTGTTTCCGCTGGCGCCACGCACCCTGCGTGCGAGTCTCGACTGGCGGCTGTGAAGTCAGGCGTTGCCTGAAGCTCAGAGTCCTGCCTGGACCTCGGCAATCGCCAGTTGCAGGGCCCGCGCGTCGTTGCTGGCGCGGTGGCGCTGAACGCCCAGGCTCGCCATCGCCCGCACCCGGGCGGCGTCGAGCCGGGCCAGCTGGTCTTCGGCCAGCAGGCGGCCCACGGATTCGAGCCGGAACCGCGGCACCAGCCCGGCCTCGTCGAACAACACCGCCAGCCAGGCGTAGTCATGCGCCCAGCCATCGCAGTAGACCGTGGCTTCGGCCAGTGCTTCGTTGAGTGCCTGTGCCACCTGGATCACCGACCGGCCATGCCGGGCCAGCGTCTCGCGGCCGATGCCGTGAACGGCCTGTGCCGCGCTGTCCCAGTGCGTCCAACCGGGGGCCGGCACGACCAGCGTGCACCAGGCCTGGCTGTCGCCGCGGACGTACCCGATCTCGATCGGATAGCTGCCTCGCCCGAAGCCGCTGGCCTCGATGTCAAGCACCGGGATGAGTCGCGTGCCTGTGCGGTTCTCAGCATGGATCGTCATGCCCGTGAGGATGCCTCGTCTGCGGCCCGAAACAGACTCGTCCGCACGATCAGAACCTGTCCCGTTCCGGGTTATAGTCATGGGCTGTATTCCCCGATAGCTCAGTCGGTA
>JAJTGU010000183.1 GCA_021297985.1 Rubrivivax sp.
CTCAAGTCCGGGCGACGATGCGGGCATCATGATTCGCTCACTCTGGATCGCCAAGACCGGCATGGAAGGACAGCAGACCAAGCTGGACACCATCTCGAACAACCTGGCCAACGTCGGCACCAACGGCTTCAAGCGAGGCGGCGTGGTGTTCGAAGACCTGATGTACCAGAACCTGCGCCCGGCGGGTGCGGCCAGCTCCGACCAGAGCCAGCTGCCCACCGGACTGCAGGTCGGTCTGGGCACGCGGGTGGCGGCGAGCACGCGCAACTTCGGCCAGGGCGCGCTGCAGCAGTCGGCGAGCAACCTCGACGTCGCGATCAAGGGCAACGGCTTCTTCCAGATCCAGCTGCCCGACGGCAGCACCGCCTACACCCGCGACGGCAGCTTCCAGCTCGACGCTGCCGGGCAGATCGTGACCAGCGCCGGCTATGCCGTGCAGCCCGGCATCACGATCCCGGCCAACGCGTCCAACGTCTCGATCGCCCCGGACGGCACCGTCAGCGCGCTGCTGCCGGGCCAGTCGGCGCCACAGCCTCTGGGCCAGATCCAGATCGCCAGCTTCGTCAACCCGTCCGGGCTCGACCCGCGCGGCGGCAACCTGTATGGCGAGACCGCCGCCAGTGGCACGCCGCAGGCCGGTGCGCCGGCCAGCGGAGCCCTCGGCGCGCTGCAACAGGGCTTTGTCGAGGGCAGCAACGTCAACGTCGTCGAGGAGCTGGTCGCGATGATCGCGACGCAGCGCGCCTACGAGCTGAACTCCAAGGCCATCACCACCAGCGACCAGATGCTGCAACGCCTGGCCCAGCTGTGATTCACCACCGCACTGCCATGCTCCGCTTCGTCCCCATCGCCTCCGCCGTCGTCGTGCCGCTGCTGCTCAGCGGCTGCATGGCGACGCTGTTCCCGCGGGTCGAGCTGGCCGACACGGCGCCGGTGCCGGCCCTGCCCAGCGCGGCCGAGCCGGTGCCGGCGGCGACCGGTTCGATCTTCGCGTCCGGCAGCTACCGGCCGCTGTTCGAGGACCACCGCGCCCGCCTGCCCGGCGACACGCTGACGATCAGCATCGTCGAGAAGGTCACCGCGGTCCAGAAGAGCACCAGCAACATCGACAAGAGCGGATCGGTCTCGGCCGGCATCACCGCGCTGCCGGGGGTCAAGCCGACCTCGTTTGCGCGGGCCGGTGCCGAAGGCAATTCCAGCAACACCTTCACCGGCAAGGGCTCGACCGAATCGAGCAACGACTTCAGCGGCACCATCACCGTCACCGTGCGCGAGGTGCTGCCCAACGGCCACCTGCTGGTCGCGGGCGAGAAGCAGATCGGCGTCCAGCACAACGTCGACGTGCTGCGCTTCTCGGGCCAGGTCGACCCCCGCGCCATCCAGGCCGGCAACAGCGTGCCGAGCACGTCGATCGCCAACGTGCGGCTCGAGCAGCGCGGCAAGGGCGCGCAGGCCGAGGCCCAGGCCATCGGCTGGCTGGCCCGTATCTTCCTGACGGTGCTGCCGCTGTGACGCGCCCTCGACACCCGCTGCCGACCGAGCCCGCGATGGACGACTTCGACGCCCGCACCGAGACCTGGCTGAAGGTCCTGGCCGTGGTGGCCTTTTTTGCCGCCAGTGCCGCCGCCTGGTGGCCGATGCCCGGCCATGCCGCCAACCCCCCGGTGGCCGCCAGGGCCGCTGCTGCAGCGCCCGCGCCCACCGGTCCGCGGATCAAGGAGATCGCCGCGGTGCAGGGTGTGCGCAGCAACCCGCTGATGGGCTACGGACTCGTCGTCGGCCTGGACGGCAGTGGCGACCAGAGCACCCAGACGCCCTTCACGACCCAGAGCCTGCAGGCCATGCTGACCCAGATGGGCGTGACCTTGCCGCCCGGCGCGGCGCTGAGCCCGCGCAATGTCGCCGCGGTGATGGTCACGGCCGTGCTGCCGCCCTTCGCGCAGCCCGGGCAGGCCATCGACATCAACGTCAGCTCGCTCGGCAACGCCAAGAGCCTGCGCGGCGGCACCTTGCTCGCCACGCCGCTGAAGGGCGCGGACGGCCAGATCTACGCACTGGCCCAGGGCAACCTGGTCGTCGGCGGTGCCGGAGCTTCGGCCAACGGCTCCAAGGTGCAGATCAACCACCTGTCGGCCGGTCGCATCCCCGAAGGCGCAACCGTCGAGCGCGCGGTTCCGACACCGCTGCAGGAAGGCAGCGCGCTGACACTGGGCCTGAGCGCCGGCGACTTCGCGACCGCGCGGGCGGTGGCCGACAGCATCAATGCCGCCAAGGGCGCCAGCACCGCGACGGCCCTGGACGGGCGCAGCGTGCGCGTGCAGGTCCCGGCGGACCCGGGCGAGCGCGTGGCCTTCCTGGCCGACATCGAGAACCTCAACGTCGTGCTCGCACGACCGGCGGCACGGGTCGTGTTCAACGCCCGCACCGGGTCGGTGGTGATGAACGAGGCGGTGACGCTGGGCCCCTGCGCGGTGGCCCACGGCTCGCTGTCGGTGACGATCTCGACGACGCCGCTGGCGAGCCAGCCGGCGCCTTTCGGGGCCGGCCAGACGGTGCAGGCCGAAAAGAGCGACATCGCCATCAACCAGCAGGGCGGGACGCTGATCGAGATGCCGGCCGGAACCCGCTTGACCGACGTGGTGAAGGCGCTGAACGCGCTCGGCGCCACGCCGATGGACCTGCTGGCGATCCTGCAGGCCATGAAATCCGCCGGTGCCCTGCGCGCCGAGCTGGAAGTGATCTGACGCGGACCGGGCCATGACGCCGCTGCTGCAATCGCCGATGACCCCGTCGAGCGCCGGTGCGCTGGACGCGCGTGGCCTCGACGCCCTGAAGACCCGTGCCGCGCAGGACCCGCGTGCCGCCGTGCGCGAGGCCGCCCGGCAGTTCGAGACGATGTTCATGCAGCAGTTGCTCAAGAGCATGCGCGACAGCGTGCAGTCGCTGGACGGCGAGTCGGCCATGGGCACGAACGGCGGCATGGGCGGCCTCGGCACCGAAATGCTCGACCAGCAGTACGCCAACAAGCTGAGCGGCCTGCCCGGCGGGCTGACCGACGCGATCCAGAAGCAGCTCGAGCGGCAGATGGGCCTGATGGGCATGTCGCCCGGCCCGATACCGCAGTTCCCGAGTGCGAACACCCGTCTGAACGGTCCGCAGGCGCCGCTGCAGACGCCGGCCGCTGCGGCGGCGCCCGTGCGCATCCCGCAGCAGGGAGCGGCAGGATTCGTTCAGCAGCACACGGCGGCCGCGCAGCGTGCCGAGGCGGCCACGGGCATTCCGGCGGCCTTCATGGTGGCGCAGGCGGCGCACGAGACCGGCTGGGGACGCAAGGAGATCCGCCACGCCGACGGCTCGACCTCGTTCAACCTGTTCGGCATCAAGGCCGGAGCGAACTGGAAGGGCCCGGTCGCCGAGATCACGACGACGGAGTACGTCAACGGCCAGCCGCAGAAGGTGGTCGCCAAGTTCCGCGCCTACGGCAGCTACGAAGAGAGTTTTGCCGACTACGCCCGGCTGATGAAGAACTCGCCGCGCTACGAGCGCGTGGTCGCCGAGGCCGGCAGCGCACAAGGCTTTGCCCAGGGCCTGCAACGCGCCGGCTATGCCACCGATCCAGCCTATGCCGACAAGCTCGGCCGCGTCATCAACACCACGCTGCGCCTGCAGCGGTCGCTCGCCTGAAGCTGCGCGGCGCCATTCCTGAACCGCAAGGACCCCGACCGTGAGCGCCTCTTCGTTGATGTCACTGGGCATGAAGGCCATGGCGGCCAACTATGCCGGCCTGCAGGTCACCGGCCACAACATCGCCAATGCCAACGTCAAGGGCTACTCGCGCCAGCTGGTCGAGATGCAGACGGCACAGGGCCAGTTCACCGGCTCGGGCTTCTTCGGCCGCGGGGTCGATGTCGCCACCGTCTCGCGGGCGCACGACGAGTTCCTGACCAAGGAGGCCGCCACCACCGGCTCGCTGGCCGCGATGGACGCCAAGCGGCTCGAGCACCTGCAGCGCCTGGAGCAGCTGTTCCGCTCCGGCGAAGCCGGGCTTGGCTATTCGGCGGGCGCCTTCGTCAACGCGATGGCCGACGTCGCCAACCAGCCCGCCGACGGCGCCACCCGCGCCACCGCTCTGGCGCGGGCGGGCGACTTCGCGCAGCGCATCACCAGTGCCGCCGAGGAGCTGGACTCGATCCAGCAAAGCGTCTCGAGCTCGATCCGCAATGCCGTCGCCGAGGTCAACGCGCTGGCCAAGGGCATCGCGCTGGCCAACCAGCGCATCGCCGAGGTCAAGGGCCTGGGCCAGCCGGCCAACGACCTGCTCGACGAGCGCGACCGCATGGTCGCCAAGCTCAGCGAACACGTGAGGGTCACCCGGATCGACAACGCCGATGGCAGCGTCGGCCTGTTTGTCGGTGGCGGCCAGCGCCTGGTGCTCGGCACCCAGGCTGACCGGCTGATCGCCGTGCCCGACGCGGCCGACCCCTCGCGCATGGCGATTGCCATCGGCGAAGGCGACAAGCGCCGCGTGATGGGCCCCGAGGCCTTGGGCGGCGGCGGCATTGCCGGCTCGATGCAGTTCCAGGGCCAGGACCTGGTGACCGCGCGCAACGAGATCGGACGTTATGCGGCGGCGGTGGGCCACGCGGTCAACGAGCAGCAGCTGCTCGGCCTGAACATGCACACGCCGTATGGCTCGATCCCGACCCAGCCGATGTTCGCGATCGGTCCGCCGGTGGCGCTGGCCAATGCCAACAACGCCCGCGACGCCGGCGGCAACCCGGTCACGCCGGTGAGCCTGAGCGTCGTCGATGCCCGGGCCCTGGAGCCCAGCGACTACGACCTGCGCCCGACCGAGGGCGCTCCGGCAGGCACCTACACGCTGACCCGCCTGTCCGACGGCACCGCGACCTCGGTGACCAGTGGCGACGTGGTCGACGGCATGCGCATCACCATCGGCCCGCCGAATGCCGCGCCGAGCGACAAGTTCCTGCTCCAGCCGGTCGGCCGCGCGTCGGTGGGCTTCGCCAAGCTGCTCGACAACCCGCGGGACCTCGCGGCGGCCAGCCCGCTGGTGGCCGACACCGACCCGGCCAACCAGGGCACGGCCGTCATTGCATCGTTCGGTGTCAACCAGTCGCCCTTGCCGGTGCCGGGCGCCACGGCGCGCATCCAGTTCAGCGACAACAACGGCAACTACACCTGGCAGCTGCTCGACTCCAGCAACGCCGTCGTCGGTGCCGGCGCCGGTACCTGGACACCGGGCGGCCAGATCCCCGCCAGCGGCGACATCAACGGCTTCTCGATGCGGCTCTCGGGCGTGCCCCGTACGGGCGACATCATCACGGCGGTGCCGACGCCGGCCTCGGCGATGGCGACCAACAACGGCAACGCGTTGGCGATGCTGGGCCTGCGCGACGCGGCGATCGTCGGGGGGCGCGACATGGCCGCCGCGTACGGCGAAAGCCTGGCCCAGATCGGCGTGCGCGTGCAGGCGGCGGAGTCGAGCAGCGAGATCACCAACGCCGTGGCGCGACAGGCCGAAGACGCCCGTTCGTCCAAGGCCGGCGTCAACCTCGACGAAGAAGCGGCGCGCCTGATCCAGTACCAGCAGGGCTACCAGGCCGCGGCGCGCGTGATGCAGACCGCGCAATCGCTGTTCGACGCGCTGGTGCAGATCGCCGGGCGCTGAACGCGCCGCGAAAGAGAACAGGACACGAAGTAACCGGAACCATGTCGATGCGCGTCACCACCTACAACAGCCACGCCCAGACCCAGGCCCAGCTGCAGATCCGCCAGCAGGCGATGCAGGAGTCGCAGATCCAGCTCACCAGCGGCAAGCGCACGCACCGGCCGAGCGACGATCCGACCTCGGCCGCCGACGCCGAGCGTGCACTGGCCCGCATCCAGCGCGCCGACGCCGAACAGCGCGCCCTGTCCGCCAGCCTGGCAACCATGACCCAGGCCGAAAGTGCGCTCGGCACCGCCGGCGAGCTGCTGCAGCAGGCCCGCGAGTACGTCGTCCAGGCCGGCAACGGCAGCTACGGCGACAAGGAGCGCGAGGCTCTCGCGCAGTCGCTGCGTGGCCTGCGCGAGGACCTGCTCTCGGTGGCCAACCGCAGCGACGGCACCGGTCGCTACCTGTTCGGCGGACAAGGCGCCGACGGCGCTCCGCTGCTGGACACCGTCGCAGGGGTCGACTACCAGGGGGCCGGCGGAACGCTGCGTGCCGCGATGGGTGAGTCCAGCCCCTTGTCGATGGATGGCCGCGAGGTCTGGCTCCAGGCCCCGAATCCGCGCGCCCCGGGCACCACCTTGTCGGTGTTCGATACGCTCGACCGCCTGGTCAGCGAATTGTCGACACCGAACCGCACGGGCGCGCAGATCTCGGCCGGCGTGCGTGACGGGCTGGCCGATCTGGACGCCAGTGCGAACCACCTGCTGAACGCCCGCGCCCGCAGCGGCGAGGCGATGAACCGGATCGAGTCGATCCAGAGCCGTGTGGTCGACCAGCGACTGCAGGCGCAGGTCGAGCGATCCGAAGCCGAGGACCTGGACATGGTCGAGGCGATCTCGAAGTTCCAGGCCCAGCAGACCGGCTACGATGCCGCGCTGCGCACCTATGCCCAGGTGCAGCGCATGTCGTTGTTCGACTACCTGGGCGGCTGATCCCCCTTGACTGCCCGCCCGGCGCACGTGCGGGCCACCACGATGCAAGACCATCCCGTGCTTGGCCAGGTGGCCCTGGGCTACAGCCCGATGATCGACCGCCAGCGCAGCGTCGTCGCGACACGGCTGACGGTGTTCCCCGAGCAGCCCGAAGGTGTTGACTCCGCGGCCTTGCTGGCGCTGCTGGCCGATCTCTGGCCACCCCCCCAGGGGCCGTCGACCGCGCCCTTGAAGCTCACGCTGCGGCCCTTGGACGCCGGGCGCTCGACCCCGGCCGGTGCCGCCGCGCCCGGCAATCCTCACGCGCCCGTGGCGCTGAACCTGGCCGGCGAGCAGCTGCTGACGGCCGCCATGGCCGCCGAGCCAGGTCCGCAGCTCATGCTCGAGGTGCCGGCCTTCATGGCGGGCGACCCCGCGCATGCGCCGGCCCTGCGCCGACTGCATGCGGCCGGCAGTGTGCTGCTGATCAAGGGTCGACCGCTGGCTCCGCTGGCCGCCGACGTGCTGCCGTGCTTCAGCCATGCGATCGTCGACGACGCCCATGACCGGCGCGGCACGGCCGGCGAAGCGGCCAACCCGCTGCGCCACATCTCCACCATCCAGGCCGGTGTGCGTGACGAGGCCGCGGTGGCCGGTGCATTCCAGCGTGGCGCCGTGGCCGTGCTCGGCTGGCCTTTTGGCGACGAGCCGGTGCTGGCCACCACCAGCCGCGGCAAGGCCGCGCTCGATGTCCAGGTGGTGATGGAGCTGATGGACGGTGTCGAGCATGAGCGGCCCGTCAACCAGCTCGAGGCGACGCTCAAGCGGGATCCGACCCTGGCGTTCCGGCTGATGCGCTACCTGAACTCGGCCGCCTTCGGGCTGCGCGTCGAGATCACCAGCTTTCACCATGCCTTGATGCTGCTGGGCTACCAGCGGCTCAAGCGCTGGCTGGCCCTTCTGCTGGCCAGTTCGGCCAAGGGGCAGAACGCCGGATCGACCTTGTTCGCGGCCGTCCGCCGCGGCCTGATCATGGAAGAGCTGGCCAAGCAGCAGGACGCCAACGACTCCGAGGCCCGCGGCGAGATGTTCATCTGCGGCGTGTTCTCGTTGCTCGATCGCCTGTTGCAGCAACCGATGGGCGAGCTGGTGCGGACGCTGCCCGTGCCCGAGCGGGTGCAGCAGGCGCTGGCCGGCGAAGGCGGCCCCTATCTGGGGCACCTGGACCTGGTGCGCGCGATCGAACAGGAGTCGTTGTTCGATCTGCGCGAGGCGCGCGAACGCCTGATGCTGGGTCCGCGTGAAGTCAACCGCGCCCTGCTCGCCGCGCTGTCCACGGCGCGCCAGCTCGATTGAACGCCAGGGCGGCCGGTGCCGCTGCCGATGCGGCATTTGCCGGGCTGCGCCAGCTGCTGTGGCCTGCGGCGACGCCGGCCTTGCTCGAATCCGCCGAGGGCAGGGTGCTCGACCTGAACCCGGCTGCCGAGGCCTTGTTCGCCCCCCAAGGGCAAGGCTGGGTCGGACGCGAAACCACCCGCCTGCTGCCCGAAGCCCACCGCGCTGAGGCGGTGGCGCAACGGCTGCAGCGCAATCGGCAGGCCGCCCGTGGCGAGCCTGCCGACCCTGTGCGGCTGCGGGTTGACGACGCACAGGGCCGGCCGCGCTGGTTTGCCGCCGCGCCGCACAACGTGGCCGGCGACTCTGCCCGGCCACGCTGGCTCTTCCTGCTGCACGAGGTGACCGGCGAGGTCCAGGCCCTGCGCGACAAGCGCAACGCCGAGGCCGAACGCGACCGCGCCCACCATCAGGTGGCCACGCTGATGCACAGCGCCAGCGTGATGGTGGCCAGTTACGACCCGGTGCACGGCTGGCAGCTGCCGACACCGTTCGCGGCGGCCGGGGCTTCACCCCTGGCCGGTGCGGGCACGGCCGCGCTTGGCAGTCTGGTCGCCGGGGTGCGGTCGGAGTTCGTGAGGCCGGCGATGCGGCCCGAGTTCGATCGCCTTCAGGCCGCCCTGCGCGAGGGCCTGGCGGCCGAGGTCCGGTTCGCCCTTGAGCACCCTGAACTCGGCGAGCGCTGGCTGCAGGTGAACGTGGCCCCCGTGATTCACGCCGACGGCCACCGCAGCAGCACGGTGGCCATGGTCGACGTCACCACCCGCGAGCGCGCACTGGCCGAGGCCGAGCGACTGCTGCGCGAGCGCGAGCTGATGTTCAATCTCTCGGAGGTCGGCATCCTGGTCTGGCGCGGCAGCCGGGTCGAGCGCGCCAACGGCGCGATGGCACGGCTGACCGGTTTTGCAACGACGGAGCTGATGGCGCTGGATCCGGTGGCCTTGCATGCCGATGCCCGGTCCGGCGTCGAGTTCGAAAAGCAGGTCGGGCAGGCGCTGCGCCAGCAGGGTCGCTACAGCGGCGAGCACCGGTTGCGCCTGAAGGGCGGTGGCGAGCGCTGGGTCCATGCGACCGTGCGCGAGATCGCCGACGCGGGCGCTGACGCCGCCGGCCCGCTGGCCGGCAGCCTGATCGGCTCGTTCGTGGACATCGACGAGAAGCGCCGCTCGCGCGAAGCGCTGGCCCGGCAGGCCGATCGCACGCGGGCGGTGCTGAACTCGGTGCTCGTCGGCATCGTCACGGTCGGCGAGAGCGGCATCGTCTGGCTCAACCGCTCGGCCCGACGCATGTTCGGCGGCTACCTGTCGGACTTCGTCGACCGGCCGATGGCCGACGTGGCCACGCCGGATCCCGACCATCCGCTGCGCCGCAGCGACTGGATGAGCCGTCTCCAGGAAGGTCAGAGCGAGACGTTCGAGTGCCAGTTGCAGGCCCGCGACGGGCGCCGCTTCTGGGTCGCCGGGAATGCCGTGCTGACCCACCCCGAAGGCGGCGAGCGGCAGGTCACGTTTGCGCTGCTCGACATCGAACGCAGGCGCCAGGCCGAGACGCGCACGGCCGCGGCGCGCACCCGGCTGCAACGGTTGATCGACACCGCGCCGCTGGCGATCGCGCTGTTCGAGCCGCAGGCCCTTCGGGTGCAGCAGGCCAATGCCGCGGCAGCGGGCTTCTTTGCCCGAAGTGCCTTGCCCGGTTGTCTGCCCGAGGACTGCTGCACGCCGGCACAGGCGGCTGCGCTGCGCCGGTGGTGTGCCGACGCGATGTCCGGCCTGGCCGGCAGCCACGAGTGGACCCTGGATTCGGAGCCTGCGGCGGACGCTGCCGCCGCGACGGTGTGGGACTGCCGGGTGGCCTTGCTGACACCCGACGACGACCCTGCCGCCGCAACCGACCCGGTGCTGCTGCTCGTGGCCAGCGACGTGACCGAGCAAAGGGCCGCAGAGCGCTCGCGGCTGGCCGCAGCGATCGAGCAGCGTGAGGTCCTGGTCCGCGAGGTGCACCACCGGATCAAGAACAACCTTCAAGGCGTGGCCGGGCTGCTGCAGCACAACGCCCGCCAGCACCCGGAGGTGGCGACACAGTTGATCGAGGCCGTCAGCCAGGTCCAGACCATCGCCCAGGTGCACGGCCTGCAGGTCGGCGGGCACGGGCCCATCGTGCTGTCGGGCCTGCTCGATGCGGTGGTGGTGGCGGTGCAACGGACCTATGACCACCCGATCCAGGTCGTCGACGGTGACCGCCTGGCCGAACTGCCGGAGGCCGAGGCGATCCCGATCGCCCTGGTGCTCAACGAGCTGCTGACCAACGCGATCAAGCATGGCCGGGACAGCCCCGTGTGCTGCGAGCTGGTGGCCACCCCAGGGGCCCCAGGCCAGGCCGGGGTCCGCGTGACGGTGTCCAACACCGGCGCGCTGCCGTCGGGTTTCAGCATCGCCGGCATTCGCGGCGGTGTCACCGGACTGGGCCTGGTGCGGGCGCTGCTGCCTCGCAGAGGTTCGCGGTTCGAGCTGGTCGCCAAGGGCGCACTCGTGGTCGCCGAGGTGGAACTGCGGCCGCCGCACGTGCGCTGGCCGCAGCCCCCGGCGGATGCTTCCGGGGCTGCGGGTTCCACCGCCTTGGGCGCCCAGCCGCCGGACCCGACAATGTCGCGATGATCTCTGCACTCCCCGTTTCGACTGTCGCGGAGCCCCGTCCCAGCCGCCACGGGCGCATCCTCGTCGTCGACGACGACCGCCTGGTCCTGGCCACCGTCGCCCATGGCCTGGCGCAGGCGGGGTACGACGTCATCGAAGCCGACAACGGCGACGATGCCATTCTGCTGGCCCGCGAGCACCGGCCGGAGCTGGCGCTGCTGGACATCCGGATGGAGGGTCTCTCGGGCTTCGATGTCGCCGAGACGCTTCGCGACGTCTACCGCATTCCGTACCTGTTCCTTTCGGCGTTTGCCGACGCGTCGACGGCGGCCAAGGTCCGCGAGTTGCGGGCCCTGGATTACCTGGTCAAGCCGCTGAATGCCGAGCAGATCGTGCCGCGGGTCGATGCCGCCTTCGCGCTGTTGCGCTCGGGTGCCGCAGCCGGACCGGAGCCGCAACTCGGCCCTGCCGCAGCCGCCGCACCCATGTTTCCGGCCGCGATCGCCGATCCGGTCCCGCTCGCCATCGGCGTGCTGATGCACCGCTACTCGTTGTCGCGCCAGGCGGCCTACGAACGTCTGCAGCGCCTTGCGACCGAGCAGAAGCTCGACATCGCCAGCCAGGCCGACCGCCTGCTCGCGGCGATGGAGGAACTCGCCCGGCCGGCCTGAGCCGGCCAGCGCGCAGGGGCGTCAGCGACCGAGCGTGAAGTAGAAGCGGGCACCCAGGCCGGTTTCGGACTCGGCCCACACATGGCCCCCGTGGCGCTGCACGATGCGTCGCACGCTCGCCAGCCCGACACCGTGCCCCGGGAAGTCGCCCGCGCTGTGGAGTCGCTGGAACAGGCCGAACAGACGCTCTGCGCCTCGCATGTCGAAACCGGCGCCGTTGTCGCGCACGACAAAGCAGGCCCGACCGTCGTGTTCCGTCCGGGCGAACTCGATCCTCGCCTGGGGGTTACGCGCCGAGTACTTCCAGGCGTTGCCCAGGAGGTTCTCGAGCACCAGACGGAGCAGCGTCGGGTCGCCCTGCACGTCGAGGCCGGGTTCGATCATCCATTGAACGCTGCGCTCGGGCTGCTGGCGGCGCAGATCCTCCACGACAAAGCCCGCCAGTTGGCTGAGGCTGACCGGCTGGCGCTGCAGAGGCCGGGCGGACAGCTTGGCCAGAGCCATCAACGCGTCGATCATGCTGTTCATGCGCGCTGCGGCCCCCAGGACGCGGTCGAGGTGGTCGTTCGCGACCCGGTCGAGCTGGTTGCCGTAGTCCTCCTTCACGATCCGGGCAAAGCCCTCCACCACCCGGACCGGCGCACGCAGGTCGTGGCTGACCGTGAAACTGAACTGGTCGGCGTCGTCGCCGCTTCCGGCCTTGACGAGCCACAGGCCCGGCTCCGGACCTCCCATCCCGGTCAACGGGACGGCACACCAGCGCCACGGCCCCAACTCGCCGGCGCCCACGGCGGATCCCGGCCTTGGCAACGCCGACACCAGGCCAGGCACCATCGTCTCCAGCCAGGGCAGCGCCGCACCGCCAGGCTGCACGCCGGGGGCCAGTTCCAAGGCCGCGGCGTTCGCGCGCAGAAGGATCCAGCGGCCCGCGTCCGCCGCCAGGACCAGGACCGGCTGCTCGATCAGGTCGAGTTGGGGGCTGGTCCATTCCGCTTCGGCCAGCGGCGATGCCGCTGGCAGGTGGGACGGCGACGGCACCGGCGGCTCGGGCACGCCTGTCGCTCCGGGCCGTCGGCCCATGTCCCCGTCTCCAATGGCGCCTCGGCGTCCCAGCAACCAGCCCAAGCCCGCGCCCAATGCCGCGATCAGCAGCAGGGCAAAGGCCAGCAGGACCGTCACGGACGCGTCGAGCCGCAGGGAAGCGGCCGCCATCGGATCCGACCCCGCACTCGCGCTGATCGGGGTGCACGCCAGCGCAGAGGCAAGCGCAAAAGGGACCGCGATCACGATCCGGGCCGCCGTCCGCCGCGAACCGACGACGCAGCGAGGGTAAGGGCTGGACATGGCCGTCATTGTAGGAAGCGCAAGGCGCGAGCCCGCTCAAGTCCGTGCCGGCGTGTCCGATACCCCAGAAGTCGGCCGGCATCTCGCTTGCCGTGCCGCATTGCGCAAGCCAGTTTGGCCTGATGGGCGCTTCCTGAGTCAAGATCGCGATGTTTTGCCTCCCTCTAGACCCTCCCCACCATGGACAGCAAAGCCACGGGTTCGAATTCGCTGGATGCCGGTGCGCTGGCGCGGCTGAAGGAGCTGGATCCCGACGGTCGCCACGGCGTCGTGCATCGGGTCCTCACGGCCTTCGAGAGCAGCCTGCTGCGCATGCTCGCGCAGCTTCAGGTCGAGATGACCCCTGAGAGCGGCGGCGGCAATCCGCAGGTGGTCGCCACGATCGCCCATACCCTGAAGTCGTCGTCCGCCAGCGTCGGCGCGCTCGAGCTGGCGGCGGCCTGCAACGACGTCGAGCGTCGTATCCGCAGTGGCGAACCTGCCTCGCTGCCCGACGACATCGCCCGGCTGCTGGCCGAAGGCGAGGACGCGCTGGTGGCGGTTCGGGCTATGCTGCGAGCCTGACTCCCGCGTGCCCGCACGTGCCCGCAGTTCGTATCCCGCCACCCAAGACCGCGCGCCCCGACCCGTTGATGTCCAACCCGCCCGCCGTCGTCGAGCCCGAACTGCCCAGCCAGCCTGAAGTTCTGCTGGTCGACGACGACGAAGTCAACCTGCTGCTCACCAGCCTGGCGCTGCGCGACCGCGGGTTCCGCATCATCGAGGCCACCAGCGGCGATGCCGCCCTCGATCTCCTCAGAGGCACGGCCCCGGACATCATCGTGCTCGATGCCCTGATGCCAGGGCTGGATGGCTTCGAGACCTGCCGTGCGTTGCGCCGCTTGCCCGGGCTGGAGAACGCCCCGGTGCTGATGCTCACCGGCCTGGACGACGACGCCTCGATCAACCGCGCCTATGAAGCGGGTGCGACCGACTTCTTCGTCAAGGCGACGCAATGGAGCCTGCTCGCAGGGCGGCTGCGCTACCTGCTGCGTGCCTCCAAGACCCGTCTCGAACTCGAGCGCAGCAAGGCCAAGCTGGCCCGGGCGCAGGACCTCGCCCGCATGGGCAGCTTCGACTGGCGGCGCGACGACCGCAGCGCGGCCCGCGTCGAGCGCGGCGGCCTGGCGCTGAGCCCCGAGGCGGTGCGGGTGTTCGGTTTCCAGCCCAGCGAGCGCGTGTCGCTGCGCGCGATGTTGCGCATGGTGCCGACCGACGACCGCCAGCCGCTGCTGCGCCAGCTGCACGACACCTTGCGCCACGTCTCGGTGCTGACCACCGACGTGCCCCTGGTGCTGCTCGACGGCCGCCAGCGTGTCATCCACGTCGAGGCCGAGCCCGAGTACAACGACCACGGCCAGTGGAGCGGCTACACCGGCATCCTGCAGGACGTGACCGAACGTCGCGTGGCCGAGGACCGCATCCGGCAGCTGGCGAACTTCGACTCGCTGACCGGCCTGCCCAACCGGCGCCAGCTGCTCTGGCGTGCCGAACGCGCGCTCGAACAGGCGCGGCGCCTGCAGCACCAGTTCTCGCTGCTGTTGATCGACCTGGACCGCTTCAAGATCATCAACGACACGCTGGGCCACGCTGCCGGTGACGAATTGCTGGTCGAAGTCGGGCGGCGGCTCCGGGCCTGCGTGCGCCACAGCGACCAGGTCATGGACGGCGCCATCGAGCTGGTCGGGGTGCGTTCGCACCGGGCCCTCGAGGCCGTCGGCCGGCTCGGCGGCGACGAATTCGTGGCCCTGCTGCCCGAGGTCGGCGACGAGCGCGATGCCGACCGTGTCGCCCAGCGCATCCTCGACACCTTGCGCGAGCCCATCTTCGTCGGCAACCAGGAGTGCTTCGTCACCGCCAGCATCGGCGTGGCCCTGTACCCGCGGGATGGCACGACGGTGGTCGACCTGCTGCGCAATTCCGATGTCGCGATGTACTCCGCCAAGCAGCAGGGCAAGAACGCCGCGGCGATCTACAGCCCTCAGCTCGCCGGGCGGGGCCGCGAGAAGCTCGAGCTCGAGACCGCGCTGCACAAGGCCATCGAGCGCAATGAGCTCGTGCTGCACTACCAGCCCAAGATCGACGTCCGCGGCTCGCGCATGGTCGGGGTCGAGGCCCTGATGCGCTGGCAGCGGGGAGGCAAGCTGGTGCCGCCGGGAGAGTTCATCCCGCTGGCCGAGGACACCGGGCTGATCGTGCCCTTGTCCGAGTGGGCATTGCGCGAAGCGGCTCGCCAGGCCAAGGCCTGGAAACAGTCGTTCGGCTTCGAGGACTCCATCGCCGTCAATCTGCCCAGTCGGCTGTTCGAACGCAGCGATCTGGTCGAGCACATCCACGCCTGCGTGGTGGCGGCGGGTGTCCCGCATCGAGCGATCCAGCTGGAGATCACCGAAGACAACCTGATGAAGGAGCTTCAGAACGTGATCCCGTCGCTGCACCGGCTCAACGAGATCGGCGTCGAGATCTCGGTCGACGACTTCGGTACCGGCTATTCGTCGCTGGCCTACCTGACGACGCTGCCGATCTCCGAGGTCAAGGTCGACCGCAGCTTCGTGCGCGAGCTGGGCATCACGCCGCAGAGCACCGCGGTCGTCACGGCCATCGTGGCGCTGGCGCGTTCGCTGGGGCTGCGCGTGATCGCCGAGGGCGTCGAGACGATGCGCCAGCTGGAGGTCCTGCACCGGCTGGGCTGCTCGGTCATGCAGGGCTTCCTGTTCAGCCGGGCGGTGACTCCTGCGGAGCTCAAGCTCTGGCTGGAGCAGACGGTGCTGCCCCGCAAGGCCCCGTGGATTGGCGTGGCCGAGACCTCGATCGACGGCGAAGAGGCCCGGCTCTCGGGTGTGCCCACGCTCGACTCGCAATCCGAGCATCAACGCTTTCGCTGAGGACCCCGACCGTGTCCGAGACCGCTGCACCGTCGACCGTGACTCCCACCGCTGCCCTGGCCAAGGGAGCATTGCGTCGCCTGTCCCAGGCCAAGCTCGACCCGACACCCGAGAACTACGCCCGCGCCTATGCCGCCGAGGCCGCGGCCCTGGGCGTCGCGGCCAAGCCCCAGGACCCGGCCGCGACCGAGGCCCGTGCCGATGCGGAGTCTGCGGCCCCCGATGCGGCCGCCTGGGCGGCCCTGGCCGAGCGGCTGATCAAGCAGACCGACCGTGCCAGTCGCCAATGGACGACGGCCCGCCGCCGGGCCAGCCTGGGCCAGGTGTTCGACAGCAGTCGCAGCCATCCGGCCCGCCTGCACCAGCGCCTGAGCGGGCTGGTCGCCAGCTGGGAGGGCGATGGCAGCGGTGCCGCAGGTGGCGTCGAGACCTCCACCCCGGCAGGAGTTGACGAGGCCCCGGCGGAGGCCGTCGCCGCGACCCTTCCGCCCGCGCGCCCCTGGCTCGAGATGCTGGGCTCGGCGATGCCGGCCGCGGAGCCGCGTGGCGTGCTGCTGGCGCAGCGCCTGGGCGAACCCGCTGCGGACCAGGAGCCCGGTGCTGCGGCCTTGCGCCACGACGTCAAGCGCTGGCTGCAGCATCGCGAGGAACTGGTGCAGCAGATGCACTCGCTGGGGCAAGGTCTGGCGCGCGGCCTGGTCGAGTTGAGCGAAGACGGCTCCTGGGTCCAGGGCCAGGCCATGAACATCCAGGCCCGACTGGCCGACGGTGCGACCGTGCGTGCCGTGCGCGCCGCCAGCAACCTGCTCGGCGAGACCCAGCAGGCGCAGGCCACCTTGAAGCAAGAGCGTCAGGCCGCCCGGGCGGCGCTGCAGGAGATGATCGCCCGCATGCTCGACGAAGTCGGCACGCTGGGCGACCAGACCGGTGGCTGGCAGAAGGCCCTGGAGCGTCACGCCGAGGCGGTCGAGCAGGCGCCGAGCCTGCAGGCGCTGGCCGGTGTCGTGCAGCAGTTGATGAGTGACACTCGTCAGATGGCCGGGCAGGTCGCTGCGAGCCGCGAACGCCTGGCCGCAGACCGGCAGCGGGCGCAGGCCCTGGAGGTCCAGGTGCAGTCGCTCGAAGGCGAACTGCGCCGCGTTTCCGACGAGTTGCAGACCGACGCGTTGACCCAGATCGCCAACCGCCGTGGCCTGCAGACGCAGTTCGAGTCCGAGTCCGCGCGGGCGCTGCGCCAGGCGGGGGCCGCGCCGGCTGACGCGGATGGGACGACCCGTCTGGCCGTGGGCCTGATCGACATCGACAACTTCAAGAAGCTCAACGACACCCTCGGCCATGGCGCTGGCGATGTGGCGTTGAAGTCGCTGGCCACGCAGGTGCGCGAGCGTCTGCGGCCGGCCGATCACATCGCGAGGTTCGGGGGCGAAGAGTTTGTCGTCCTGCTGCCCGACACCCCGGCGGTCGAGGCCCAGCAGGTCCTGACCCGCCTGCAGCGATCGCTGACCGAAGCGCTGTTCCTGCACGACGGGAAGGAGGTCTTCGTCACCTTCTCGGCCGGGGTCACGGCGTGGCGGGCGGGCGAGCCGCTGACGGGGGCGTTGGAGCGTGCCGACGAGGCGCTCTACGAAGCCAAGCGGACCGGCAAGAACCGCACCTGCCTGGGTTGAAGCGGCGGCGGCTGGCGTGACCTCGCGACTCGCGAGTCACATTTGGAAGCGATACGCCCCTCAAGACGGCCGTAAGGTGGCCGAAAACCCGGTCAACCCGTGACGGGTGCGGACGGCCGCACACGGGATCTGCCTGTCCTCGCCATGAGCGTCATCAACCGAGCCCTGAAACCCTTGAAGACCGCCGCGACGGCGTTCTTCAGACGCGACCTGACGCTGCGGCGCAGCGAGCGCGGTCTTGAGATCGCCCTGGCCGCCAAGCCCGGCTCGCCGCTGTCGCCGGCCGAGCAGGGTGAGCGCGACCGGGCCGAGCGCGAGGCCCGTCTGCTGGCCTGCGTGCGCGACGAGCTCGCGGCGCTGCTCGACGAAGGCAGCGGAACACGCCGGACCATGAGGGCCCTGGTGCTGCTAGAAGAGGGCATCGAACGGGCCGGATGGAAAGCACTCGACAAGGTACCGCTGCCGGTGCTGAAGAAGGCGCTGGAACAGTTCGAGGGCCTGGTCAGCAACTGGTCGCCGGTCGGGCTGGCGACCCTGCGTTCGAAGATGGCGGTGGCGCTTCAACACCGCGAACGTGACGAGCCCACGTTGCAGGCCAAGCCAGGCGATGACGCGCCGCGCCACAACAGCGTCGCCATGCTCGACTCGAAGCAGGACATCGAGTCGGCTGAGATCAACGAGGTCGATCTCGCCACTGCCGCGCAACTGGCGGCTGCCTACCCGCCGCTGAGCCTGCTGGCCTCGGCCGACGCCACCCCAGCCTACGGTGGCCCGAGCCTGCCGCACCCGCAAGCGCCGACCGCCGCCGATGACGAGTCCGCAGCCCTGGCCGCGGCCTATGCGGCGCTGGGCGCCCAGTTCGACTCCGCAGAAGTGGCTTCACGCTGACGGGGCCGGGCCGGCGCGGGTTGTGGCGCGCAGCCGGTCCAGGTCCTCTGGCGTGTTGGCGTTGAAGAACGCCGCCGTATCGGCGAAGGGCACCAGCACCTGACCCTGCGCGTGAGTGAAGCGTTCGGCCTTGCGTTCGCCTGCGGCCAGTGCCGCCGCAAGCGGCGCACGCAGCGAGCGGTGCAGCAGGCAGAACACGGGCTGTGGCTGGTTCTGCGTGACCGGCAATGCCACCCGGACCCCAGCGTGGCGCGCCGCCGCGTAAAGCCGCGTCACCAGATCGGTCGGGAAGTGCGGCGTGTCGCAAGGCACGGTCACGAGCCACTCGGTATCGCAGGCAGAGAGTCCGGCCAGCATGCCGGCCAGCGGGCCGTGGAAGTCGCCGTCGGCATCCGGCCACACCGGCACGCCGAAGCGCGCATAGACCTCCAGGTGCCGGTTGGCGTTGATCGCCAGCGCGTCCACCTGGGGACGCAGTCGCTCCAGCGCGAGCTCGGCCAAGGCTTGCGTTCCAAGCATCCGCAAGCCCTTGTCCAGGCCACCCATCCGGCTGCCACGGCCGCCGGCGAGCACGAGCCCGGTGACGCGATGGCGGGGCAGGTCGGTGTTCATGGAACTCGCTGGATTCCTGTGGGTGCAGGCGACACCGCCCAGGCTCAGACCAGCCCTTCGAACAACCACACGTCCACCGCCTCGCCCGCGGCCACCGGTGCCTGGTCATGGCCAAGAACCACCAGCGCATTGGCCTGGCTCATGCTGCGCAACACGCCGGCCCCCTGGCTGCTGAAGGGGCGTACCTGCCAGCCCCCGGGGCCCGATCCGTCGGTGTCGGGCTCGACGATGACACGTTGAAACTCCGTGCGTCCCGGGCGCTTGCGGATCGCCACCGCCGAGCGCGCCCGCAGCATCGGCAAGGGCGTTGGCGTTGCACCGCCAAGCAGGAGCAATGCATCGCGCACGAAGACGTAGAACGCGACGAGCGCCGACACCGGGTTGCCGGGCAGCGCAAACAGCCAGGACGCTGCGTCGTCGGCGGCGCCGTTGCGGTGCAGTGGACCAAACGCAAAGGGTCGCCCGGGTTGCATCGCCACCTTCCAGAACGACACGTCGCCGGCCTGGGCCAGCACGCTGCGCGTGTGGTCGGCGTCACCGGCGCTGACGCCACCACTGGTGACCACGACATCGGCGACTTGCACGGCGCGCTCGATCACCGCGGCCAGCGCGTCGTGGTCGTCGCGGACCCGGCCGAGGTCGATCACCTCGCACCCGAGACGGCGCACCGCGGCGCCAAGCGAGAAGCGGTTGCTGTCGTAGATGCAGCCTGCAGGCAGTGGCATCCCGGGCTCGGTCAACTCGTCGCCGGTGGAGAAGATCGCGACCCGCAGCCGGCGCATCACCCGGACACGCGTGAGGCCGAGCGAAGCGGCCAGCCCCAGGTCGGCCGGCCGCAGCACCCGCCCCGCGCGCAGCGCCGTCATGCCCGCGGCGAGGTCCTCGCCGCGCTGCCGGCGGTTTTCGCCGGCCCGGACCACCCCCGGGGCGATGCAGACGTCACCGCTGGCCGGTGCGCCTCGCCCCTGCACCAGTTCAAACGGCAACACGGTGTCGGTGCCCGCCGGCAGAGCCGCACCCGTCATGATGCGGACGCAGCAGCCGGGTGCCACCTCGTCCGCAAGGGGCTTGCCGGCATAGGCCGTTCCCGTCACGCGCAGCACCGTCGGGCCGTCGGCGCGC
>JAJTGU010000068.1 GCA_021297985.1 Rubrivivax sp.
CAAGGCGCTGGCGCTGCCGCCGGCCTATGCCGTGGGCCTCATCCTGATGGGCTGCATGCCCGGCGGCACGACGAGCAACATCTTCACCTACTTCAGCAAGGGCACGCTGAGCCTGTCGATCCTGATGACCATGAGCTCGACCCTGGTCGCGATCGTGATGGTGCCGCTGACGCTGGCCTTCTACTCGAGCGGCATCGAGGGCCAGTGGCAGATCCCCCGCGAGAACGTCATTCAGGTGCTCGTGGTGCTGCTCGTGCCGACCGTGATCGGCATCGCGCTTCGCAAGTGGAACGCCAACGTCGGCGCGGTGATCGAGATGATCGGCGGCCTGCTGGGCGTCCTGGTGATCCTGTTCCTGGTGGTCTCGTGGGTGCCGCGCAACTGGCAGCTGCTGCTCGAGACGGGCTTCCCGGTCTACGCCGGATCCATCGGGCTGGGCCTGGCGGGGTTCGCGCTGGGCTACCTCTTGTCGCGCGCGCTCAAGCAGGACACGCGTCGCGCCCGCACCATCGCGCTGGAAACCGGAATCCAGAACGGCCCGCTGGCGGTGCTGATCGTCGTGCTGACGTTCACCGGCTCGCAGCAGCAGGACGTGCTGCTGATTCCGGTGCTGTACTCGCTGTTCATCGTGCTCACCAGCAGCGCGGTGACGGTGTGGTTCCGCAGAATCACGACACGCGAGGAACTGGCGCGCGACAGCGCCAAGATCGGTGCGCTGAAGTCGGCCTGACCGGCGTGGACCGAGGCGGGGTCAGGGCAGGACGGCCGTGACCTCGATCTCGACCTTGGCGCGGTCTTCCATCAGCGCGGCAACCTGCACGGCGCTCATCGCCACCGCGTAGTCGCCGACCAGCGCTCGATAGGCGGCGCCGATCTCGCGGCCGCGGGCCAGGTACTCGTGCTTGTCGGTGAGGTACCAGGTCATGCGCACGATGTGGCCGGGCGTGGCCCCGCCCTCGGCCAGGACGGCGACGACGTTGGCCAACGCCTGATGCACCTGGGCCACCAGGTCGTCGCTTTCGAACTCGCATTGCGCGTTCCAGCCGATCTGGCCGGCCACGAACACCTGCCGGCCGCTGGCCTCGACGCCGTTGGCATAGCCCCTGGGCGGCTTCCAGCCCGCGGGTTGAAGAACGCGCTTGTGCGAATCGCTCATGTCTGGATCTCCCGCAGCCTGAAACGCTGCAGCTTGCCGGTCTCGGTGCGGGGCAGGTGGGCGCAGAAGACGATCTCGCGCGGGTACTTGTAGGGCGCGATGGTCTGCTTGACGAAGTCCTGCAGGGCCTGTGCCATGGCCGCGTCGCCCGGGTGGCCGGGCTTCAGCACGATAAAGGCCTTGACGATCATGCCGCGGGCCTCGTCGGCCTGACCGATGACGCCGCACTCGGCCACCGCAGGGTGCAGCAGCAATGCGGACTCGACTTCGGGGCCGGCGATGTTGTAGCCGCCCGAGACGATCATGTCGTCGGTCCTCGCCTGGTAGACGAACTGGCCGTCCACGGGGTCGACGAGGTAGGCGTCGCCGGTCAGGTTCCAGCCGTTCTGGACGTAGCTCGCCTGGCGCGGGTCGTCGAGGTACTTGCAGCCCGTCGGCCCGCGGATCGCCAGCCGGCCGACCTGCCCGGGCGGCAGTTCGCGGCCTTCGTCGTCGAGGATCGCGGCGGTGTAGCCTGGCACGACGTATCCGGTCGCGCCACCGCGCGCGTCGTCTTCGCGGGCCGAGATGAAGATGTGGAACAGCTCGGTCGAGCCGATGCCGTCGATCAGCGTCAGGCCGGTCGCCTGCTGCCACAGCGTGCGAGTGGCTGCGGGCAGCGCCTCGCCGGCCGACACGCACTTGCGCAGTGACGAAAGGTCGTGTGTCGCCGCCGATGGCTCCGCGGCCCGCATCAGCGCCATCGCCCGATAGGACGTGGGCGCGGTGAAGCAGACCGTGGCCCGATGCTCGGTGATTGCCTGCAGCAGCGTGTCCGGCGCCACCCGTTCGAGCAGCACCGTGCTGGCGCCGACGGCCAGCGGGAACAGCAGCAGCCCGCCCAGGCCGAACGTGAAGGCCAGCGGCGGGCTGCCGATGAACACGTCGTCGGCCACCGCGCGCAGCACCTGCGGTGGCCAGCAGGCGCAGGCGGCGAGCATGTCGCGGTGGGTGTGCATCGCGGCCTTGGGCACGCCGGTGGTGCCCGATGTGAACGCGATCAGCGCGATGTCCTCGGCTGCGGTGTCCACCGTGTCGAACGCATCCGGTGCCGCGGCGGCCAGCGTCTCGAGGCTGTGCGCGCCGAGGGACTCGTTCGTGTCGTTCGCGTTCGCATTGAAATGGAGCACCTCGCGCAACGTGGGGCAGCCCGGGCGGGCCGCGGCCAGCTCCTCGGACAGCCTCGCGTCGCACAGCGCAAGGCTGATCTGGGCCTTGTCGACGATGACCTGCAGCTCGCGTGCCCGCAACAGCGGCATCGTGCCGACGGCGATGCCACCGGCCTTGACGACGGCCAGCCAGCACACCGCGAGCATCGGCGAGTTGGCGCCCCGCAGCAGCACGCGATTGCCGGGCACGAGGCCGAGGCCCTGGACCAGAACGTGGGCGACCCGGTTGGCGCGGGCCTGCACCTCGGCGTAGCTCCAGGTGACCGCATGACCCTGGGCCTGGCCGCGCAGGCAGGGCCGTGCGCCCCAGCCCCGCGCGACCGCGGAGTCGAGCAGTGCCGCCACGGCGTTGAGCCGAGGCTCGAACTGCAGGTCCGGACCGTCGAAGACCAGCACCGGCATCGCCTCGGGCGCGGGCAGCCGGTCCGCTGCAAAGGTGTCGCGGTGGGCGCTTGAGGCTCCGTTCGGGAGCCCGCTGTGGGGGGTCGCCATCAAGCGTGCAGTGTTTCAAGCGCTGGCAAGCCTTGTCAATCGACGCCGGCCCCAGGGCTATGATGATTTGGTCATGATCGCTTCCCACGTTGTCCGTGCTTCCCGTCACGATCTCGATGCGCTGCCGCTGTGGGACATCTCGCCGCTGCTGGATGCCGGCTCGCCGGTGTTCCCCGGTGATGCGTCGTACCGGCAGGAGTGGGGTGCCCGCATCGGCCCGGGCTGCCCGGTCAACGTCAGTACGCTGACGCTGTCGCCGCACACCGGCGCGCATGCCGACGCGCCCTTGCACTACGACGATGCCGGCGAGGCGCCCGCGGCGTTGTCGCTGCGGCCCTACCTTGGGGCCTGCCGGGTCGTGCATGCGATCGGCGCGCATCCGCTGGTGACACGTGAGCATGTCGCCCATGCCCTGAAGCCGGGCATGCCGCCGCGGCTGCTGGTCCGCTGTTACGCGCGGATGCCGCAGCGCCAGTGGGACGCCGAGCTGGCCGGGCTTGACGCTACGCTGGTCGACGAACTCGCCGACCTCGGTGTGCTGCTCATCGGCATCGACACCGCCAGCATCGACCCCGCCGACAGCAAGAGCCTGCCGTCGCACCAGGCGATCCGCCGGCGCGGCCTGCGGGTGCTCGAGAACCTGGTGCTCGACGCCGTGCCCGAAGGCGACTACGAACTGATCGCGCTGCCGCTCAAGCTGGGCAGCGCCTGTGCCTCGCCGGTGCGCGCCGTGTTGCGTGCGCTGGCGACTGAAGTGGACTGACACCGGCCCCGGCCGCACCCGAGCATGGACCCCGACACGACCGACATCGACAGCATCGCGCCGCAACTGTTCCGCGAAGACGCCGAGGCGCTGGACATCGCCGACCCGCTGGCGCCGCTGCGCGATCAGTTCGAGCTCCCGGAGTCGGGACTGGTCTACCTGGACGGCAACTCGCTCGGCGTCTGCCCCAAGGCCACCGCAGCCCGTGTGGCCGACGTGGTGCAGGGCGAGTGGGGCCAGGGCCTGATCCGGAGCTGGAACAACGCCGGCTGGATCGACCTGCCCCAGCGCGTGGGCGACAAGATCGCGCGCCTGGTGGGCGCCGGTCCGGGTGAGCTGGTGGCGGCCGATTCAACCAGCGTCAATCTGTTCAAGGTGCTGGCCGCTGCGCTGGCGATCCAGAAGGCCCTCGCGCCGGCGCGGCGCGTCATCGTCAGCGAGACGCACAACTTCCCGACCGATCTCTACATCGCCCAGGCCCTGGCCCGCGAGCACGGCTGCGAGTTGCAGTTGGTGGACGACGCTGCGGCACTGGCGTCGGCCCTGGGCGCCGACACCGCCGTGCTGATGCTGACCCACGTCAACTACCGCAACGGCGCCATGCACGACATGGCGGCGCTGACCGCCGCCGCGCATGCGGCCGGTGCACTGACGGTCTGGGACCTGGCGCACAGCGCCGGCGCGGTGCCGGTGGACCTGCACGGCGCCGACGCCGACTTTGCCGTCGGCTGCGGCTACAAGTACCTCAACGGTGGCCCCGGGGCGCCGGCCTTCGTGTGGGTGCATCCGCGCCATGCCGACGGCTTCGAGCAGCCGCTGGCGGGCTGGATGGGCCACGCGGCGCCGTTTGAGTTCACACCCGGATATCGGCCTGCACCGGGCATCGCGCGTTATCTCTGCGGCACGCCTGCGGTGCTGGCGATGGCGGCGCTGGAGTGTGGTGTCGACACCGTGCTGTCGGCCGAGCCGCTGGGCGGCATGGCGGCGCTGCGCGAGAAGTCGCTCCGTCTGACCCGGCTGTTCGCGATGCAGGTGCGCGCGACCTGCATGCCGCTGGCGCCGAACCTGCGCATCGTGTCGCCGGACGACGATGCAAGGCGCGGCAGCCAGGTCTGCCTGGCCGACCCCGAGCTGGCCTACCCGGTCGTGCAGGCGCTGATCGCCCGCGGCGTGATCGGCGACTTCCGCGCACCGGACATCCTGCGCTTCGGCTTCACGCCGCTGTACACGCGCTTCACCGACGTCTGGGATGCGGCAGAACACCTGCGCCAGGTGCTCGAGTCCGGCCAGTGGCGCGAGCCGCGCTTCAGCCAGCGGCAGGTGGTGACGTGAGCGGTGAGGTGAACCGCAGCGACAAGGACGGCTGCCCGTTTGCCGGCGTAAACACCGGCTCAATGGCCGGCGCAGAGGCCGGCGCAGAGACCGGGCACCACGGCGCTCAGCTCGACTTCAGCGCCGACATGAGCTATGGCGACTACCTGCACCTGGACCGGGTGCTGGACGCGCAGCACCCGCTGTCGCCCGACCCGAACGAGATGCTGTTCATCGTGCAGCACCAGACCAGCGAGCTGTGGATGAAGCTGCTGCTGCACGAGCTGCGCGGTGCGATGCAGGGCATCGCTGCAGACCGCCTGGCGCCGGCGTTCAAGCAGCTGGCGCGGGTGTCGCGCATCCTCGAGCAGCTGGTGCACGCCTGGGACGTGCTGGCGACGATGACGCCACCCGAGTACAGCGCGATCCGGCCCTACCTGGCCAACAGCAGCGGCTTCCAGAGCTGGCAGTACCGGACCATCGAGTTCAGCCTCGGCAACAAGAACGCCGCGATGCTGAAGCCCCACGCCCACGCGCCCGAGCGCCTGGCCACGGTGATGGCCGCGTACGAGTCGCCGTCGCTGTACGACGAGGCCCTGCGCCTGCTCGCCCGCCGCGGCCTGCCCGTGCCGGCGAGCCACGCCGAGCGCGACTGGCGGCTGCCCTACGACGCCAGCGACGGCGTGCAGGACGCCTGGCTGCTGGTCTACCGCGACCCGCAGAAGCACTGGGACCTGTACCAGCTGGGCGAGGAGCTGACCGATCTCGAGGATGCGTTCCGACTCTGGCGCTTCCGGCACGTGACCACCGTCGAGCGCGTGATCGGCTTCAAGCGGGGCACCGGCGGCACCGGGGGTGTGAGCTACCTGCGCAGGATGCTGGACGTGGTGCTGTTCCCGGAGATCTGGCGGCTGCGAACCGAGCTTTGAAGGCGGCCGGTCAAGGTCGTGCCATCTTCACGTCCGGCCACCCCAGCAGACGCAGCAGCACCACCCCGAGCGCGGCCTGGCCCGGGTCGTCGGCGACCGTCACCACCTCCGACCAGCGCGTGACGCCGGCCTTGTTGAGTCGGGCCACCATCTCGTGTGCCGGCCGCGGCTGGCCGTCCGGCAAGAGCAGCTCGGTGACGGGCAGGTGCACGGTCGGCCCGGCGGGCGTGATCGTCGGCGCCTGCGGCCCGGTCGACCAGATCAGGCGCGGGTAGGTCGACGCCGGGTCGGCGATGTCGGCCTTGACGAGCAGCGGCCTTGCCGGCCGGGTCAGATCTGTCCACGCCGAAGCCGGGACCGCGCTTGGTGTCGGGGTTGTCGCGGCGGCTGCCGCGGACCGGGTCAGTGCATGGCCGCGAAGGGCCCATTCGTCCACCGAATCCATCAGCAGCGACACCTGGGTCACCCCCAGCGACTCCAGCAGAACGAAGGCCAGTGCCGCGTCAGGCTGCAGGCCGCCTTCGGAAACGATCACCGCCTCGTCGGATGGGCGCAAGCCGAGGCTCGCCAGTTCACCCTGAAGCCGGCCCGGATCGGCCAGCGCCTCGCGCCAGCGCGCGGCCGGCAGCGACACCGCCTTGGGCACATGGCCGGCGGCAAACGCGGCTTCGTTGCGGACATCGATGACCCCGAGCCGCGCGATGCCGAAGATGCGGAACTGCTCGTCGTTCCAGGCCGCCAGCCAGGTCGCGTCGCGCAGCATCTGCGGCCGGGCCCAGGGCGTCATCGGCAGCTTGCGCTCGTCGCGCAGCCAGTCGATCTGCGAACCGACAAACACGCCGACATCGGGCCACTCCAGCAGCACCTTGAGGGCGAAGAACGGCACCGTCGCGGCGACGCCGCCGCCGCAGTAGGTCTGCACCCGCTGGCCCGGCTTCAGCCCCAGGTGGGCGGCCATGCGTCGGATCTCGGCCACGGGCTTGAAGGTCCCGTCGGGATTGAAGAAGTCGGACGTGGGCCAGTGGATCGCGCCCGGCACATGGCCGCCGCGGTCGAAGAAGCGCTGGCCACCGAAGTAGTAGCCCGCGTTCAGCGCCTCCACGGTGGCCGTGGTCTGGAGCTCGCCGGTGCCCGTCAGGAAGGCCGGCAGCCGCATCAGCAGATCCGGCCCGGTGGCCGGCGCCTGCCAGCGGCCAGGCTCGGGCGCTGGCGTGGACTGGTTCGTCACCGCGCCGCCGGCACGCTTCCAGGCCGCAAGGCCACCGTCGAGCAGATGCAGACGGTCGGCCGCGACACCGTGCAGCAGCAGGTCGAAGTACAACCGCGTCGCCCACATCGTGCCCGCCGAGTCGTAGACCACGAAGCGGCTGTCCGGTCCGGCTCCCCAGCTGCGCAGGCGGCGCTCCAACTCGGGCTTGGGCAGGGGGCGGGCACCGGTGCCCATCAGGTCCATGTGGAACGCGCCCGGGATGTGTGCCGCGGCGTAGGCCGGGCCGGGCGAAGCATCGACGACGATGACGGATGCCGCCGCTGGCTGGGCCCGCAGCCATGCGGCATCGACCAGCCCGGCGGCTGCAGTGGCCGGCGTTGCGGCGGCAAGGCCCAAGGCGAGGCCAAGGCCGGCGAGAGCGGTGCGTAGAAGGCGGACAAGATCGGCAGGCATGGTCGGCGGGCGAGTGGAGTCGGGCGCAGGATGCGGCGTCATCCGCGCCTGCGCGAGCGCCGTCGTGACGACCGACGAGGGCGTGGCGCCAGAGACCGGCGGGTGGCGACGGGTCACGACCGCTGCCCGGACGCCTGGACTGGCGTGGGGCTGTCATCGCCTAGGGAATATGCCGACGGTCAAGGATCGATTGAGATTTAGGATAGCGCTATCTCACTTCAGGCGTCAGTGGTCGCCGCCACGCCCTCCCTGGGGGAGGTGATTGGGCTTGAGTGGATTTCCGATGGTCAATATCGAGTGTTTGGTGTCCGCTTCGGATAGCGCTACCCGTCAAGCTTTCGTTCCCGACCGGAGTCATCCTTTGCCGGACCCCGCTGCCTCAAGCTTCACCCGTGCCGCTGCCTGACATCCTGGCCTTGAAAGGGCTCCACCCGTTCTCCATGAAGGCCCTGGCCACGCGTTTCTGCGTGCACGTGGACGCCCAGGCCGGCGATGCGCAGGCGTTTGCGGCCCTGGCGCCGCGGATCGTGGGCCTGGTGGCCTCGGGCGAGTCCAAGGTGCCGGGTTCGCTGATGGCGCAGCTGCCGGCGCTGAAGGCGGTGTCGGTGTTCGGTGTCGGCCACGACGGCATCAATGTGGCGCGTGGCAGTGTCGTCGACGAAGCGGCGCGGCTGGCGGCACTGGCGGACGGCAGCATCGCCGGCGCCGTGATCGACGTGCTCGACCCCCGTTTTGCCCCCGTCGCGCATCAGGCGACAGCCCTGGAGCGCCTGTGCACGGGCGCCACGTGGAGCGAGGGCCCTGTGGACGGCCAGAGCGTCTGGCGCGACGCGGTCGAGTTCACCAGCGGCCACACGCGTGAAGTCCGACGGCACGATCTGGTTCACCGATCCGCCCTACGGCATCGCCTCCGACCACGAAGGCCACAAGGCCGACAGCGAGCTGGGCGACTGCCACATGTTCCGCTTCGATCCCGTCTCGGGCGAACTGCGCGTGGTCCGCGACTTCGTGGAAGAGCCCAACGGGCTGGCGTTTTCGCCCGACGAGTCCGTGCTCCACATCAGCGACACGTCGGCGGCGCGTGGCCCGCAACGCGCTCTTCATCGCCGCGAGACGTTCGCTCCACCGCATCCGTCTCGACACCACCGGGGTGCAGCGGCCTGACCGCCGGCGCGGTGCAGGGATGAGCCCCCCCACCGTGCTGCGCCTGGTGGTCATGGGGGTGTCGGGCTGCGGCAAGTCCACCTTGGCGGGTGCCTTGGGCGAGGCCCTGCACCTGTGCATGACCGATGGCGACGACCTGCATCTGCCCGATAGCGTGCGCAAGATGCAGTCGGGTGTGCCATTGACCGATGCCGACCGCTGGCCCTGGCTTGATCGCGTGGCGGCTTGCCTGCAGGCTGCGCCCGACGCCAGCGCACCCGCCGGGCGCGTGGTGGCCTGCTCGGCGCTGAAGCGGGTGTACCGCGATCGTCTTCGACAGCACCTGCCGGACATTCGCTTCGTGTTCCTCGACGGCCAGCCCGAACTGCTGCGCCAGCGCATGGGCCAGCGCACGGGCCATTTCATGCAGTTGCAGATGCTGGAAAGCCAACTCAACACCCTTGAGCGACCTGCCGGCGACGAGCACGACGTGCTGACGCTGCAAGCCGACCAACCCCTCGCCCACCAGGTCGCCCAAGTGACGCTCGCGGCGTCCGCATGGACGCTGCACCCCACCGGGGCACGGGCCCCGGAACTGCCATGAAGCCCGCTGTTGCCGATCGGTTCGGCCTTGCCGGCAAACGCGCCCTGATCACCGGCTTTTCCCTGCGGCATGGGCCTGGCGCTGGCCGCAGGCCGTCGTCGCCGATCAATCGGGCGACGTTCCGGAGTCGAGGCCCAGGCCCCGCAACAGAACCTCGAAGCCCAACTCGAAGGTCCGGTCGAACTGTTCCGGCACGAAGAACTCGCCAGCCTGTGCGACAAGGGGGTGCTCGCGCTGCAGCACGTCCAGCGGGATCGGGTTCAACGACGACGGACCCTGGGCGTAGCCGCCGGTCTCGTCCAGCGTCGCGCCAAGCAGGTAGTAGCCGACGACCCTGAAGGCGCGTGCCGACTGCTCACGCGACAGTCCGGCATCGGCAAAGCATCCCAGCACCGCTCCCAGGAAGCGCACGCCGGTGGCCGAGTTCCAGCGGTGCAGCGCCAGCCAGAGGTAGAAGCGCGGATGGCGGCGCGCCATGTGTCGCCAGGTGGCGGCCAGTTGGCGCAGGCGGTCCGCGGGTCGTTGGGACGGGTCGGGCAGTGGCATCGCGCCGAGCACCTGGTCGACCAGCGAATCCAGCAGATGGGCCTTGCTCGGGTGGTGGTGGTACAGGCTCATCGCCTCGCAGCCCAGCCGCTGGGCCAGGCGGCGCGTGCTGAAGGCGTCCAGGCCGTCGGATTCGATCAAGGCCAGCGCTTCGGAAAGGATGCGCTCGCGGCTCAGCGCCGGTCGGGTCGGGTTGAATCGGGTCAATTGCGGGCAGACGAAGCAAGACTTACAGTGTAAGGTTTCAGCCTTGCGCTGTCAGGTCAACCCCTTCATCCACCCACCATGAATCCCATCACCACGGCGACCCTGGTCGCCACGACGCTGCTGCTGGTCGCGCTGTCGCTCAATGTCTCCCGGCTGCGCCTGCACCACAAGATCAGTGCGGGCGATGGCGGCCACCGCGACCTGGCGGCGGCGGTCCGCGCGCATGGCAACCTGGTCGAACAGTGGCCGTTGCTGCTGCTGCTGTGGATGGCCGAGTCGCGCGGTGCGGCCGGTGCGACGCTGGTGGCGATTGCCGGTGTCGTGGTGCTGGCGCGGCTGCTGCACGCCGCCGGGATGCTGGCCCGGCTGCCGCTGCTGCGCCGAGCCGGGCATGTGCTGAGCCTGGTGTGCCTGCTGTCCCTGGCCGTGACCTTGGGGTGGAGTCTGCTGCGGGGCTGAGGTTCTGCGCTCCCGCTGCGCAGGCCCGCGGCGTGTTCGCTCGCCAGTGCTGGCCTCGGCCGGCCCCGATCAGCCCGCTTCCACGCCGTTGCGGCCGCGCGCCTTGGCGCGGTACAGCGCCTGGTCGGCGCGGGTCGCCAGCGCCGTCTCGTCGTAAGGCGGCGCGCTGGCCAGACCAGCGCTGAGTGTCACCGCCAGGCCAGGGGAAAGCGCCGCCCAGTCGTGGCCGGCGACGTGCTGACGGATGCGCTCGCAGACTTCCAGTGCCCGGGACTCATTGGCATCGGGCAGCACGAGCAGGAACTCCTCGCCGCCGATACGGGCGACCAGATCCGCCTGGCGCACACACTCGCGCATCAGCTGCGCCATGGCCACCAGGACGCGGTCGCCCACCAGGTGGCCGTGGCGGTCGTTGATTTGCTTGAAGTGGTCCAGGTCCAGTATGGCCAGCGTCACCGGCCGGCTGGCGGCAGCGGTTTCCTTCAGCAGAGCGGGAACGTGATGCTCCACGGCGCGCCGGTTGCCCAGGCCGGTGAGCGGGTCGCGGCGGGTGTCGGCCTCCAGGCTCTGCGCACGGTCGCGCTGGCGCTCGACTTCGCGGCGGGACTGCTCGGCTTCGACCCGGGTGATGAACTGCTCCGATTGCGCCTGCAACTGCTGCACGATGCGCTCGCGCAGCAGGTCCGAGTGCTTCTCCAGGTGCCTCAGCGCAGCGGTTGTATCGCCCAGTGCCTTGTGGGCCATGTACAAGGCGTGCTGGGCTCGCAGTTCCGTCATCGGCATGAGCGGCCGGTCCCCGGCCTCGGCCAGCAGGGTCTGCAGCACTGTACGGGCCTGCTCGGGGGCGGCGTGGCGCAGCGCCCACTCGGCCAGCGAGCAATTCAGGCGCTGAGCCTGTGGCCCGAAGCCCAGGCGCAGGGCTTCGGCCAACGTGCGGTCCAGCAACGTGCGGGATCGGTCGCGCTCGCCGAGGTGGACCAGGATCTCGCCCAGGTTGCCTTCGGAAATGATGCGCGAGTAGGGGTCGCCCGTCGCACCGATCAGGCCCACCATCTCCTCGGCCAGCGGCAGCGCCCGATCCAGCGCCGCCAGCGAGGCCGCGGTGACCTCGCTGCCACGTTGCAGGTAATGGGTGCCGATCAGCACGGCGCACAGGTTATTCAACGCGCTGATCAGTTCCCGCAGCGCCGCGCCTTCGCGGGCGATGGCCAGCGCCTCGCGCAGCAGTCGTTCGGCCTGCCACGGGTCGCCCATGCGTTCGAAGCAGATGCCGAGCGTGTTGAGCGCTTGCGAAAGCGGTCCGGGTTTCCCGGTGGCTTCGGCCAGCGCGTGCACCTCGTAGGCGGCGGCCAGGGCCAAGTCGAAACGGCCGCTCTCGGCGCCCGCGAACGCGACGATGCGGTGGAACTCGCGGAGGTCGTCGCTGCTGTGGGCGCGCAGCAGCGGCGAAAGATCTTCCGCCAGCGCCAGCACACCGGCATAGTCACCACGGCGGAAGGTGAACTGGGCTTGAAGCCAGCCCGCCCGCGCCCGAGTGGCGGGGTCGGTGGCCTGTGCCGCCGCACGTGCCGCGACCAGGCCGGCTTCGAGCTCGCCGCGGTCCAGGCAGGCCTGGGCTTCGGCAAGGGCTTGCTGAGCGTTTTCGTCCATCTCTGTGAAAGGGTCAGCATAGCGGGAAAGCGCCCAGAACCCTGTCCGGCCTCGTGCGACCGCAGGCAAGTCCCTTGATCGGGATCAAGGCCTTGGACGTCCGGCGCCGCAGGGGTCGTGCCCGAGACGGTGGAGCCTGATGACGACGCGTGCCGCTTGCCGGGCGAACAAGAAGCCGGGGCCAGGGCTCAGTCATCCGGACGCAGGTCGTAGCGCTTGCTCTTCTCCCACAAGGTCTTCCTCGATATGCCCAAGGCCTGCGCGGCCAGACCCACGCGTCCCTTGAAGCGCTGCAGCACCGCGCTGAGATACGCCTTCTCGACATCCGCGACGAAGGCTTCGAGAGTTGGCAGCTCGGCCGGCGACGCCGAAGCCTGGCGGTCTTCGAACAGGTCGGCGGCGTCGACCTCGCGCAGCTCGCTCATCACGCAGGCCCGCTCGACGCGGTTGCGCAGTTCGCGGACGTTGCCGGGCCAGGCGTGGCCGAGCAGCGCCGCCCGGGCCGCAGGAGTCAGGCGTCTGACGGGCTCACTGCGTTCACGGGCCTCGTCCTGCAGGAAGCGCTGGGCGAGCCACAGGACGTCATCGGGCCGGTCGCGCAGCGGCGGAACCTTCAGATGCACGACGTGGATGCGGTAGTACAGATCCTCGCGGAAGCGTCCCTGCTGCACGAGTTCGTGCAGGTCGCGGTGCGTGGCGCAGGTGACCCGCAAGTCCACCGTGATGGTGGTCTCGGCGCCCAGGCGTTGCACCTGGCGGTCCTGAAGCACACGCAGCAGCCGCACCTGCAGGGCCGGTGTCAGTTCGGCGATCTCGTCCAGGAAGAGCGTTCCTCCCTCGGCCTGCTCGACGTACCCACGCCGCTGCCGGTCTGCGCCCGTGAAGGCGCCACGTTCATGGCCGAACAGGGCGACCTCGATGAGCGTCTCGGGGATGGCACCGCAGTTGACGGCCACGAATGGCGCCGTGCCGTGCGGATGGGCCTGCGCATGCAGGTGGCGTGCGAGCACCTCCTTGCCGACGCCGCTCTCGCCGGTGATCAGTACCGTGCGCGTCCTGCGCGCAACCCGGCGAGACTGGTCTGCCAGCGTCTGCATGGCCGAGGATGCGCCCAGCGTGACGTCGACCGCCGGCTTCGTGGGCGGGTGGGCCGCTTCGCATTGTCCGACCGCGACCCGAACCTTGTCGACCAGTTCGGCAATGTCGAAAGGCTTGGTGACGTAGTCGCGTGCGCCGGCCTGCAGCATCGCAACCGCGCGATCGACGGACGCGAAGGCGGTGATGAACAGCCAGGGCGGCAGCGCGACAGGCGCGCGTTGGCGGCTCTCGAAGAGTTGTTCACCCGAACCGTCAGGCAGGCGGACGTCGCTGACGACCGCGTCGAAAGGCTGTGAATCCAGCAGGGACGCGGCCTGCTCCGCTGTTCTCGACCACTGGACGCGGAAGCCTTCCAGTTCGAAGCGATCAAGCAGCGACTCGCCCATGATCGCGTCATCCTCGATGAGCAAAAGTCGAGGCACGTCGTCATCCCCGTTCGTTGACGTGGGGCACGGGAAGGCGCACCGAGACCCGTGTCCAGGTACCGTTGCTGGCGACATCGATGCTGCCTTTCAGGCGTTGCACGATCTGCCAGCACACCCAGAGCCCCAGGCCGCGCCGGTGCGGACCCTCGTCGATGGCAGACGCCACGAAGGGCTCGAACATGCGAGCCAGCCGTTCGGGTGCCAGCGCCGGACCCGTGTTGCCGACGAGCATCGCCAGCTGCCCCGAGGTGCGTGTCACCGTGAACTCGACCGCTGCGGAACCGCCTTCGGCAGGCGGGCGTGCCGCGGCGGTGGCGTTGAGCAGCAGGTTGAGCGCCAGCTGCCGCACCTCGTGGCCCGGCAGCGGCGTGTCCAATGTCGCGGACGCATCGACCTGCCACAACAGCTGAAGCCCGCGGGTCGCCGCATCGGGCTGGATCAGCATCAGCAGGTCGTCCCAGTCCTGGCCGCCGAGCCGCGGGGAGTCCAGCCGCGCCTCGACGAGCAGGGCCGCGACCGTCGCGCGGATCTGCTGCAGGCCGCGCTCGAGCAGCCCGAAGGTCTTGCGCGATACCGCATCCGGGTTGCCGTGCCGCATTGCGGTGTCAATGGCGTTGAGCATGCCACCCAGGGGGTTGTTGATCTCGTGGGCGATCGCGGCCGAGACTCGCCCCACCGCGGCCAGACGGTCCGAGGCCATGACTTCGCGTTCGAGGGCGGCCTTGCGCGCCAGCCCGTCGAGCATCTGCCGTGCCTGCGCGGAGAGCTGACCCACCTCGTCGCCGCCGTCCGGTGGCAGCAAGGTCTGAACCTGTTGCGGCGACTGCCGGCCGACCTGGGCCATCGCCTGCGCCATCTGTGACAGCGGCTGCGCGAGGCGCTTGCCCGCGTACCAGCCCAGGGGTACCAGAAGCAGCAGGCCCGGCACGCTGACCAAGGCGACCTCGAAGACCGCGGAGCGGACGCGTTCGGCATACAAGGCGCCGTTGTAGTCAAGCATGACCGTGCCCAGTCGCCTGCCGTCCTCAGCCACGATGGGTCCTGCAGCCGCGAGCTCCGGACCTGTCGTGCCACGTCCGAGTGCGAGGTGAAAGCCGTTGTCGCCGGCGGACTTCAACGCAAGCGGCGCCAGGGGTTCGGGCAGTGCCCGCGCTGGCGTCAGCACGGGCATGCGACGCGGGTCGCTGGACACGAACACCTGGCGTGCCGCGTCGAGCACCACCACGCCTTGCAGCGGGCTGTCGCTGCTGCGCGCCTCCAGCGGCGCTCTCACCACCTCGAAGGCCAGCCAGAGGTCGTCGCGAAGCATCGGGTCGCGCAGCGAGCGGGCCAGCAGCTTGGTCAGGCTCTCGGCGCTGGCTTCGAGGTCGCGGCGCGCGTCCCCCAGCGCACGCGTCACCAGCAAGGTGGTCACGACGATCTCGGTGAGCAAGATCACCGCCGTGATGGCCAGCGGAATCTTCAGCCGCCAGCTGAGGTCGCGCAGGCTCACGGGCCGCTGCGCTCGGACACGCGCAGCAGTGCGCGGATGCTGTCGAACTGGCCGGCACGAGGCTCCTCGAATCCGTCGATGTTCAGCCGCTCCAGGATGGCGCGGCCCTCGGCCTCGGCGGACATGCCGCGCAGGGCATCGCCCAACTGGCGGGCCTCGGCCGCTGCCCAGTTGAGGCGGGAGACCACGGGCGGGAATCCGTGTGGTGCCGAGCGCCAGGCCACGCGCAGCCCGGCGACGCTGGCGGGCTGCTGGGCGGCGATGGTGTCCCAGACGTAGCCGTCGACTGCACCGCCGTCGGCCAGGCCCGCGCGTACGGCATCGACCACCTTGCGGTGACTGAAGGTGAAGAAGCTGCGCCGGAAGAATGACGCGGGGTTGGCGCCGATGCCGGCGATCTCGGCACGGGGCACGAGAAAGCCGCTGTTGGACAGCGGGTCGCTGTACGCGAACACGCGGCCGCGCAGGTCGGACACCTGCCGCGTCGAGGCATCGGCGGCCGGCACGATCAGGTGCGAGCGGTACAGCGGTGCGCCCTGGTAGCGGGGAACGGCCACCACCGAGAGTCTGGACTCGTGCAGCACCAACGGGTGTCCGCACAACCATGCGGCTTCGACGCCGTCGCCCAGCAACAGGTCGACGATTTCGCGGTAGCTGCCTCGCTGCACGAAGCGAACGGGTCGGTCGAGTCGCGCCTCAAGCAGCCGCTGCCAGCGGTCGAGCAGGCCGATCTGCTCATTCAAGAAGACCGGAGTCGTCCCGAATCGCAGTGGCACCGCGGCCAGTCCCCGCCCTGGCAGCAGCGCGGCGCCACTCAAGGCCGCAGCCAGGAAGACGCGTCGGTTACCTTGTCGTAACGGCGATGGATCGTTGGCGGTTCGCTTCATTACCTCTTCTTCCCAATGCCGCCCCCGAACCAGGAAGAGGGCCATGGCCTGCATCTTGCGGTGAAGCCCACGCCGGACCACGCGCATTAACCCGAGTCCGGTCCACCATCAAGAGTCAGGAGACAGGCATGGCAGCTCAACAGCAGCAGGCACAGGAACGCGCCCTCGTGGATGAGGCGCTTCGCATCGGCCCGCAAGCCGACCGGCGACGCTTCTTCGTATCGGCCGCGGCCTTTGGCGCGGCCGCAGCCGCGCCTGGCCTGACCCAAGCCCAGGCCCCGGCTGCACCAGCTCCAGCGGCCGCGGCTGCCCCAGCGGCTGCGCCGGCCCGCAGGGTGCTCGTCAAGGACGACTCCCGTCTGCTCAACATCGGCGCGACGGTGCGCAGCGGCAACTACTGGGACTTCAGCACCTACATCACCCCCGTCGAGGAGTTCTACGTCCGAAACCACTACCCGACTCCAGTGGCCGAGGCGAAGCCCGTGCTGGATCCGAAGCTGTGGCGCATGAAGATCCACGGCAACGGACTGGAGCGCAGCATCGACATCGGCTATGACGACCTCGTGAAGATGCCGTCGCGTACGGTCATCGCGACGATGGAGTGCCATGGCAACGGCCGCAGCCTGTTCTGGGAACAACAGGACCAGATGCAGGTTGCCGGCGGCAACTGGGTGCTGGGGGCGGTGGGGCAGGCCGAGTGGCAGATCGTGCCGTTGGCCCATATCTTCGGCCTCACCGGACTGAAGAAGGAAGCCCGGTCAGCCCTGTTCTGGTCGGGTGTCGACGGCGGCGACATGGGCCGGCCGATGCCGGTGGCCGACATCCTGGCGCGTGCCGACGACATCGGCATCTGCTTCAGGATGAACGGCAACCCCCTGACGCCCGACCACGGCGCGCCAGTGCGCCTGGTGGTACCGGGCTGGGGTGGTACGGCGTCGATCAAGTGGCTGACCGAGATGCGCGTGGACACGCACCAGCACTGGTGCCGGCTGAACACCCGCGGCGAGGTGTACATCGGGCCCGACTATGCGGCGCCGGCTGTCGGACCGACCGACGAATTCATCGGCGGCGTCACCGCGGCGGACGTCAAGGGGCCGATGGTCACCTGGATGCCGATCAAGACCTTGATCACCGTGCCGCTTGTGCTTGAGAAGAGCCCGTCGGTGCCCGCGAACTATCCGTTGAAGCGCGGCGAATGGCCGCGCATGACTGCCGGCAGGCAGTTGGTGCGCGGCTATGCATGGGCACCTCAGTACGGCATCCGCGATGTCGAGTACCGCGTCGATGGCGGTGGGTGGCAGCGCGCGAACATCCAGGGACCGAATCTCGGCCGATACACGTGGGTGCGGTTCGACTTCCAGTGGGACGCGCGCCCTGGCGACCATGTCATCGAGACGCGCGGCATCGACATGGCCGGGTACGCGCAGCCGGAGAGGGTTCCGTTCAACCAGCTCGGCATGGCGAATGGCGCGATCCCGAAGTTCCGCATCCGGGTCGCATGAAGGGCCGACGCTCGAAGCGGATCCACCCGGCGGCGCAGCTGGCCGCCTTCGCGTTCTGGCTGCCGTCCGCGCTTGCGTCGGAGGTGCCGGCGCCTCCGGCCGGTGCCAGCCCGCAGGTGCTGAACGGCGCGAAGCTCTACCAGGCGCACTGTGCGTTGTGCCACGGCCCGAAAGGGCGCGACGCGAACGTGTTCCCGCGTCCCATCTGGGGCCCTGGGCACGACATCGGCAAGTTCGGGACGGCCAAGGGACTGTTCGACTACGTGCAGCTCCTGATGCCGTTCGACAACCCGGCCAAGATCGATGACCCCGTCAAGACGGCGATCGTCGCGTACATGCTGGTACGCAACGGGGACCTGAAGCCCGGGGGTTCGATCCCGACCGGGGGTGACCAGACCGCGATCAAGTAGGCCGGGAGGCGGATGAGTCGCCGTCTGATCCTTGCGTCATTGCCGACGCCGACCCACCCCGAACCAAAGAGGCCGACATCGTCGGCAGCCTCCAACCGCGGCCTTTCATCGGACTCGCGGGTCCTTATGAAGCGGAGTGAGTCACTCCGATCGCCGGAGCGCGCCGCCCTGCCACCCAGCGCTGGGCAAAGCCCGAATCGGCGGCGAAGACCAGCGCATCCAGGGGGTCCGCAGGGCCTGCCGGACCCCGGGGTGGCGACAGCATCAAGGCGTCGGCCCGCGCCCCGGGTTGCAGGCCCGAGCGCTTGAAGCCGGCCGCGGCGGCGCCGCCTTGCAGGCAGGCCTCGAACAGCCGCGCGGCGGTCGAGGCCTGGCGGGGCGGGTCGGCGGCGACGTTGCGTTCGCGGCGGGTCAGGCGTTGCGCGTATTCGAGCCAGCGAAGCTCCTCGGGCCACTGGCGGCCGACCTGGCTGTCCGATCCGACCGACAGCGGCACCCCGGCCGAGAGCAGGCCGGGCAGGTCGGGGATGCCGTCGCCGAGATTGGCCTCGGTCGTCGGGCAGATCACGACACCGGCGCCACAGGCCGCGATGCCGCTCACTTCAGACGGCAGGGTATGGGTCGCGTGGACCAACTGCCAGCGGCGGTCAAGGGCGATGCCGGCATGGCCCAGCAGCCAGGCGACGGGTCTCTGGCCGGTGTGGGCCAGGCAGTCGTCGACCTCGGCGGTCTGCTCGGCGACGTGGATGTGGATCGGCGCCGGGTCGTCGCCGACGAGCCCGAGCAGGCGGCGGATGGAGGCCGGCGAGGCCGCGCGCAGCGAGTGGATCGCGACACCCGCGTCGACGTCCGGCAGCGCCCAGCGGCGCACCGCGTCGCGTGCGGCGATCACGTCCTCGGGGGTGGTCGCGAACCGGCGCTGGTCGTCGCGCAGTGAATCGTGCGCGAAGCCGGCGCGCTCGTACAGCACCGGCAGCAGGGTCAGGCCGATGCCCGCCTGCACCGCGGCGTCGGCCAGTGCGCGGGCCATCGCCCAGGGGTCGGGCGCGTGCCGGGTGCCGTCGGCCCGATGGTGCAGGTAGTGGAACTCGCAGACCTGGGTGTAGCCGCCCGCAAGCAGCTCGCGGTAGAGATCGAGCGCGATGCCGTGCAGGGCCTCGGGCGTGAGCGTCAGGGCCACGGCGTACATGCGGTCGCGCCAGGTCCAGAAGCTGTCCTGGGTGGCCGATTCGCGGCGCTCGGCATGGCCGGCGAAGGCCCGCTGGAAGGCATGGCTGTGCGCATTCACCAGACCCGGCAGCAGCGGCCCGGCCAGGCACTCCGTGCGCGCGGGCAGCGTGTCGCGCGGCGTCTGTGGGCGCACGTCGGCCCAGCGGCCGTCGCCGCCTATGGTCAGCAGCACGTCGGACTGCCATTGCCCACCCACCCAGGCCCTGGGGGCCCAGAGTGCAGACGGGTTCACACCGGCCTCCAGTCGCGCAGCGTCGCGACCAGCTCGCGCAGCAGCGGCTGCACCCCGGCTGCGCGCTGATCGTTCCAGGCCCGCGGCGACTCGTCCATGTAGCTGCGCCAGCACATCTCGAGCTGCACCGCGTGCAGGCCTTCGGCCGGCCGGCCGTGCGACCGGGTGATGTGCCCGCCCTTGAAGCGGCCGTCGACGACATGGCTGAAGCGCCCGGCGTGGCGCTCCAGTGTCGCCGTCAGGGCCGCGCGCAACGACGGCGCGCAGCTGCTGCCGGCGACGGTGCCGAGGTTCATGTGCGGCAGCGTGCCCTCGAACAGCCAGGGCAGCTCGCTCTTGATGCTGTGGGCGTCGAACAGCACCGCGTGCCCGTGTTCGTTGCGCAGCCGGTGGAGTTCGGCCTCCAGCGCGGCGTGGTACGGCTGCCAGGCCGACATCACGCGCTGCTGCACCTCGGCGCGACCGGGCGCCTGGCCCTCGCGGTACAGAGGCTCTCCGGTGAAGAAGCGCGTCGGGCACAGCTCGGTGTTGTTCTGGCCGGCGTACATCGGCGCGTCGTCGCGCGGGCGGTTCAGGTCGATCCAGTAGCGGCTCCAGTGCGGCAGCAGCAGGCTGGCGCCCATCTCGCGCACGAAGTCGTAGAGGCGGTCGAGATGCCAGTCGGTGTCCTCGACGGCCAGGGCCCGGTCGACATAGCGATGCTGGTGCTCGGCGGGCAGGTGCAGGCCGCAGTGCGGCACGCTGACCAGCAGCGGCGTCGTGCCGCGGTGCAGGCGGTGGCTCATGGCGGCGATGATGCAGGGCTCCGTTCGATGCCGCCAAACACCACGCGGCGGCAGGGGTTGGGTCCGCCAAAGCGGTAGGCGATGTCGCGCGGGTGCTGGCTGTCCCAGACGACGAAGTCGGCCCGCAGACCGGCGGCGAGCCGGCCGCGGTCGGACAGGCCCAGGGCCTGCGCGGCGTGGCGGGTGAAGCCGGCCCAGGCCTCTTCGGGCGTCAGGCGGAACAAGGTGCACGCCATGTTGAGCATCAGCAGTGGCGACAGCGTCGGCGACGACCCCGGGTTGTGGTCGGTGGCGATCGCAATCGGCACGCCGGCTTCGCGCAGCGCCGCCACCGGCGGCAGCCGTGTCTCGCGCAGGAAGTAGTACGCGCCGGGCAACAGCACCGCCACGGTGCCGCTGGACCGCATCGCGGCGATGCCCTCGGCGCTCAGGTGTTCGAGGTGGTCGCAGCTCAGCGCACCGTGCCGCGCCGCGAGCGCCGCTCCGCCCTGGTCGCTGAGCTGCTCGGCATGCAGCTTGACCGGCAGCCCCAGGCGGGCGGCCGCGGCAAACAGGCGTTCGGTCTGCGCCGGGTCGAAGCCGATGGTCTCGCAGAAGGCGTCGACGGCATCGACCAGGCCTGCGGCGTGCTGCGCCGCGAGCCAGTCGCAGGCGGCATCGACGTAGGCGTCGGCTCGGCCGGCGAACTCAGGCGGCAGTGCGTGCAGCGCCAGCGATGTCGTGCGCACCGACAGCGGCAGCTCGCGACCGATGCGCCGCGCCACGCCCAGGCAGCGCGCCTCGTCGTGCTGGCTCAGGCCATAGCCGCTCTTGATCTCGACCGTGGTCACGCCTTCGGCCATCAACGCACGAGCACGGCGTGCGGTCGCTTCGAAAAGGGCCTCGTCGCTCGCGGCGCGCGTGGCGGCCACGGTGGAGCGGATGCCACCCCCGGCGCGGGCGAGGGTCTCGTAGCTGGCGCCTTGCAGCCGCAGCTCGAACTCGGCCGCGCGGTCGCCACCGTAGACCAGGTGGGTGTGGGCGTCGACCAGCCCCGGCGTGACCAGTGCGCCCTGCAGGTCGTGCTCGGCGTCGTAGCGGCCGCCCGGTGGGTCTGCGACGTTGCCGACCCAGGCCAGCACGGGACCTTCGGTGACCAGGGCTCCGTGTTCGACCCAGCCCCAGGGCTGCGGACCGTCGAAGCAGGCCAGCCGGGCATTGCGCCAAAGGGTGCGTGTCATGTCGGGAGTCCTTCGGCCAGGCACAGCCACCAGGCGCGCAGGGGGCGGTCCGTGCGGAGGGTCCAGGGCTCGCCGTCGGCGTTGTCGGCCCAGGCCAGGGTGCCGGCGGGCACGTCGTGGAGGTGGCCGGCATCCGGGCTGCCCACATGCAGCTGGCACGCCGAGGTCGCGAACACGCCGCGCCAGGGTCCCCTGCAGACCCACGGGACGTTGGCGCGCACCCGCAGCAGGCCACCTGGCCCTGACGCGCCGCGCAGCATCAGGTTCAGGTCTTCGGTGGGTCCGTCGAGCAGCCGGCAGTCCGGGGCTTGCCCGCCGTCGAAGTGATGCGGCTCGCTGTCGGCGGTGAGTGCCAGCCGGTGATCCGTCCACTGCAGGACGACGCCGGCACCCTGCAACACGGCAAACCCCCGGTGCACGCCGGGGTAGGCGCTGAAGGGGCCGTCGCGGGCAATGCGGGCCACGCTCACGCGCACACGCCAGTCCTGCGCCTCGGGCCAGGCCAGCAGCTCGCGTGTCGTGCCGCCGCCGTTGCGCCAGGGCTGGGGGGTCGTGTCCGCCAGCGACACCCCGTTCAGGCCGCTCATGGCCGGAACTCGCCGTGCAACGCGTAGCGCGACCCCGGGTGCACGAGCCGGGCAATCGTGATCGGTGCGCGGCGGCTGAAGGTCCGCCGCACGACCGTCAGGCAGGGGGTGTCGGCCTCGATGCCCAGCAGCCTCGCCTCCTGGGTGGTGGGTCGGGTGGCCTCGATGTGGTACTGGGCGCGCCACAGCGCCGTGGTGTCGAACAGCACGTGCGTGGGCGTCGTCCGCAGGAAGTCGGCGTCCAGGTAGCCCGGCGCCTCGTCGGGGTTGACGTAGCGGTCCTCGCACTGCAGCGGCACGCCGTCCTCGAGGTGCACGATCAAGGTGTGGAAGACCCAGGCACCGACCGCCAGGCCCAGTTGCGCGGCCAGCGCCTCGGGCGCGGGCTCGCGGCGTTTCAGGTGGACGCGGGCTTCGTGGCGGTGGCCGCGGGCGACGATCTCGTCGTGCACATCGCTGATCGTCAAGGTGCTGCTGACCTTGTGCAGCGGCGCGGCGAAGGTGCCGACACCCTGGGTGCGCAGCACCAGCCCCTCGGCCTGCAACTCGCGCAGCGCGCGGTTGACGGTCATGCGGCTGACGCCGAACTCGGCCACCAGCTCGGCCTCCGAGGGCATCGGCACGCCCGCAGGCCAGCGCCCGGCGGCGAGCCCTTCCTTCAGGTGCTGCTTGACCCGCGCGTATGGCGCAGGGTGTGCCGGGGGCACAGGGTGCGGCAGGCCAGGGGAAACCACGAGAACCATGGTCTTCGATCCTACTTGCATAGGGTTGTCTAGACAAGTAGAGTGCGGGTAAGCCTTGAGACCCGCCATGACCGACCTGTCCGCCGCCCGCCACCTGCCCGTCAGTGCCGGCACCAGCGCCGGCCCGCGCCCCGTCCGCTCGCCGCGCGGCAGCCGGATCCGCTGCGCCAACTGGCTGATCGAGGCCGCCTGGCGCATGCTGCAGAACAACCTCGACCCCGAGGTCGCCGAGAACCCCGATGCGCTTGTCGTCTATGGCGGCATCGGCAAGGCCGCGCGCGACTGGCCCTGCTTCGAGGCCCTGCTCGCCAGCCTGGAGGCGCTGCAACCCGACGAGACCCTGCTGGTGCAGAGCGGCAAGCCGGTGGGCGTATTCCGCACCCATGAGGACGCACCGCGCGTGCTGCTGGCCAACAGCAACCTGGTGCCCAAGTGGGCGACCTGGGAGCACTTCCACGAGCTCGACCGCAAGGGCCTGATGATGTACGGCCAGATGACCGCCGGCAGCTGGATCTACATCGGCAGCCAGGGCATCGTGCAGGGCACCTACGAGACCTTCGTCGAGGCCGGCGTGCAGCACTACGGCGGCAGCTTGAAGGGGCGCTGGATCCTGACCGCCGGCCTGGGCGGCATGGGCGGCGCGCAGCCGCTGGCGGCCAGCTTTGCCGGCGCGTGCAGCCTCAACATCGAATGCCAGCAGAGCCGGATCGACTTCCGCCTGAAGAGCCGCTACGTCGACGAGCAGGCCCTGGACCTGGACGACGCCCTGGCCCGCATCCAGCGCCACACGGCCGAGGGCCGGGCGGTCAGCGTCGCACTGCTGGGCAACGCCGCCGAAGTCCTGCCCGAGCTGCTGCGCCGCGGCGTGAGGCCGGACCTGGTGACCGACCAGACCAGCGCCCATGACCTGCTCAACGGCTACCTGCCCGCCGGCTGGAGCGTCGAGCGCTGGAAGGCCGCCGCGGCCGACCCGGCCCAGCACGCCACGCTGCGCGACGCCGCCGCGCAGAGCTGCGCCACGCATGTGCGGGCGATGCTCGAGTTCCAGGCCCGGGGCGTGCCGACGGTGGACTACGGCAACAACATCCGCCAGGTGGCGCTGGACGCAGGGGTGGCCAACGCGTTCGACTTTCCGGGCTTCGTGCCGGCCTACGTCCGGCCGCTGTTCTGCCGCGGCAAGGGCCCGTTCCGCTGGGTCGCCTTGTCGGGCGATCCGGAGGACATCCGCAAGACCGACGCGAAGATGAAGCAGCTGTTCCCTGACGACGACCACCTGCACCGCTGGCTGGACATGGCCGGCGAACGCATCGCCTTCCAGGGCCTGCCGGCACGCATCTGCTGGATCGGACTGGGCGAGCGCCACCGTGCCGGCCTGGCCTTCAACGAGATGGTGCGCAGCGGCGAGCTGTCCGCGCCCATCGTCATCGGCCGCGACCACCTGGACAGCGGCAGCGTCGCCAGTCCGAACCGCGAGACCGAAGCCATGGCCGATGGCAGCGACGCGGTCTCGGACTGGCCGCTGCTGAACGCATTGCTCAACACCGCCGGCGGCGCGACCTGGGTCAGCCTTCACCACGGTGGCGGGGTCGGCATGGGGTACTCGCAGCACAGCGGCGTCGTGATCGTCTGCGACGGCACCGAGGCGGCCGCGCGGCGCATCGAGCGCGTGCTCTGGAACGACCCGGCCACGGGCGTGATGCGCCATGCCGACGCCGGCTATGCCGATGCCCAGGCCTGCGCCCGCGAACAGGGCCTGAAGCTGCCGATGCTGGGGGCTACGGCATGAGGGTCCTGGAGCCAGGCACATTGACGCTGGCCGACCTGCGCCGCCTGCACCGCGGCGGCGAGGCCATCGCGATCGCAGAGTCGGCGTGGCCGGCGGTCGAGCGAGCGGCCGCCGTGGTGCAGCGGGCGGCGGCCGGCGATGCCGCGGTCTACGGCGTCAACACCGGCTTCGGCAAGCTCGCGTCCACGCGCATCGCCGAGGCTGACCTGGCCCACTTGCAGCGCCAGCTGATCCGGTCGCACAGCGTCGGGGTCGGCCCGCCGATGGCGCCGGCGGTGGTGCGCCTGATCCTGGCGCTGAAGGCCACGAGCCTGGCCCGCGGAGCTTCGGGGGTGCGGCGAGAGGTCATCGAGGCGCTGGTCGTGGCGCACAACGCCGGCCTCGTGCCATGGATCCCGCAACAGGGCTCGGTCGGGGCCTCGGGCGACCTGGCGCCGCTGGCGCACTTGACGCTGGCGCTGATGGGCGAGGGCGAATGCTGGGTCGACGGCCAACGCGTGCCGGCGGTGCAAGCACTGGCCGAGGCCGGGCTGACGCCGCTGACCCTGGCCGCCAAGGAGGGCCTGGCGCTGATCAACGGCACCCAGGTCAGCACCGCGCTGGCGCTGCATGGCCTGCTGGCTTTCGAGCCGGTGCTCGATGCGGCGCTGGTCGTCGGCGCGTTGACGCTGGATGCCGCGCGTGGCAGCGACGGGCCTTTCGATGCCCGGATCCACGCACTGCGCGGCCAGCCGGGGCAGATCGTGGTGGCTTCGGCATTCCGCCAGCTCGTTTCCGGCAGCGCCATCCGGGCCAGCCACCGCGACGGCGACGACCGGGTGCAGGATCCGTACTGCCTGCGTTGCCAGCCCCAGGTCGTCGGGGCCTGCCTGGACCAGCTGCGCCATGCCGCAGCCGTGCTGGTGCGCGAGGCCAACGCCGTCACCGACAACCCGCTGGTGTTTGCACACGAGCGCGCCGACGGGCTTGCCGACGAGGGCGTGCTGGTTTCCGGCGGCAACTTCCACGCCGAGCCGGTGGCGCTGGCGGCCGATGCGATGGCGGTGGCGATCGCCGAGGTCGGCGCGATCGCCGAGCGCCGGATCGCGATGCTGATCGACGCCAACGTCTCGCGGCTGCCACCGTTCCTCAGCGGCGACCCGGGTCTCAACAGCGGCTTCATGATCGCCCACGTCACCGCGGCCGCGCTGGCGAGCGAAAACAAGAGCCTGGCCCACCCGGCCAGCGTCGACAGCCTGCCGACCAGCGCCAACCAGGAGGACCACGTCTCGATGGCGACCTTTGCCGCCCGACGCCTGCAGCCGATGGTCGACAACGTGGCCCACATCTTGGCCATCGAGTGGCTGGCCGCGGCCCAGGGCATCGAGTTCCTGCGGCCGCTGACGAGTTCGGCCCCGCTCGAGGCGGCTCATGCGCTGCTGCGCAGCCACTGCCCACCGATGGCCGAGGACCGCTATCTGGCGCCCGACATCGAGGCCTCGCACCGGCTCGTCGCCGGTGGCGCGCTGTCGGCGGTCCTGCGATCGGCCCTCGGCACGGACCCCGAACTGATGGCCCCCTGAGGCCTCGCCCGACCGTCGGTCGCCGGGATCAGATCAGTCCCGGCCAGCCGTCGCCGTGTCGGACGAAGGCCTGGCGCAATGCGTCGGCCTGTTCGCCGGGCAAGGGGCCGCGGGCGACGGCAGCGATGTTGCGCTCCAGGTGGGACAGGCGGGCCGTCCCGACGATGGCGCTGGCGGCGCCGCCGTGGAAGGCGGCGTAGCGCAGCGCGATCTCGCCCCAGTCGACACGGTCGTCCAGGTCGGCCTCGTGCAGGCCCATGGCCCGGAAGCGGTCCCAGTACTGGCCCTCGGCAAACTCGCCCGGGCGAGTGTCGAAGCGCCAGACGGCACCGGCCAGCGGGCGCTTGGCGATGACGCCGATGCCGGCCTGCGCCGCCCGCGAGGCGCGGTCCGCGAGGTGGGCCTGGTCGCACACGCTCAGCGAGGTCTGCACGCTGCCGAACGCGCCGCAGGCCAGTGCGAAGTCGATCTCGGCGTTGTCGCCCGAGTACGCCGCCACGCGCAGCTTGCCGGCCCGGCGCGCATCGACCAGTGCCTGCACCACGTCGCCGCGCTCCAGCACCGGCAGCGGGCAGGAATGCAGGTGCACGATGTCGATCCAGTCGGTCTGCAGGACACGCAGCGCCCGCTCAAGGCCAAGCACGATGCAGTCGTAGGTCCAGTCCGGCACGCCGTCGACCCCGTAGCCGATCTTGGTCGACAGCACGAAGTCCTGGCGCCGGTGGGCCAGGTGGCGCCCGATGCGTTCCTCCGACAGGCCGTAGCCGCGGGCGGTGTCGATGAGGTCGACGCCGAGGTCGAGCACACGGTTCAGCAGCGTGCCGGCATCGGCTTCGGAGACGCGACCATCGTTCAGGTGCATGGCGCCGAAGCCCAGCGCGGACACGCGCAGGCCACTGCGGCCGAGGTCGTGGCGAATCATCGCGTCTGGCCCCGGACGCCGCCTACAGCGCGGTCTGCGCGTTGACCTTGATCGGCACCGACTGGGCGGGCACCAGCGGCTTGCCTTCGTCGTCCAGGAAGTTCAGCCGCAGCACGTAGTCGCCGTTGGGCAGGGCCAGGTTCATCTGCGTGTTCCCTTTGGCGAGCAGATGGTTCTGCACCGGGCGCTGGCCGGCCGCGTCCAGCACCTCCAGGCGAAAGTGGCCGGATTTCTCCGGGCAACTGCCCTTGGCGCAGACCCCGAACCCCTGCACGCCCAGGCGCACGTTCAGCGGGCTCGCCACCGGCTCGCCGATGCGCAGGTTGGCGATGTACAGCTGTGTCTCGGCCGGCCGCGGCGACGAGGTCTGGTCCTCGTACCAGATCGGGCAGCTGGTGTCGAAGTTCGCCGGGTCCACGCGGGGTCCGGCCCCCTCGCGCTTGCCGGTCACCTGCACCGCGATCTCGCGGCTGTAGACGAAGTGCGGCCGATGGTCGTGGTCGGCGAACAGCAGGCGCAGCGTGTGACGGCCGACCGGCAGGTCGAGCAGGGTCGAGGTCTGGCCCTTGCCGAAATGGCGGTGCTTGTCGTCGAAGGGGATCGGATCGCCGACGAGCTTGGGCAAGGGGGTGTTGATCAAGACATGGTGGTGGCCGGTACCGGGACGCTCCTTTCCGATCGGCGCGACTCCCATGCCGCGCACGGCAAACTCGACCAGGAACGGGCTGCGCACGCGCCAGCCGTCGCGCAGGTTCGAGAACTCCACCGCCGTGGGCTCGCGAACGTTCACCCGCGTGCGCTCGGCCGTGCGTTGCAGCCAGCAGCGCAGCTCGGCATCGTTGGTGGGCAGCGGGCTCGAGGCCTGGGCGACGCCGCAGATCAAGCCGATCAGGAGGGCAAGCGGCCACTTCATCAGGTTCACGTTCGGGCTGGTGTCAGTCGTTCCGGTCATCTTTGCGCTCACCCGGGTTCGCACTCAAGGCGCATCGCGGTGCGGTCATCGCTGGCGCGATTTTCGCCGCTGCGACCGCCCGCCGGAGTCGCAGCAAGAACCGGTCCAGCTGGACGCCCATCAAGGGCCGCTCAAGTTCCGTTGGCGCCTGCCGACAACGTGTTCTATGTCCCGCATTGCACGGTTTGTGGCCAGCCTGGTCGCCGACAACGACGCCCTCGCCCTGTACCGGCCGCGCATCGCCATGAGCCTGAGCATGCTGGCGGTGGTGCTGCTGCTGCCGTTCACGATCAACCACTTCGTGCAGGGTCGCGTGCTGCTCGCGCTGGCGATCGGCCTGGCCCAGGTCGTGCTGACCTGCAACGCACTTCACCTGAGGCGGGGGTCGCCGGCGCCGGTACCGTTTTCGCTGATGGTGGCGGTGCTGATTGGTGCGGTGGGCGCGTCGTGCTGGTTGCAGCCGACAAACGGCATCTACTGGGCGTATCCGACGCTGTTCATCGCGCATTTCGTCCTGTCTCGGCGCACGGCCCTGGTCCAGAGCCTGGTCCTGACTTGCTTGGCCACGACCATCGCGGCGGTTGCGCTCGACCCGCTGGTGGCCGTGCGGGTCGGTGCGACCCTGGTCCTGACCCTCGTGATGATCCACGTGGTGCTGAACGTCATCGGCGAACTGCAGACGGCACTGGTGCAGCAGACGATCACGGATCCGCTGACCGGAGCCTACAACCGGCGTCATCTGCACGACCAGCTCGAACGTGTGGCGCAAGCCGGCCTGGCTCCTTCAGGCTGGGCGATGCTCGCGATCGACATCGACCACTTCAAGCGCATCAACGACCAGTACGGCCATGCCGTCGGCGACGAGGTGCTGCGCCGTGTCGTCGAACGGGTCGGCCATCGCAAGCGCAAGAGCGACTTGCTGTTCCGGACCGGTGGCGAGGAGTTCGTGCTGCTGTTGCCCGACACCGCCGAACACGACGCGGCTCGGGTGGCCGACCAGGTCCGGCAGCAAGTGCAGGAGTCGGCGATGCTGCCCGACGGCAGCGCCGTGACGGTCAGCATCGGCCTGTCGATGCGACGGCCGGGACAGGCGGCCGACGCCTGGATGCGGGAAGCCGACAACGCCCTGTACGACGCCAAGCGGACGGGCCGCAACCGGGTGGTGCTGGCGACCGTCTGAGCCCCGCCTCGGCCCGGCGACAATCGCCGCCCATGAGCACGATCCTGCAAACCCTGCCCGCCGGCGAACGCGTCGGCATCGCCTTTTCAGGTGGCCTGGACACCTCGGCCGCCGTCCACTGGATGCGCGCCAAAGGGGCGATCCCTTGCGCCTACACCGCCCACCTGGGACAGCCCGACGAAGCCGACTACGACGACATCCCGCGCCGCGCTCTGGGCTACGGGGCCGAGATCGCCCGGCTGGTCGATTGCCGCCAGGCGCTGGTGGCCGAAGGCATCGCGGCGGTGCAGTGCAGTGCCTTCCACATCTCGACCGCCGGCGCGACCTACTTCAACACCACGCCGCTGGGCCGGGCCGTCACCGGCACGGCGCTGGTGGTGGCCATGCGCGAGGACGGGGTCGACATCTGGGGCGACGGCAGCACCTTCAAGGGCAACGACATCGAACGCTTCTACCGCTACGGTCTGCTCGCGAACCCGGCGCTCAAGGTCTACAAGCCCTGGCTCGACCAGCGCTTCATCGACGAGCTGGGTGGCCGCAAGGAGATGAGCGAGTACCTGGTCGCCCATGGATTCGACTACAAGATGAGCGTCGAGAAGGCCTACAGCACCGACAGCAACATGCTGGGTGCCACGCACGAGGCCAAGGACCTGGAGTTCCTGAACAAGGGGCTCACCATCGTCAACCCGATCATGGGCGTGGCGTTCTGGAAGCCCGAGGTCCACGTGCCGGCCGAGACCGTGTCGGTGCGCTTCGAGGCCGGCCGCCCCGTGGCGCTGAACGGCCGCACGTTCGCCAGCGACGTCGCGCTCTTCGAGGAGGCCAACCGCATCGGCGGACGCCACGGCCTGGGCATGTGCGACCAGATCGAGAACCGCATCATCGAGGCCAAGAGCCGCGGCATCTACGAGGCGCCCGGCATGGCGCTGCTGCACATCGCCTACGAGCGTCTGGTCACCGGCATCCACAACGAGGACACCATCGCCCAGTACCGCGCCAACGGCCGCGTGCTGGGCAAGCTGCTGTACCACGGCCGCTGGTTCGACCCCCAGGCGCTGATGCTGCGCGAAACCGCGCAACGCTGGGTGGCCAGCGCGATCACCGGAGAGGTCTGGGTCGAGCTGCGGCGCGGCAACGACTGGAGCCTGCTCGACACGCAGAGCCCCAACCTGACCTACCACCCCGAACGCCTGACGATGGAGCGGGGCGAAGGCGCCTTCAGCCCGGCCGACCGCATCGGCCAGTTGACGATGCGCAACCTCGACATCGCCGACACGCGCGGCAAGCTCGGGGTCTACAGCGGTGTCGGTCTGCTCGGACCCGGCGACGCGGCCTCTGGCGGCATGCCCAAGCTCGGCGGGCCCGGCACGGGTTGAGCTGCGGACCCGCGGCGCGTCGCTCAGCCCGCGCCGAGTTGCCGCTCCAACCCGTGCAGCACCTCGTAGCAGGGCAGCACGCTGGCCACGCTCGCCTCGGGTTCGCGGCCTTCGCGGATGGCGGCGAAGAACTCGCGGTCCTGCAGTTCGATGCCGTTCATCGACACCGCCACGCCGCTGACGTCGATCTTCTGATCCTTGCCGTCGAACAGGTCGTCGTAGCGTGCGATGTAGGTGCCGGTGTCGCCGATGTAGCGGAAGAAGGTGCCCAGCGGGCCTTCGTTGTTGAAGCTCAAGGACAGGGTGCAGATGGCGCCGTTGGCGGCTTGCAGCTGGATGCTCATGTCCATCGCGATGCCGAGCGTCGGGTGGATCGGTCCCTGCAACGCGTTGGCCTTGACGACGGGGCTGCGGCACTGGTGCGCGAACAGGTCCACCGTGTGCGCCGCGTGGTGCCACAGCAGGTGGTCGGTCCAGCTGCGCGGCTGGCCCAGGGCGTTGATGTTGCTGCGGCGGAAGAAGTAGGTCTGCACGTCCATCTGCTGGATGTGGAACTCGTCCTGCAGGATGCGGCGGCGCACCCACTGGTGGCTGGGGTTGAAGCGGCGCGTGTGGCCGCACATGGCCACCAGGCCGGTCTCCTTGGCGCGCTGCACGACCGCCTGGCCGTCCTTCAGCACATCGCACAGCGGAATCTCCACCTGCACGTGCTTGCCGGCTTCCAGGCAGGCCAGGGTCTGGCTGGCGTGCATCTGCGTGGGCGTGACCAGGATCACCGCGTCCACCTCGCGGATGGCCAGGCTGTCCTCGAGCCTCGTGGTGACGTGCGCAATGCCGTACTGGGCGGCCACCTCCTGCGTCTTGGCCAGGTCGCGGCTGACGAGCGACACCACCTCGACATCGGGGATGAGCTTGATGGCGTCCAGGTGCTTGATGCCGAAGGCGCCGGCACCGGCCAATGCCACCTTGATCGTCATGTGTTCTCCAGGATGAGATGGCCCACCGCCGTATTGCTGGCGGGCACGTGATAGAAGCGGTGCTTCAACAGGGGCGGGAGGCCGCCGTCCACGTCTGACATCGCGCCGCGGGCGATCAGCCACATCACGAGCTCGATGCCTTCGCTGCCGGCTTCGGTGACGTAGTCGATGTGGGGCACCTGCGCCAGCGCTTCGGGCTCGGCGATCAGGCGATCCAGGAAGCGCTGGTCCCAGGCCTTGTTGATGAGCCCGGCGCGTGGCCCCTGCAGTTGGTGGCTCATGCCGCCGGTGCCCCAGACCTGGACCTTCAGCGGCTCGTCGTAGCGCTCGACCGCACGGCGGATCGCGCGGCCGAGTTCGAAACAGCGCCGGCCCGAAGGCACCGGGTACTGCACGACGTTGACCGCCAGCGGGATCACCGGGCAGGGCCAGGCGCCGGTGGTCGGGTGCTGCTCGCCGCACATCAGCGACAGCGGCACGGTCAGGCCGTGGTCGACGTCCATCCTGTTCACGAGGGTGAGGTCGAAGTCGTCCTGGATCACGCTGTGCGCGATGTGTCCGGCCAGATCCGGGTGACCTTGCACGGCCGGCACCGGGCGCGGACCCCAGCCCTCGTCGGCGATCGCGTAGCCGGCCGCCGTGCCGAGCGCGAAGGTCGGGATCAGGTCCAGGCTGAAGGCGTTGGCGTGGTCGTTGTAGACGAGCACGATGACGTCGGGCCGGTTGTCGCGCAGCCAGCGGCGGCTGAACTCGTAGCCGGCGAACAGCGGCTGCCAGTAGGGCTCGTGGGTCTTGCCCAGATCCATGGCGGCACCGATGGCCGGCACGTGGCTGGTGTAGACCGAAGCGGTGATCCTCGCCATCTCAGCGTCCCCAGCGCGGGTCGCGCCCGCCGCCGAGCATCATCGCCCGGTAGTCGTCCTCGCTCATGCCCGTCATGCTGCCGGCCATCTGCTGGAAGCTCTTGCCGTCGGTGGCGCCGATCTTGGCCAGGAAGTAGATGTTGCCGCCGGCGGCGATGCAGCGATTCAGGTCACGCGCCAGCACGGCCTGCTTCTGGTCTTCGGTCATGGCCCATTCATCCAGGTAGGCACGCTCATCGGCCTTGAAGCGAAGGCGGTTCTCGGCCTTCATCAGGCTCATGCAGAACTGGTTCAGCCAGTAGCCCTTGCGGCTTTGCTCGGCGTCGAAGATGGTGGTGCCGGGCACATCGAGATAGGGTTTGTCGAGGCTCATGCGCCCTCCTCAGGCCAGTACAGGCGCATCGGGTTGGTGACGAGCAGCTTCTGCTGAAGTTCCGCCGTCACGGCGATGTGCGGGATGAAGTCCACCAGCAGGCCGTCGTCGGGCATGTGGTCCTTGAGGTTGGGGTGCGGCCAGTCGGTGCCCCAGAGCACACGCTCGGGGAAGCTCTCGACGACCTTGCGCGCAAACGGCACCACGTCGCGGTACGCGGCCTGCTCCCCATTCAGTGCCGGCGGCCCGGCGATGCTCAGCCGTTCCGGACAGCTGACCTTGCTCCAGATGTTGTCGTGTTCGTGCAGCAGCCGCAGGAAGCGTGCGAACTCGGCGCTGTCGACACCCTGGCGCACGTCGGGCCGGCCCATGTGGTCCACGACCACGGTGGTCGGTAGCGCGGTGAAGAAGTCCCACAGCTCGGGCAGGTCGACCGCCTCGAAGTAGACGACGACATGCCAGCCCAGCGGGCGGATGCGCGCCGCGATCTCAAGCAGTTCGTCGCGTGGCGTGAAGTCCACCAGCCGCTTGACGAAGTTGAAGCGCACACCACGCACGCCGGCGTCGTGCAGCGCCTGCAGCTCGGCTTCGGTGATGCTGCGCCGGACGGTGGCGACACCACGGGCCGTGCCGCCGCTGCTCCTGCAGGCGTCGGCCATCGCGCGGTTGTCGGCGCCGTGGCAGGTCGCCTGCACGATCACGCTGCGAGCCAGGCCGAGCCTTTCGCGCAGCGCAAACAGCTGCTGCTTGCTCGCGTCGCAGGGCGTGTACTTGCGCTCGGGTGCAAACGGGAACTCGGCGCCGGGGCCGAAGACGTGGCAGTGGGCGTCGACGCTGCCCGGCGGCACCTGCCAGCGTGGGCGCGAAGGGTTCGGGTGCCAGTCCAGCCAGCCCGGGGTCTTGACGAAGTCGTTCATGTAGTGCCCCCTCTCCCGCCTGCGGGAGAGGGTTGGGGTGAGGGCTGCGCGAGCAGCCGGTCGGCCTCGGTGCGCCAGTCGGCACTTCGCGCAAAACCCGGCTCGCCGCGGATCCCGAAGGCGCCGGCATCGGCCAGGTCGGCCACCTGCGCCTGGCGGTCTGCCGTGCCCGCGGCGCTGAAGGCGTCGAGCCCAGCCTCCTTGACCGTGACCGCGACCTCGCGCATCTCTTCAGCGCGGCGGCGGCCATGTTCGATCGCGCGCTGGAAGAAGTAGCTCGCCTGCTTCTCCCAGTCGATGCCGGGAAAGGTCTCGTGCAGCGACGCGATCACCGCATCTTCGACACCGTGGGCACGGGCGGCCGTGAAGCTTTCGATGACCATCGCCTCCAGGCCCTTGATCATCACGCTGCGGCACATCTTCGTGGCGCTCGCCACGCCCAGTGTGTCGCTCGCGACCTTGGCGCCAGCAAAGCCGAGCTCCTGCAAAAGGGGCTCCAGGACGGCCGCGTGCGGCCCGCCGAGCAGCAGCGGCACGCGGCTGCGGTAGGGTGGCAATGACGTCATCACCGCGCCTTCGACATAGCGGCCGCCAGACGCTTCGACAAGCGCCGCAGCGCGGATCTTGGCGCCCGGGCTGGCACTGTTGAGGTCGAGGTAGAAGGCACCCGCCGGCAACGCCCGGGCACAGGCCTCGGCGACGCAGACGGCCTGGCTGGCGGTGACGGCGGACACCACGAGCCCGGCATCGGACACCGCCGAGGCGTGGCTGTCGGCGAGGACCGTTCCGCACCGTGTGGCGTGTTCGCGCATCGCCGCGCCTTCGGTGCGCCCGAGCTTGAGGTCGAACGCGATCACCCGGTGACCTGCCGCGAGCAGGTCTTCGGCCAGGATGCGACCGACCTCGCCGTAGCCGATCAAGGCGACGTTCATGCCGGCGGCCCGTCGACGTAGCGCAGCCCCGCCGCGGCCAGCGGTTCGCGCATCTTGTACATGTCCAGGCCCAGCACGCCGGCGGCCAGGCGGGTGCGCTTGTCGACTTCCAGCGCCTCGCGCTTCGTCGCGGCGGCCAGCGCGGCTTCGGCCATGGCACGCGGCACGCAGACCACACCGTCGTCGTCGGCCACGACCACGTCGCCCGGGCGCACCAGCGCACCCGCGCAGACCACCGGGATGTTGACCGAGCCCAGCGTGGCCTTGATCGTGCCCTTGGCGCTGATGTGGCGGCTCCAGACCGGAAAGCGCATCTCGGCCAGCGCCTTCACGTCGCGCACGCCGGCATCGATGACCAGGGCGCGGGCGCCGCGGGCCTGGAAGCTGGTCGCCAGCAGGTCGCCGAAGTAGCCGTCGCTGCACGGCGACGTCACCGCCGCGACGACGATGTCGCCCGGCCGGATCTGCTCGGCCGCGACATGCATCATCCAGTTGTCGCCCGGCTGCAGCAGCACCGTGACCGCGGTGCCCGAGACCTGCCCGCCGGCCTGGATCGGCCGGATCTCCGGGTGCAGCAGGCCGACCCGGCCCATCGCCTCGTGCACGGTGGCGCTGCCGAACGGGCCCAGCGCGTCCGCGATGTGCGCCGGGGTGCGCTCGATGTGGCGGTAGACGACGCCGAGTTCGTACATGCTCATCTCCCCTGAGCCGCGAGCGCGGCGTCAAGCCGCGGGTAGACGCGCCGGGCGTTGCCCTCGTAGACCATCTGCTTCTCAGCCGGCGTGAGCCGGGTGCTGGCCTCGATGTAGCGCTTCGTGTCGTCGTAATGGAAGCCGGTTTCGGGGTCGATGCCACGCACGGCGCCGATCATCTCGCTGGCGAACAGGATGTTCTGCACCGGGATCACCTGGGTCAGCAGGTCGATGCCGGGCTGGTGGTAGACGCAGGTGTCGAAGAACACGTTGTTCAGCAGGTGGTCCTGCAGCAGCGGCTTCTTCAGTTCCTGCGCCAGGCCGCGGTAGCGCCCCCAGTGGTACGGCGCCGCGCCGCCCCCGTGCGGTATGACGAACTTCAGGCTCGGGAAGTCGCGGAACAGATCGCCCGTCAGGCACTGCATGAAGGCCGTGGTGTCGGCGTTGATGTAGTGGGCGCCGGTGGTGTGGAAACACGCGTTGCAACTGGTGCTGACATGGATCATCGCCGGGATGCCGTACTCGACCATCTTTTCGTAGACCGGGTACCAGTGGCGATCGGTCAGCGGCGGGCTGGTCCAGTGTCCGCCGGAAGGGTCGGGGTTCAGGTTGATCGCGACCGCACCGTACTGCTCGACGCACTTCACGAGCTCGGGGATGCAGCTGGCCGGATCGACGCCCGGGCTCTGCGGCAGCATGGCCGCGGGCACGAAGTGCGCCGGGAAGAGGCGCGCGACGCGAAAGCAGAGTTCGTTGCAGATCGCGGCCCAGGTGCTGGAGACCTCGAAGTCCCCGATGTGGTGGGCCATGAAGCTCGCGCGCGGGCTGAACACCGTGACGTCCGCGCCGCGTTCACGCATCAGCCGCAGCTGGTTGGTCTCGATGCTCTCGCGCAGTTCGTCGTCGCTGATGTTCAGGTCCGACGCGCGCGGTCTCTTGCTGCGGTCGGCGATGCCGGCAACCTGTGCATTGCGCCAGGCTTCCAGCGCCTTGGGTGCGGTGGTGTAGTGGCCGTGGATGTCGATGATCATGGCAGGTGGCTTTCAGGGCACGGGTTCGAAGCCGTGCCGGCGCTTGCTGTCGTCGTGGGCCGCGCTGGCCAGGTGCGCCAGCACCCGCTGCGCGGCCTCGGGCGCGGTGCTGTGTCGTGCGACGGAACCGGAGAAGGTCGTGAGGATCTGCGCATCGGCCGCCAGCGGCGCCAGCAGGCTCAGGCCCGGCAGGTGGATCAGCTCGGCGGTCTGCTGGAATGCGAGATCGACCTCGCCCAGCGCCAGCCACTGGCCGACGGGCGTTCCGGGAGGCGGCTGCACCACGCGCTCGCGCAGCCCGGGCATCAGGCCCCAGGCTTCGAAGCGGGCCATCAGCTGCACGCCGCTGGGGCCGGTGGACACGCCCACGCGCCGGCAGCCGAGCAGCGCCTGGGTCAGGGCCTGCAGGGTGGACACATCGGGCTGGCGCTCGCCCGCGCGTACGGCGCAGGAGATCCCGGACTGCACAAGGTCGATCCTGGCGTCGACCCGACCCTCGGCGTGCAGCGCGTCCAGCGCATCGGCGGCGAGGATCACCAGGTCGAAGGCCTCGCCTTGCCGCACCCGCTTCGCGGCATCGACACCGCCAACGGACTCGACCGAAAGCGTCACGCCGGCGCTCGCCGCGCACGCGGGTGCCAGCTCGGCGAGCAGGGCGCGCGTGGCCATCGACGAGATCGCTCGGATGGGGACGGGTTCAACCATGAGAGCCGCATTCTTTGAAGCCATCGGCCTGGCCGCAAGCCGTGCCACCCCCTAGCAGCTAGAACAAAATGGCATGGCACAGCCGGAGAAGACATGGATTTCAAGCAGCTCGAGTACTTCGTGCGGGTCGCAGAACACGGCAGCTTCAGCCGTGCGGCCGGTGTGCTGCGGGTCGCCCAGCCGGCGCTGAGCCGCCAGGTCCGGTCGCTCGAGACCGAGCTGAGGCAGCACCTGTTCGTGCGCAACGGCCGCGGCGTCACGCTCACCGACGCTGGCCGCGTGCTGCTGGCCCATGGCCAGGGCCTGCTGCAGCAGCTCGAGCGGGCCCGGACCGAACTGGAGGAACACCGCGGCGCGCCGGTCGGCCGGTTGGCGCTGGGGCTGCCACCAAGCGTCGGCCGCACGCTGACGGTGCCGTTGGTGCAGGCCTTCCGCCTGCGCTTCCCGAAGGCGACGCTGGCGATCGTCGAAGGCCTGTCGGCGACGCTGGTGGAGTGGCTGGCCCAGGGCCGCATCGACGCTGCAGTGGTCTACCCGGTGGCGCCGAGCGCCGCGGTGGAACTCAAGCCCCTGCTCGAGGAGAAGCTGCTGCTCGTCACTGCGGCACCCGCGCGCCGCCGGGCCGCCGGGCCGGCCGCCGGTGCCTCACCGCGCGAGTGCAGGATGGCCGAAAGCGTGTCGCTGCCCGAACTGGCCGCCCGTGGCCTGGTCATCCCGAGCCGGCCGCACTCGATCCGCATGGCCGTCGAGACCGCACTCGCCGAGGCCGGGCTGAAGCCGCGGGTGGCGCTGGAGATCGAGAGCATCGCCGCGCTGCTGGCGCTGGTCGCCGACGACGATTCGCTGGCCGCCGTGCTCGCACCGAACGCGCTGCGCGACCTCCCGCCCGGCCCGCCCTTGCGCGCCCAGCCGATCCGCCTGGGCAAGGGCCGCGCGACCCTGGGGACCCGGCTGTTTGTCGCCACGTCGTCGCAACGTCCAGCCGGGCCGCTGCTCGGCCAGGGTCTTGCCTTGCTCGCCGAGCAGATGCACGGTCTCTGGGCCAGGCCTGCGGGTTGACACGGGCTCGGCTGGCGGTCGAGGGCCGGCAGCATCGGGCACTCGGAATCCATGTCACCCTCTGCTTCAGCCTCAACACCGCGCGCGGTCGGTGCCTATCTCGCCGGCGTCCAGTTCCTGTTCGTCCTCGGCTGGATCGTCTATGCCGCCTACCTGCCGCAGTTGCTGGCCCAGGTCGGGCTGGAACGAAAGTGGGTGCCCTGGCTGCTCGCGGTCGACCAGCTGATCTTCCTGGTCACCGACCTCGCCGTCGGGGTCTGGAGCGACCGCGCGGCGGCCGTGCAGGGCCGCATCGCGCGCTGGGTGCTGGTGGCGACGCTGCTGTCGTGCGCGGCTTTCGTGCTGATGCCGTTTGCAGCGGGCAGCGGGTCGCTGGCCATCTTTCTGGGCTTGACCGTGGTCTGGGCGGTGACCTCGTCGGCACTGCGCGCACCGCCGTTGACGCTGCTCGGGCGCTACGTCGCGCGTCCGTCGCAGCCGGCGATGGTGGCCTTTGTCGCGCTAGGCCTGGGGGTGGCCAATGCGATCGCGCCCTATGTCGTGCTGGGCCTGAAGGGGGTCGATCCTCGCGGGCCGTTCTTGTGGTCGGCCTTGGTGCTGGCGGCGGTGACGCTGGGCATGGTCGCGGCTGAACGGGCCTTGGTCTCGGCGCGGCCGGGAGGCGGCTCAGTCATGCCCGCGCCGAGCCTGGGGCGAGCCGGTGGCTTCTTCGTTGCCGCCTGCGTTGCCGCCGCGCTGGCTTTCCAGGCGCATGTCTTCCTGGCCAGCGGGCCGCTGTGGCTGCGCCATGTCGGCGCGGCCCAACTGCCGGCCTTGCTTCCGTTGTTCTGGGTCGCCTTCAACCTGGCGCTCTGGCCTGCCAGCCAGCTGGCGCGCTGGCTCTCGCCGCTGCCGGCCATGACCCTGGGCGCCGTGCTCGCGGCCTGCGGCGTGGCGCTGGCGGTCCTGGCCAACACCGCCACGATGCTGGGCCTGGCGCAGGCGCTGGCCGGCATCGGCTGGGCGCTGCTGCTGTGCGCGGCGTTCGCCGGTGCGCTGGCGCTGGGTGCCGGTGGTCGCGAAGGTCTGTTCAACGGCGCCCTGCAGGCCACGCTGGCATTGGCTGCGCTGGCGCGGCTGGTGGCGGTGGCCACCGTGGCGCCGCCGGCGGCCCAGGTGCAGGCCTGGGCGCCCTGGGCGGCGATCGGCTTTGCGCTGGCGGCGGTGGCGCTGCTGGCGGCGGTGTCGTCGCTGCGCCGGGCCCGATGAAGGCTCAGACTGGCGCGTCGTCGCGGCCTGTTGAGCGTTCGACGTCCCCGCGGGCGATGCGCCGGGGCGCCGGGCGCGGCGCAGCCGTGCGCTCTGCAGGCGCCTGGCCCTCGGCTTGGGCCACGAAGGCCGTGGTCGGATCGGGCCCAGCCACAGGCCCGCCTGACGCGACGCCCGCGACGCCCGCGGCGGCAGCGGGTTCTTCAGACGCGATCACGCGGGTGTACGGTGCCAACAGGGTCACGAGCTGGCCGTAGATCCGCGGCGAGGCCGCGACCACCTCGCGCTGGAACAGGAAGTCGGCCTCGCCGGTGAAGTTGCCGATCAGGCCACCGGCCTCGGTGATCATCAGCGAGCCGGCGGCCACGTCCCAGGGGTTCAGGCCGGTCTCGAAGAAGCCGTCGTACCAACCGGCCGCGACGTAGCAAAGGTCCAGCGCGGCGGCTCCGGGGCGGCGCAGGCCGGCGCAGGACTGCATCACTTCCTCGAACATCTTCACGTAGCGCTTGAAGTTGTCGCCCTTGCGGAACGGGAAGCCGGTGCCGATCAGCGAGTCCGAAAGACGTGTGCGCTTGCTCACCCGCAGCCGCTTGTCGTTCATGAAGGCGCCGCGGCCGCGGCTGGCATAGAACAGGTCGTTGCGCGTCGGGTCGTAGACCACCGCCTGCTGCACCACGCCGCGGTGCGCCAGGGCGATGCTCACCGCGTAGACCGGGAAGCCATGCAGGAAGTTGGTCGTGCCGTCCAGCGGATCGATGATCCAAAGGAACTCGCTGTCGCGTGCCCCGCGGTCGCGGCCGGACTCTTCGGCCAGGATGCCGTGGCCGGGGTAGGCCTCGAGGATGATGTCGATGATCGCGGCTTCTGCCGCGTGGTCGACTTCAGAGACGAAGTCGTTCGCGCCCTTGGCTCCGACCTTGATGTTCTCCACGTCCAGCGCGGCCCGATTGATGATGGATCCCGCTGCACGAGCCGCCTTGATGGCGATGTTGAGCATGGGGTGCAGGGTCTGCGACATGGGGTTCGGATCTCGAAGAAGAAGGGCGCGGCGGTGGCAAAGAGCAACCCGCTGGACAATGCCTGCGGAAAACCCTCGATTCTAGAAGTCTTGACCCCTCCGACTCCTCCGACCACCCGCTTCGTGCTCGTTTCGCCACGCCATGCCGGCAATGTCGGCGCCGCGGCGCGGGCCATCAAGGTCATGGGTTTCCATGATCTGGTTCTCGTGAGTCCGCGCGACCCGCAGCTGACGACACGCGACGACGCGACGGCCATGGCCTGCAGTGCGGCCGATGTGCTGGCCTCGGCGCGCACCGTGGCAACGCTGGCCGAGGCCCTGGAAGGCATCGACTGGGCCTGTGCGACGGCGATGTCGCCACGCGACTTCGGGCCGCCGGTGGCGGCGCCGCGGCCGCATCTGGCCGAGCTGGCCGGCCGCGGCCGCCGCGTGGCCTTTGTCTTCGGCACGGAGCGCACCGGCCTGGTCAACGAGCATGTCTACCGCTGCCAGGTCTGCCTGACGATCCCGACCGCGGCGGCCTACGGCTCGCTGAACCTGGCCCAGGCGGTGCAGCTCATCGCGTACGAATGGCGACAGGCCCTTGGCGGGTTCGACACGGTCTACCCCGCGCCCGAGGTGCGCTGGGCCGACCACGCCGCGCTCGATGCCCTGCTCGCGCACTGGCGCGAGGTGCTCACCGAGATCGGGTACCTCGACCCGGCGGCACCGAAGAAGCTGCTGCCGCGACTGCAGAACCTGGCCACTCGGCTGCAGCTCAGCGACGACGAGGTGCACATCCTGCGGGGCGTTGCCGCTGCGGTCCAGGTGCCGCGACGGCGTCGCCAGCAGACCTGAGGCCTGCTGGCTACACTGGCTTCGTCCCGCCGAAACGGATCCCTTGCGAGTGCCCATGTTCAGCCGCCTGCACGAAGACATCGCCTGCATCCGCGAACGCGACCCCGCCGCGCGTTCGAACTGGGAGGTGCTCACCTGTTACCCGGGCCTGCATGCGCTGTTGGTGCACCGCTGGGCCCATGCGGCTTGGCGGCGCGACTGGCGCTGGCTCGGTCGCTTCCTGTCCCACCTGGGGCGGTTTTTCACCGGCATCGAAATCCACCCCGGCGCGACCATCGGCCGCCGCGTCTTCATCGACCACGGCATGGGCGTCGTGATCGGCGAGACGGCCGAGATCGGCGACGAATGCACGATCTACCAGGGCGTGACGCTGGGCGGCACGTCGTTGAACAAGGGCGCCAAGCGCCACCCGACGCTGGGCCGCGGCGTCATCGTCAGCGCGGGCGCCAAGGTGCTGGGGGGCTTCACCATCGGCGACGGCGCCCGGGTCGGATCGAACGCGGTGCTGCTGCAGGCCGTGCCTGCAGGCGCGACGGCGGTCGGCATCCCGGCGCGCATCGTGCAGAAGTCGCTCGACGCGCAGCGCGAAGAGGCGGCGTCGAAGATGGGCTTCTCGGCCTATGGCGTGACCCAGGGCGACGACCCGGTGTCGCAGGCCATGAAGGGCCTGATCGACAACGCCAGCAGCCACGAGCACCAGATCGCGCTGCTCTGGCAGGCGATCGAAAAGCTCAGCGGCGGCGCCCGTGAACTGCCCGCCACCGATTGCGTGCCGGACGATGCGCAGAAGGATGAGCGCTTCGACGGCGAGCGGCTGAACCGGTTGGTGAAGTAACCGACGCTTGCCGGCCTCACACCGGCTGGGTGCGCTCGTTCAGCCAGGCCAGCGCGGCGCCGCCAAGCTTGGGGGCCAGGCGCTCGCGCACCGTGGCGTGGTAGCCGTTGAGCCAGGCGATCTCGTCCGCGCGCAGCAGGCCCATGTCCAGGCAGCGCGTGTCGATCGGGCACAGGGTCAGCGTCTCGAACTCCAGAAACTCGGCGAAGGTGTTGCCCTCGGGCGTGGCCGCCGGGACGTTGAGCACGAGGTTCTCGATCCGCACGCCCCATTGGCTGTTGCGGTAGACGCCGGGCTCGATGCTGGTGACCATGCCCGGCTGCATCGCCATGTCGGCATTCGGCACCGCCTTGCTGATGCTTTGCGGGCCTTCGTGCACGTTCAGGAAGTAGCCCACGCCATGGCCCGTGCCATGGCCGAACTCGATCCCCTCGGCCCACAGCGGCGCTCGGGCCAGCGCGTCGAGCATCGGTGACAGCGTGCCCTTCGGGAAGCGCGCACGGGACAGGTTCATCGTTGCCTTCAGCACCAGCGTGAAGTCGCGCTTCATCGCGGCGCTGGCTTGACCGATCTGCCAGACGCGGGTGATGTCGGTCGTGCCACCGAGGTACTGGCCGCCGCTGTCGATCAGCAGCAGGCCGTCGCCTTCGATCACGGCATGCGCGTCGGGCGTGGCCCGGTAGTGCGGCAGCGCGCCGTTGGCGTTGAAGCCCGCGATGGTCGAGAAACTGAGTCCGACAAACCCGGGCCGCTTGGCGCGCTCGGCTGAAATGCGCTCGTCGACCGTCAGCTCGGTGATGCGTTCGCCACGGGCCAAGGCCGCTTCGAAGCCGGCGTAGAACTCGCACATCGCAGCGCCGTCCTCGACCATCGCCTCGCGGACGAAGGCGGCCTCTTCGGCCGTCTTGCGGCTCTTGGCCAGTGTGCTGGGGTTGATGGCCTCCACGACGCGACAGCCGGCGCCGACCCGGGCGCGCAGACCCTGCGTCACGCGCTTGGGGTCGACCAGCAGCGTGTCTCCGACGCCGAGAGCCGCCAGCGCCGCACCGGCGTCGGCATAGGGCGCCAGCACGATCGCATCATCGGCCAGGCGCGCGCCCACATCGGCCGGCACCTTGCCGGCGCCGACGAACAGGGTCGCACGGTCCGCCGAAAGCAGCAGATGGGCGATGAACACCGGGTTGCATTCGACATCGCTGCCGCGCAGATTGGTGGCCCAGGCGATGTCGTCGACGGTCGACACGAAGTGATGCGTCGCGCCGTGCTCGGCCATCGCCTGGCGCAGCCGTGCCAGCTTGGCGCTGCGCGGCACCGCGGCGTGGGGTGCCTGATGCTCGTAGACCGGTCGTTGCGGCAGCGCCGGGCGGTCGGACCAGACGGCATCCAGCGGGTCCAGGTCGGTTCGCAGCGCGATGCCGGCGGCGTCGAGTGCCGACTTCAGCGCGTCGTGGGCCGCGAGGCCCAGCACCTGGCCGTCGACGGCGACCGTCGAGCCGCGTGGCAGCTCGCGCGCCAGCCAGGCCAGGTGTTCGGGGCTGGTGCCGGCGGCGATCTTCACCAGCTCGATGCCACTGCCCTGCAGTTCGCGTTCGGCCTGCACCCAGTAGCGACTGTCGGCAAACAGCGCCGCGCGGTCACGTGCCACGACCAGGGTGGCCATCGAGCCCGTAAAGCCCGACAGCCATTCGCGCCCCTGCCAGCGCCCCGGCAGGTACTCGGAGAGGTGCGGGTCGGCCGAAGGCACGAGCAGAGCGTCCAGGCCTTCGGCCTGCAGTGCGTCGCGCAACTGCGACAGGCGCAGGCGGTGGGGGGAGGTTCGGGTGTCCATGGACGGATTTTCGTCGTTTCCGCACCCTCACCCCAACCCTCTCCCGCGAGCGGGAGAGGGAGAAAGGCTCACTTCCTGGCGGTGGTCGAAGCCGGCGCGGCGCGCAGCTTGGCGAGTGCGGCCTGGGTCTCGTTCCAGAGGTCCATGCCGACGTTCGCGCCGATGCTCGCGTTCACACGCGTCAGCCGGTCGCGCATCCGCGCGGCTTCGGCGGCCGGCAGCTCGTTGACCTGCATGCCCTTGGCCTTCAGCTCGGCGACGGCACGGCCGGCTTCCTCGCGCGTGTCCTTGCGCTCGAACTCGCGGCTGGTGACGGCGGCGTCCATCAGCACCTTCTGCTCGTCCTTCGAGAGCCCGTCCCACCACTTCTTGCTGACCAGCACGATCCAGGGGCTGTAGACATGGTTGGTCACGGTCAGGAACTTCTGGACCTCGAAGAACTTGCTCGACAAGATGGTGTTGAACGGGTTCTCCTGGCCATCGACGGTCTTGGTCTCGAGCGCGCTGAACAGCTCCGAGAACGGCAGCGGCACGGCGTTGGCGCCCAGGGTCTTGAAGCTCTCCAGGAAGACGTTGTTCTGCATGACGCGCAGCTTGATGCCGTCCAGGTCCTCGAGCTTGTTGACCGCGCGCTTGCTGTTGGTCAGGTTGCGGAAACCGTTCTCCCAGTAGACCAGTCCGACCAGGCCCTTGGCCGGCAGCGTGTCCATCACCTTCTGCCCGATCGGTCCGTCCAGGATGGCGTCCGCTTCGCGGGCACTGTTGAACAGGAACGGCGTATCCCACAGTGCCATCTGCGGCGTGATGCCGACCAGCGTCGCCGTCGAGCCGACCATCATCTCCTGCGCGCCGCCGATCAGCGCCTGCTGCATCTGAACGTCCGGGCCCAGTGCAGCGGCGCCGATGGCCCGCACCTTCATCTTGCCGCCGGAGAGCCGCTCGACTTCAGTCGCGAACAGCTTGACCGCGCGGCCCTGGTTGCTGACCTCGTTCAGGCCGTAGCCGAAGCGGATCAGCCTTGGCTTGATGTCCTGCGCGAGCGTGGCCAGCGGTGCCGCGAACAGCGCGCCGGCCAGAATCGAAAGGGCGAGAGTGCGACGCATCGTCGTCATGGTGGGTCTCCTTCTTGGGGTCGAAAAGCAGGGGCGAAAAAGGGCTCGGTTCAGCGCAACCACGCCACCGGCGCGGTCACGATCTGCGGGAAGGCCACGAACAGCAGCAGGATCGCGATGTAGGTGACGAGGAACGGGTTGACGCCGCGGATCACGGCCGACAGCGGCAGCCGCCCGATACCGGCCACGACATTGAGCACGGTGCCCACCGGCGGCGTGATCAGGCCGATCGCGCCGTTGAGCACGAACATCAGGCCGAAGTACACCGGGTCGATGCCGGCCTTCACGGCGATCGGCAGCATCACCGGCGCGAAGATCAGGATCGTCGGCGTCAGGTCCAGCGCGGTGCCGATCAGCACCAGCACGATCATCATGACCAGCATCAAGAGCCGCGGGTTGTCGACCAACGGCCCGAGCCAGCCGGTCAGCACGCTGGGCAGGTCGGCCAGCGTGATCATGTAGCTCGCGACCTGGGCGCCGGCGCACAGGAACATCACGATCGCGGTGGTCTTGGCGGCGCGCACCAGCACGCCGTGCAGTTGCGGCAGGCTCAGTTCGCGGTGGATCGCGGTCGCGACGAAGAGCGCATAGAACGCGGCGACCACTGCGGCTTCGGTCGGCGTGAAGACGCCGGTCTTCATGCCGCCGATGATGATCACCGGCATCAGGATGGCCCAGAACGCGCGACCGGTGGCCCTGAAGCGGTCCTTCAGCGGCAGCGGCGTGCCTTCGGGCAGGCTCAGGTCGCGCAGCACCAGCTTCCAGGCCACGATGAGGCCCAGGCCCATGATCAGCCCGGGCACGATGCCGCTGACGAACAGCGCCGAGATCGAGGTGTTCGTCGTGACGCCGTAGATCACGAACGGCATCGACGGCGGGATGATCGGCGCGATGATGCCGCCGGCCGCGATCAGCCCGGCCGATGTCGGCAGCGGATAACCCTGGCTGCGCATCATCGGCAACAGGATGGTGGCCAGCGCAGCGGTGTCGGCCAGCGCACTGCCGCTCATGCTGGCCATCAGCACCGCCGCGCCGATGGCGACGAAGCCCAGCCCGCCCTTGATATGGCCGACCCAGGCTTGCGCCATCTCGATCACGCGGCGGCTGATGCCGCCGGCGTTCATCAGTTCGCCGGCGAGCACGAAAAACGGCACCGCCAGCAACGGAAAGCTGTCCACGCCGGCAACCAGGTTCTGCGCCAGCAGCTGGGTGTCCCAGAACCCCAGCACCCAGGCCATGCCGGCACCGGTGAGCACGAGTGCAAACGCCATGTTCATGCCCGTGCCCATCAGCACCAGCATCCCGACGACGAAGACGACGAAGGCCTGGGTCTCGGGACTCATTCGACGTCTCCGGTGTGCCCCACGTGCAGCGGCTTGCCGCGCACGAGTTCGACCGTGGCCATGACGGCGATGGCGGCCGAGGCCAGCAGAGCCGGCAGGGGCAGCAGGGACGTCGAATAGCCCAGCACCACGGAACGGCTGCCCCACCCGACGACCACCTGCTGCCAGGCACCCCAGGCCAGGAGTGCTGCGGCCAGGATGACCAGAAGGCGGATCACCCTGGTCAGCAGGCGCAGCGCAGCCGGCCGCTTCTGCAGGGCCTGTGCCAGGCTCGTGAACGCCATGTGCTCCCCCGCCGGGTAGGCGGCGGTGGCGCCAATGAACACCATCCAGACGAAGAGCAGCCGGCTCAGCTCCTCACTGGCGGCAATGCCGCTGCCGAAGCCGTAGCGCAGCACCACGTTGACGAAGACCGCCAGCGCCATCGTCGCCAGGCACAGCGCCATCGCGTGCTGGGCCAGGCGCTGGGCGAGCGGGACATCGCTCGGATGGACAGCGCTATCCTGTTGAGACGAAGAGGAGTCGGCGTCGGTCTTCACGAAGACAATCAGACGAGGGATGGATGGGTTGCATTGAGCCCTGGACAGCGGCCCGGTCTCAGGGATTCTGCGGTGGGCTTGAATCAACGGACAGCGCTATCCTATGCGGGCCTGATCGTGTTCCCATCCGGACTTGCCCTATGCCCCGCCGGCCTGTTGTCGACCTGAACTCCCCGACCCCGACTGCTGCACCGACACGCAGCGCGCGGGCCACCGGCCGGGTGACTTTGGCCGACGTCGCCTTGCACTGCGGAGTCTCCACGATCACGGCGTCCCGTGTGCTGAACGGCACGCGGCCGGTTGCCCCTGAGATGGCTGAGCGCGTGCGCGCATCGGCCCAACGGCTGGGCTACGTGGCCGATCCGGCGGCACAGGCCCTGGCCTCGCGCACGAGCAGCCATGTTGCAGTGCTGGTGCCCTTGTTGACCAACGCGCTGTTCGTCGAGTTGCTCGAAGGGGTGATGCAGGTGCTGCGTCCGGCCGGCTGCCAGACGCTGATCGGCATCACCCACTACGACGCAGCCGAAGAGGCGCAGTTGCTGCGTGAGCAGTTGCTGCATCGGCCGGCCGGCATCCTGCTCACCGGCCTGGATCGCCCGGAGGCGACCCGGGCGCTGATCGCCCAAAGTGCCGTGCCCTGCGTCCACCTGATGGAGTTGCCCCCGACGCAGGCGAAGCCGCAGCCCTATGCGGTCGGGCTGTCCCAGCAGGCTGCAGCGGTGGCGATGACCGAGCATCTGCTGGGGCGCGGACGCAGGCGCATCGCCTTTGCCGCCGCGCAACTCGACCCGCGCACGCTTCAGCGGTTGGCGGGCTGGCGGCAGGCGATGCAGGCTGCGGGCCGGCAGGACGCGCGGCTGGAGTGGCTGAACCCGGCGCCTTCGTCACAGGCGCTGGGCGCAGCGATGTTCGAGCAGATCCTGGCGCAGCGGCCGGCGGTCGATGCCATCTTCTTCTGCAACGACGACCTGGCCCAGGGGGCCTTGCTGGCGGCGTTGCGACGGGGTGTGGCGGTGCCTGAGCGACTGGCCGTCGTCGGCTTCAATGACCTTCCGGGCAGCGATCAGACCTGGCCCGCCCTGACGACCGTGCGCACGCCGCGCGCAGCCATCGGCTCGACAGCGGCTCGCATGGTGCTGGAGCTGATGCGCCACCAGGCCCCGGCCGCGCCGGTGGTGGACCTGGGGTTCGAGCTGATCGTGCGCGGCAGCAGTTGAGCGGCCCCCGGCGGCAGCCGGGTCGAGCGTTCAGGTGCGCGGAGCCGCCGCGGTGGTCGGCGTTGCCGCCGGCGCGCCAGTCGAGCTGGCCGCGGGGGTTACGGCGGGCGCCTTCATCACCCGGACCTTGCCGCCGCTGGCGACCAGGATCACGTTGTCACCGGGGTTGAAGCTTTCGCTGCCTTTGGCCTGGACGATGGCGCGACGGTCGCCATTGCGCAGCTGGACCAGGATCTCCTGGGCCTCCTCACGTGTGGCGGCACGTTCGCTGAGGTTGCCGATCACGCCACCGACGACGGCGCCGATCACGCCCACGGCAGCCGCTTCGCGTCGACCGCCGACCGACGAGCCGGCGATGCCACCGACCACCGAGCCCGCCGCGGCACCGATGCCGGACTGGCTGCCGTCGACGACCACCGGCCGCGTCGTCAGCACGACTGCGTCGCTGACGGTCGACAGCCGCTGGGCCTCGTTGCGGCTGACGATGTCGGGGTTCGAGGTGCTGCAGCCAGCCAGTACGGCCAGGCCGACCAGGGCCGTCGCAAGGCGGGTCGAGATGAAGCGGGGAGAGATGTTCATGGCAGGTTCCAAGTGGGACGGCGGCAAGAGTGCATGACTCGGCGCAAGTTCCCGCGCCGACGTGTTTCTCAGGTGTAAAGCCTGCTGCTGCGTGGCACGGAGGCGAGCAGAAAGTCCATCTGGTCGGCGACGATGCGGCGGCCGCGCAGGATCATGTCTTCGTGCAGGCTGGGCACATAAGGCAGGTAGAGCAGGCTCATGTGCGCCTCCTCGGGCAGGCGGTTGCCTTTGCGACCGTTGCAACCCCGGCAGGCCGTGATGCAGTTCATCCAGGCGTCCTGACCCCCGCGCGAGACCGGCACGATGTGCTCGCGCGTGAGTTCCTCGAATCGGAACCGCCCGCCGCAGTAGGCGCAGACCATGCGGTCGCGGGCAAACAGCTTGGGGTTGGACAGGCTCGGCGTGTGGCGCCAGGCGCGGCTGGGCACGGCGCCACGGACGGCGATGATCGGGTGCAGCGCAATGCGCGACTGCACGCCCGAGACCCGCTGGATGCCGCCGCGCAGCACGCGGAAGGTGTCGCCAATGGTCCAGGCGATGTGGTCGCCGGCATACAGCACGGCCGCCTCGCGCGGACTGATCCACGCCTGGGGCCGGCCGGATACGTCGAGTTGCAGAACGTCCAAACGAAGCACCTTTCCTCGTGGAGTCGCGTGGGTGCAGGGTACTGCATAACCCGTGCCCGCTCAAATCCCGCGTGTCCTGGGTCGTCATCGGGTCACGCGATTCGGGTTAACCCTTGGGCGTCGACGGCATCGGCCTTGATCCGTGGCGAATTAGGCGCTCGCCCCTAGAAAAAGGCGCCCTGTGGCTGAACTGTCCGGGCCCGGCGGTCTGCAAAATAGAACGGTCGTTCGATTTTGTGACGCTTGCATGACCGGACCCGAAGACACCGCCGTGGCAGCCCCTGCCAAAGTCCTGCCCCGTGCGATGCACAAGGGTCAGCAGACCCGCGCCGCGATCCTGGACGCGGCGCTCAACCTGGCCTCCCACATGGGCCTGGAGGGCTTGTCGATCGGCGCGCTGGCCGAGGTCATGCAGATGAGCAAGTCGGGCGTCTTCGCCCACTTCGGATCGCGCGAGGAACTCCAGATCTCGGTCGTGCGCGAATACCACCAGCGCTTCGAGGAAGAGGTGTTCTACCCCGCGCTGCAGGAGCCCCGAGGCCTGCCCCGCCTGGAGGCGCTGTTCGAGCGCTGGGTGTTGCGCGTGGCCAGCGAACTCGAATCCGGATGCATCTACATCAGCGGCGCGGTCGAGTTTGACGACCGCCCGGGACCGGTCCGCGACGCCCTGGCGTTGATGGTGCGGACCTGGCACGCGGCGCTCGAACGGGCCATCCACCTGGCCATCGCGAGCGGTCACCTGCGACCCGATACCGAGGCCGCGCAACTGCTGTTCGAGATCCACGGGCTGATCCTCGCGCTGCATCACGACGCTCGATTCCTTCGTCACCCCGGTGTGCTCGACCGCGCGCGTCGAGGATTCACCCGACTTGTCGACACGAACCGGGCCTGAGCCCGGCTCCCGTCCATCGAACCCGAACCCCCACAAGGACCCAGCATGGCCACCTACACCCCGCCACTGCGCGACATTCAGTTCGTGATGCATGAGTTGCTCGACGCTCCGGCTCAGCTCAAGCGGCTGCCGCGTCACGCCGACATCGACGCCGAGACGATGAACGCGGTGCTCGAGGAGGGCGGCAAGTTCGCCGCCGAGGTGCTGTTCCCGATCAACCGAAGCGGCGACGAAGAGGGCTGCACGCTGGACAAGGCCAGCGGCGAGGTCGCGGCGCCG
>JAJTGU010000198.1 GCA_021297985.1 Rubrivivax sp.
CTGATGGCGGCCGTCGCGGGCGAGACGCACGAGTACACCGACATGTACCCGGGCATGGCCAAGCAGGCCCGCGAAGAAGGCTTCGACGAGATCGCCGATTGGTTCGAGACGCTGGCCAAGGCCGAGCGCTCGCATGCCAACCGCTACCAGAAGGCTCTGGACGCGCTCGTCGACTGATCCCGGCACCTGCTGAAGTCGAACAAGGGGCCACGGCCCCTTGTTTTGCTTGCGCCGCGGCAACCCCTGAACTTCCAACCCCGAACACCCGCAAGGCCCCCATGCGCGAAGGCAACCTGCAAGCTCCGACCCGCCACCCGCTGGACTGGAAGAGCCCTGACTTCCACGACGAGGGCAAGCTGATGCAGGAGATGGAGCGGGTGTTCGACATCTGCCATGGCTGCCGGCGCTGCGTCAGCCTGTGCCAGAGCTTTCCGAACCTGTTCGACCTGGTGGATGCGACAGCCGACGGCGAGGTGCACGGCATCCCGAAGGACGACTACTGGAAGGTCGTCGACCAGTGTTACCTCTGCGACCTGTGCTACATGACCAAGTGTCCGTACACGCCGCCGCACGAGTGGAACCTGGACTTCCCGCACCTGATGCTGCGCGCCAAGGCCGTCAAGCACCAGAAGGGCGAGGTCCAGGCCAAGGAGAAGCTTCTCGCCAGCACCGATACCCATGGTCAGTTCGCCGGCATTCCCATCGTGGTGGATGTCGTCAACCGCCTCAATGCGGCCAAGCCGATGCGCAAGCTGCTCGAGAGCCAGTTGGGGGTCGATGCCGAGGCCTGGCTGCCCAGCCTGGCCGGGCAGCGCTTCCGCTGGGGCCGGGCGATGAACGACACGACGCATGTCGTCACCCACGGCCAGCGGACGCCGGGCAAGGTGGCGATCTTCGCGACCTGCTACGTCAATTACAACGAGCCTGGCATCGGCGAGGACCTCCTCAAGGTGCTGGCGCACAACAAGATCCCCTACGAAATCGTCGAGAAGGAGCAGTGCTGCGGCATGCCCAAGCTCGAGCTTGGCGACCTGGAGGGCGTCGAGCGCGCCTGGGCCGCGAACATGCCGGTGCTGGCCCGCTACGCCAAGGAGGGCTGGGCCATCCTGTCGGCGATCCCGAGCTGCACGCTGATGTTCAAGCAGGAGCTGCCGCTGATGTTCCCGGACGATGCCGACACCCAGCTCGTCAAGGAGTCGATGTGGGACCCGTTCGAGTACCTGGTCGCACGTCACAAGGACGGTTTGCTCGCCACCGACTTCAACACCGCGCTGGGCAAGGTCAGCTATCACATCCCGTGCCATGGCCGGGTGCAGAACATCGGCCGCAAGACCGAAGAGATGTTCAAGCTCATCGGCACCAAGGTCGAGCTCAAGCTCAACACCGTCGAGCGCTGCTCGGGCCACGCCGGCACCTACGGGGTCAAGTCCGGCACCCATGCCACCGCGATGAAGATCGGCAAGCCGGTGTTCAAGAGCATGGCCAAGGACGAGCCCAACTACATCGCCAGTGACTGCGCGCTGGCGGGCCACCACATCGCCCAGGGCATGGCCCAGCTCGGCACGCCGGCCAAGTCGCTGCTGCACCCGCTTTCGCTGATGCGCGCTGCCTACGGCATCGCCTGATCCTGATCCACCCGACCCACCCGGCGCCAACGGATGACCGACACCACCATGACCATTCCTCGCGACTCCCTGCTCTCGCTGGAGGCCTACGCCAAGGTCCGCAAGAGTTCCAAGCCCGAGGCCATTGCCCACCGGAGGCTGCGCAGCGTCGCTTTGGGCGAGCACGTCAACGTGCAGTTCGAGGACGAGCGCACCATCCGGAGGCAGATCCAGGAGATGCTGCACATCGAGAAGATCTTCGACGAGGAGGGCATCCAGTCCGAGATCGACGCCTACGCGCCACTGGTGCCCAGCGGCACGAACTGGAAGGCGACGATGCTGATCGAGTACCCCGATCCTCACGAGCGCAAGCGCGAACTCGCTCGGCTGATCGACATCGAGGACCGCATGTTCGTCGAGGTCGAGGGCCACGGCCGGAGCTATGCCATCGCCGACGAGGATCTGGACCGGGAGACCGACGACAAGACTTCGGCGGTGCACTTCCTGCGCTTCGAGTTTGGCAAGTCCATGCGCGAGGCGGTGCTGGCCGGTGCGGCCGTCAAGCTCGGGTGCGACCACACCCACTACCCGGCGCACCTGAACATCCCGGCCGAAACGCTGGCCAGCCTGGCCGGAGACCTGCGCCCCTGAGCTGCGGAGGGGCGCCCGGGTCCGGGTTGTCAGCCTCTCGCGACGTCAAGCCTTGGTGACATACTTGTTGCCACCGCCTTGAGAGGTCGTTGTCGTCCGTGCCCGTGCCCGCTCATCCCCCGGAACACCCACAACGTCGCCGGCTGGCGCTGGAGATCCACGCCCGGCCGCCTGAAGCCCTGGTCAACCCCGCCCGGGCGAGCTACCTGGCGGTGATGGTGGACAGTTCGGCGCGCGAGCAGGAACTGGCCCACTTGGCCGCATTGGCGGCACAGCACGCAGTCGCCGGGCCAGGAGAAGGCGCGACGCATTGGCGCGTGCAACTGCCCACGCGCCTGGGCACCGCGACGCTGAAGTGGGAGCGTCACGGCGAGTTCTCGGGCTACACGGTCATCGTCGGTGCCGCGGCGGATTCGCTGCCGTTCGCGCAGACCGCCTCGGCGGCCATGCCAGCCGAGTGGTGGCGGACCATCCCGGGCCAGACGCTGGCGGCGGTGGCCCTGGAACTGCGCGGCGAGGTGGATGCCGGCCCTTCCGGCGACGGCCTGGTGGCGTCGGCCTTTGGCAGCCGCAGTGTCGTGGGTGCCTTGGTGGCCGATGCTTCGGCCCAGGTGATGACGGACTTCTGGCTGCACGACGACGGCTGCACCCATGTGCTGGTGATCGACCGCGGTCTGGGTGCCGCCCAGGCCGGCCGCATCGCCCAGCGTCTCTTCGAGATCGAGGCCTACCGCGTGCTGGCGCTGCTGGCGTTGCCGATCGCGCAACGCCAGGCGCCGCGCATCGACGCCATCGAGAAGTCGCTGGCAACGCTGACCGACGGCATCGCCCAGGGTGGCGGCGACGACGAAGCACTCCTGCACCAGTTGACGACGATGGCTGCCGAGGTCGAGAGCGGCATCGCCGCGAGCCAGTTCCGGTTCGGCGCCTGCGCCGCGTACCACGGGCTGGTCCAGACGCGCATTGCCGAGCTGCGTGAGCAGCGGTTGCCCGGGGTCCAGACGCTCGAGGAGTTCATGGGGCGTCGGCTGTCGCCGGCGGTGGCGACCTGCACGACCGTGCAATCGCGTCTGCGCCACCTGGCCGACCGGGTCGGCCAGGCCAGCGCGCTGCTGTCGACGCGAGTCGACATCGCCCGCGAACGTCAGAACCAGCAGTTGCTGGCGTCGATGGACCGCCGCGCCAGGACCCAGCTGCGCCTGCAGCAGACGGTGGAAGGGCTGTCGGTGGCGGCGATCGCCTACTACCTGCTGGGCCTGCTGGGCTACGGCTTGAAGGGTGCCAAGGCAGCGGGTCTGACGCTGAATCCGGACCTCATCGTCGGTGTCGCCGTTCCGGTGGTCGCCGTGGCTCTCTTGTTTGCGTTGCGCCACACCCGGCGCCGCATCGCCAGACGCGACGCTGAACGCGACCCCCACGACGACGCCACCCGGCACTGAACCCCGCAGACCCGACATGCGCGACCCCTATCCCTTTGCCGCCATCGTCGGCCAGCAGGAACTCAAGACCGCATTGCTGGTGGCAGCGCTGGACCCGACGGTCGGTGGCGTGCTGGCGCTCGGCGACCGCGGCACCGGCAAGTCGACCGCCGTGCGGGCCTTGGCCGCACTGCTGCCGCCGGCCGCGTCGACCAAGCGCGGCGAGGCCGGCAAGGCGGTTCCGGTGGTTGACCTGCCTTTGGGCGTGACCGAGGACCGGGTGGTCGGCGGGCTGGACCTTGAACGGGCGCTGGCCAGCGGCGAGAAGGTCTTCGCGCCGGGGCTGTTGGCACAGGCGCACGGGGGCTTCCTGTACGTCGACGAGGTCAACCTGCTGGAGGACCACATCGTCGACCTGCTGATCGACGTCGCCGCGTCGGGCGAAAACGTCGTCGAACGTGAAGGCCTGTCGGTGCGCCATCCGGCGCGCTTCGTGCTGGTCGGCAGCGGCAACCCGGAAGAGGGCGAACTGAGGCCGCAACTGCTGGATCGCTTCGGTCTGGCGGTCGACGTGCGCACACCGACGGTGCTGGCCGAGCGCGTCGAGGTCGTGCGCCGGCGCGACGCCTACGAGCGTGACCCGCAGGGCTTTGCCGAGACCTGGGCGCCGGCGCAGGACAAGCTGCGCCGGCAGCTCGTGGCCGGTCGCAAGCGCCTGGCCACGCTCGAGGTCGGCACCGAGGTGCTCGAGCAAGCGGCCCGGCTGTGTCTGGCCTTGGGCACGGACGGCCTGCGTGGCGAGCTGACGCTGGTGCGTGCGGCCCGCGCGCTCGCCGCGTTCGATGGCGCCAAGGTCATCGGCCTGGCGCAGTTGCGGGCGATGGCGCTGCCTGCGCTGCGCCATCGCCTCAGGCGCAATGCGCTCGACGACAGCGATGCCGGCACCCGCGTGCAGCGCGCCATCGACGACGTCTGGGGCGCGGCCTGAAACGAGCCGCTGCCATGGTGGCGATGGCGGGTCCCGGATTCGATCTCGCTGCGGCACTGGCCGATGGCGGGTTGGCCGAGAGCGAGGCGGTGGCCTTGCTCTGGGCGGTCGCGCCTGTGGCGCTTGGGGGTGTGGCCGCAAGGGCCCGCGCCGGCCCGGCGCGCGACGCCTGGTTGACCCTGGCCCGGCAGGCGTGGCTTGCAGGCCGGGCCGGGCAGGATGGGCCCTGGCAGCGCCTGCCGCCGGGCATCACTGAAGACCGCCTGCTGGGCGCGCTCGATGTCGCGGCCACGCTGGCCCAGGGCCGCAGCGCGGTGCAGCCTGGCTTGCTGGACCCGATGGCCGGCGGGGTGCTGGTGGCCCCGATGGCCGAGCGGCTGTCGCCGTTGACCGCGGCCCATCTGAGCCAGCGCCTGGATGGATCGCCCGACGTCGGATTTGCGCTGCTGGCGCTGGATGAAGGCGAGGACGTCGATGGCGTGAATGGCACCGCGGGAGATGCGTCCGAACGACTGGCTGACCGCATCACGGACCGGCTGGCGTTTGTCCTCCGACTGGATGCCGAGGCGATGGCGCGCCGCCAGGCCGGCGAGGCGATGCGCATGGCCGGGACCGATTTCGCCGCGACGACCGCGCTGCCGGCTGCGGCCGTTCGGTTTGCGACCACGTCCTGCCCGCAGGCACTGCGGGTCGAACTCGTCGCGGCCTGCGAGGCGCTGGGTGTCGCGGGCCTGCGTGCGGCGACATTCGTCGTCCAGGCGGCGCGTGCGGCTGCGGCGCTGGCCGGCCGTGACGAGGTCGGCCGCGACGACGCCGGCGTGGCGATCCGACTCGTGCTGCTGCCCCGCGCGACCCGTCTCCCGCCGCCGGCCGAAGCGGCAGAGCCGGAAGCGGTCGACCCCTCTGAATCCGCCGAGCCACCCCCTCCGCCGCAGGAGGCCCAGGACCGGGAGCAAGACGCGCCCGACGTGCCCCCGCCCGAGCCCGCTCCCGAACCCCCGCCCGAGTTGAGCCCCGAAATCGCCGAGCGGCTGGTCGCCGCGGCACTCGCACGCTTGCCGCCGGATCTGCTGGCCAGCCTCCAGTCACGGCTGGCGGCTGCCTCGCGCCAGGCCCAGACCGGGGGGAGGCATGGGGCCGCCCTGAGGCAAGGCGAGCGAGGACCCACGGTCGGGGTCCGCCGAGGCGATCCGCGCCAGGGCGGGCGGCTGGCGCTGCTCGAGACCCTGAGGGCCGCTGCGCCTTGGCAGACCTGGCGCCGCCGCCAGGCGCTGGAGCGGGCCGCTGCGCGCCAGGACGGGTCCGCCATCCCGCGGGTGCTGCTGCATCGCGACGACTTCCGTCTGCGTCGACACAAGCCGCGCAGTGCCACGGTGACGCTGTTTGCCATCGACGCGTCGGGTTCGGCCGCGATGCACCGCATGGCCGAAGCCAAGGGGGCGGTCGAACTGCTGCTCGCGGACTGCTACGCCCGGCGCGACCAGGTCGGTGTCATCGCTTTTGGGGGCCGGCTCGGGGGCGCAGGGGGCGATGCCGGTGCCTCGCCCGGCGTGCAGACCTTGCTGCCGCCGACGCGCTCGCTGGTCCGGGCGCGTCGCAGTCTGGAGTCGCTGCCCGGTGGTGGCGGTACGCCGCTGGCTGCGGGGCTGGCCGAGGCGGGACGGCAGGCCGACCTCGCGCGCCGCACCGGAGCGAGTCCGTTGCTGGTCGTGCTGACCGACGGTCGTGCCAACCTTGGCCTCAGGGCCGAGCCACTGGCCCGAGCGGAGGCGCTGGCGCTGGCGCTGACGGCCGCGCGCCAGCTCGCCGCCAGCGGTCTGCCCGCACTGCTGATCGACATCTCGCCCCAGCCGTCGCCTCAGGCCCGACAGTTGGCCGACGCCTTGAAGGCGCGTTACCTGGCACTGCCGAACGCCGCGGCCGCTGCATTGCCGATGGCGCAGGCCGTGCGGGCCCTGCGGCCCGGGGCTGCGGCTTGACGCGTCCAGGGCGATCAGGCGGGGCGGCGGCTGGAGCCGCGACCCGTGCTCGGCACGACGCCCTCGGCGAACTCGCGTCGCTCCCGGCCAGCGCTCCCGCAGGCGCCGGCTGGCCGCACCCGCAGAACTGCCGGCGCCTGGTCGCTGGCGGGCTGGACTGGCACTTCCAGCACTTTGCCTGCACCGCGCGCGGCACGGCAACCGGCCCGGCTGCGCGGTTGGCGCTGCTGCTTCATGGCACCGGTGCTGCCAGTCATTCCTGGCGCCATCTGGCGCCGCTGATGGCCGCCGGCTTCGAGGTGCTGGCACCGGATCTTCCCGGGCACGGCCATACCCGCGGCCCGGCCAATGTCGATCTCAGCCTGCCGGGCATGGCCGGGGCGATCGCACAGTGGCTGCAGGTGCTGGGTGTCCGGCCTCAGTTGCTGGTCGGCCATTCGGCCGGCGCCGCGATCGCAGCGCGCTGGTGGCTCGACCATGTCCCGGACGCCGGGACGCTGCCGCTGGTCGCCCTCAATGCGGCCTTGCGACCCCTGGGGGGCATCGGCCGGATGTTCTCGCCGGTGGCCCGTCTTCTGGCCTTCAATCCGCTGGTGCCGGCGGTGTTCTCGTGGCATGCCGCACAGCCGATGGTGCTGCGCCGCCTGCTCGCCGGGACGGGGTCGGTGATCGATGCCGAAGGCGAGAGGCTGTATGCCGCGCTGGTGGCCGACAGCCGGCACACCGCGGGCGCCCTGCGCATGATGGCGAGCTGGGAACTTGAGCCCTTGCAGCCCTTGCTGCCGCGGCTGGGTGCGCAGTTGCACCTGATCGCCGGTGGCGCCGACCGGACGCTGCCGGCGAGCGAGTCGGAGTCCGTGCACCGTCAGGTGCGGGGGTCGAGCCTGACCGTGCTTCCGGGCCTGGGGCACCTGGCCCATGAGGAAGACGCTGCCGCCGTGTGGGCGGCCATGCGTGCCGCTCTGGGCGCCGATCTGGGCGCCGTGCAGGGCTGAGTGCAGAGCTCAGTCCAGAGCGTCTGAGCCGACGATCAACGCGCGGCGCTGGCGACCGTCGCGGTCGTGCCTTGCGGCGCGGGTGTCGCGTCGTCCACCGAGGCCCAAAGCGGCTCGCAGACGGCGGCGAACAGCAGTGTCGCGGAGATCACCGCAGCCCAGCGCAGAACACTGTCGGCGCGGTCGCGCATCCGGGGCGTTTGAATGTTCATCGGTGCAGGGGGTCGGAACAAGGGGCTCAGCTTCGCGATCTGGTGTCGCAGTGTAAATCCGGGTTTACACCACAAGGAACACAAGGAGATTGACATTTAATCGCCACAGGGGCCTTTGCCCCACTCGCACAGGAGAGCCCACATGCGACAAGCCGGCCCCATCGAAGCCGCGATCGAAGCCTCACTGGCCGCCGCGCTGGACACCGCCGCGGCGCCCGGCGCTCCGGCGCGTCTGGTGGCGGCGTTACGGCACGCCGTGTTCCCGGGTGGTGCGCGAGTCAGACCGCGGTTGACGCTGTCGGTTGCCGCGGTCTGCGGGGGCGGTCGATCACCGCTGGCCCAGGCTGCAGCCGCAGCGGTGGAGTTGATCCATTGCGCATCGCTGGTGCACGACGACATGCCGTGCTTCGACGATGCGCCGACGCGTCGCGGCCGAGCCTCGGTTCACGCCGCATTTGGCGAGCGCTGCGCCTTGCTCGCCGGCGACGCCCTGATCGTTCTGGCGTTCCAGACCCTGGGTGCGGGCGCGGTGGCGGCCGGGCGCCCGGAGCGGCTGCCGGACATGCTGGCACTGTTGGCCTCGAATACGGGCATGCCGCTGGGCATCGTGGCCGGGCAGGGATGGGAATGCGAAGACTGGGTCCAGTTGCCCGACTACCACCGCGCCAAGACGGCGTCGCTGTTCGCCTGCGCCTCGCAGCTGGGGGCCATTGCCGCGGGCGCCGAGGCCCGGCCCTGGAAGGCCCTCGGCGACTGGCTGGGCGAGGCCTATCAAGCGGCCGACGACCTGCGCGACGTCGCTGGCGACACCAGCAGCCTGGGCAAACCGACCGGGCGCGATCTGGTCCTCGGGCGTCCGAACCTCGTCAACGAAATGGGCCTGGCCGGCGCGCTCGAGCACTTCGAGAAGCTCGTCGACCGCGCAGCCACGTCGGTGCCCGATGTCGCCCAGGCGCCGATGCTGCGTGCGCTGTTGCGTGCCGAAGCCGAGCGCCTGGTTCCTCCCGAGTTGCGCCAGCGCGTGGGCGCGGTGGCGCATGCCGCGGTCGCCTGAGCCGAAGCGCGAAGGTTCCATGCAAGCGACCACCAATCCCATCCCGTCCGCAACAGGCCTCGGCTGGCGTGGCCGTTGGCAAGCCCTGCGCGACCGCTGGCTGACCGACAGCCGTGTGCTGGCAGGCCTGAGCCGTTTTGCGCTGACGCGGCCGGTGGCCCGCCAGCGCGCCGCCGAGTTGTTCGATCTGGTGGCCGGTTTTGTCTATTCGCAGGTCTTGCTGGCGGCCGTGCGGCTTGATCTGTTTGCCCGCCTGGCGAGGTCCCCCCTCTCGCCGCGGACCCTGGCGGCGGAGTGCGACCTGCCCGAGGCCGCCGCCGAACGGTTGCTCGCCGCACTGGCGGCGCTGCGCCTGGCCGAACGCCGCGGCGCGGACACGGCCGAGCCTGGCGATGCGCTTTACGGGCTGGGGGCACTGGGTGCGGCGATGGTCGCGAACCCGGGGCTGGCCGCGCTGGTCGAGCACCACGGGGCGCTGTACAACGACCTGGCCGACCCCTTGGCGGTGCTTCGCCGCGAGGGGCCTGGCGCCTTGTCGCGCTACTGGAGCTACGCCACTGCGGCCGAGCCGGGTGCGCTGGCGGGCGCCGAGGTCCTGCCTTACTCGGCGCTGATGACGATCTCGCAGCCGCTGGTCGCGGGCCAGGTGCTGGATGCCTATCCGATGCGGCGCCATCGCCTGTTGCTGGACATCGGCGGCGGCGAGGGGGTGTTCGTGGCCACGGCGCTGGAGCGCACGGCGGGGCTGAAGGCGATGCTGTTCGACCTGCCGCCCGTGGCCGCGTCGGCGCGCCTGCGCCTGGCCCGGGCGGGGCTGAGCGACCGAGCCACCACCTTTGGTGGCAGCTTTCACAGCGACGCATTGCCAACCGGGGCCGACATCGTGAGCCTGATCCGCGTCATGTACGACCACGACGACGCGCCGGCGCTGGGCATCCTGAAGGCGGCCCGTCGGGCGTTGCCGGTGGGCGGTACCTTGCTTGTCGCCGAGCCGATGGCCGGTACTGCTGGGGCCGAGGCGATGGGATCTGCCTACTTCGGCATGTACCTGGCAGCCATGGGCAGCGGCAGGTCGCGCACCCCGGCCGAGCTTGCGAGGTTGATGCAGGAGGCCGGCTTCGAGCAGGTTCGTGAACGCCGCACGGCGGTGCCGCTGCAGGCCGGTGTGCTCGTGGCGCGGGCGGCTCGCTGATCGGCTGTCGATAAGGTGTCAATTCCTATTGACAGTCGAGCAAGTATGTCTACGATGACACACATGGTTGAAGCTCAGTGGCCCTCGTTGACCCGGCCGACACCCCAGAACCCCATGCGACTGTCTCGCCTCTCCACCCCCCGCTGCGCTGTGGCGCCGCGCCTGTTCTGCGGAGGCCGCTCATGGGCATGAACGCCCTGGCTGTTGTCCTGCAGCGGCCGCAGCAGATCGTGTTGTCGCGTCTGGAGCTGATCGAGCCCCAGGCGTGCGACGTGGTGGTCGAGGTCGACTTCAGCGGCATCTCCACCGGCACTGAAAAGCTGCTCTGGAACGGACGCATGCCCAGCTTCCCCGGCATGGGATACCCCTTGGTGCCGGGTTACGAGGCCGTTGGTCGCGTCGTCGAGGCCGGACCGACCTCGGGTCGGCGGGTCGGCGAGCGGGTGTTCGTGCCCGGTGCGCGCTGCTTCGGTGAAGTGCGTGGGCTCTTTGGCGCTTCGGCTTCCCGGCTGGTGGTGGCCGGTGAGCGGGCCGTTCCGCTGTTCGATCAGATCGGTGAAGAGGCCATCCTGCTCGCGTTGGCCGCGACGGCCTACCACGCCGTGGCGGGTGGGGGTCGGCGCCGCGAGGTGCATCCGCCCGAAGTCATCGTCGGCCACGGCGTGCTCGGCCGCCTGCTGGCGCGCATGACGGTGGCCGGTGGCTACCCGGCACCGACGGTCTGGGAGACCGACCCGGTGCGCAGCAGCGGTGCTTGTGGCTACGAGGTGATCCGCCCCGAAGACGACAAGCGGCGCGACTACCGCGCGATCTACGACGTTTCGGGCGACGCCTTGATCATCGACCGGCTGGTCGCGCGCCTGGCACCCGGCGGCGAGATCGTCCTGGCCGGCTTCTACAGCGATCCGCTGGCCTTCAGCTTCGCACCCGCCTTCATGCGCGAGGCCACGATCCGCGCCGCCGCCGAGTGGAAGCCTGCCGACATGCTGGCAGTACGAGAACTGGTGGGCTCCGGGGTCCTGGCCCTTGACGGCCTGATCACCCATCACGCCGGCGCCGAACAGGCTGAAGGCGCTTACCGCA
>JAJTGU010000283.1 GCA_021297985.1 Rubrivivax sp.
CGCTGCTGAACATGGCGGGTTGCAGTCTGTCGTGGTCCTGCTCCCGTTATCGGCCTCTGGGCGGTGGGTCTTGAGGCAGCGCCGGCACCGCAATCGAGGGCCTGTTCGACCCTTGCGCTTCTTCAGGTCTGCTGAGGGCGGTTCATGGCCGCGACCTGCTGGTTGACGTAGTTCGACAAGGCGTTGAGCCTGGACAGGTTGGTGTCCATCGCCGTGTATTGCTGGACCAGCCGGGCACGGAACCGCTCGACCCGGTCCTCCAGCCGTTGCTGGTTCTCGCCTGACCGGGTGATCTGCGTGCGCAGGCCTTCGGTGCGCTGGGTCAGCGAGCCGTCGACACCGAGCACCTGGGTGGCCAGCTGGCTGTAGCGGCGTGCGAAGCCGTCGTTGCCCGGCGTGCCGACATCGCTGTTGGCCAGTGCCAGACGCAGTGCCGGCAGGTCGCGCATCGCGTTGTCGAGCTTGCCGGCGTTGACCGTCAGCCCGCCGTCGCGCTGCAGCTCGAGACCGATGTCGGACAGCCGCGAGAACGCCGGCGTGGCTCCGGACGGTGTGTTGATCACCGCACGCAGCTGCGACATCAGGCCGTTGACGGTGCTGTCGCCCTGCAAGGGGCCGCGGGCCTTGGAGGAGGCGTCGTACTTGGTCTGGTCGGCGATCTGCTTGGCAAGGTTGCTGTAGGCCTCGGCGAAGTCGCGCACGGCCTTGCCGATCTCCTCGCGGTCGGCTGCCACGGCCACGTCCACCGGCTGTGCGGTGATGTTGCGCAGGCGCAGCGTCATGCCTTCGATGGTGCCGCTCAGCTCATTGGTCGCCGAGCGGACGGCGATGCCGTTGACAGTCGCCTGGGCATCGGAAGCGGCCTGGCTGCGGACCATGCTGCCCGGAGCATTGGCCGGGTCGTAGACGAAGGCCGACAGGCCGGTCGCGTTGTTCGGCGTGCCGTCATCGTCGGCGGCAGTGACTCGGAATGCGTTGAGTTCGCCCGTCAGGGAGGAACGCAGCGCCAGACGAACGCCGGACGCGTCGGTGACCAGCGACGCCGTGACCCCGGCATTGGCCGCGTTGATCTTGTCGCGCAGCGTCTGGATCGAGTCCCCGGCCGAGACGCTGACGTTGACCGGAGTCGTCCCCGACTTGGCGGTGAACACGTTGCCGGCCCAGCCACCGACGGCCAGCGTCAGCGTGCCGCTGCCGACGAGGGCCCCGGAGTCCGAGAACGTCGCCGTGCTGGCGGCGGTCTGGCCGCTGGCCAGTGCGCTCACGCTGACGGCATAGTTGCCCGGGGCGGCCGTGCTGCCGCCTACGACGGCGACCGCGGCGTCGTTGCTGCTGGTCGCCTTGGAACCTTGCCAGAGACTGGTCCCGGTGAGCTTGTTGGCGCTGTCCTGCAGCGCCGCGAACAAGCTCTGCAAACGCCCCAGCGACGAGACCTGGGTTTGCAGCTTGCCCACGTCGCGCTGCATCTGTTCGATCGGACGGCGTTCGATCGCCACCAGCTGGCTGACCATGCTGTTGATGTCGATGCCGCTGCCGATGCCCAGTGAGGTGATGGCGGCCATGGTGGCTCCCGGTGTGTGCGGTGGAACAAGTCGCTCGAAAAAGGCAAAAGGGCCCGGACGGCGGCGTCAACCGCCCCCATGGAGACCCTTATCGGTCCCGCCGGCGCCGACTTGAGCGGTGCGCAGGCCAGTGGCCAGGTTCGCCAGCGTCAGTTGCGCAGCAGCGACATCACCTGCTGCGGCAGCTGGTTGGCCTGCGCCACCATCGCGTTGCCGGCCTGCTGCAGGATCTGGGCACGCGACAGGTTCGCCGATTCGGCGGCGTAGTCGGCGTCCATGATGCGGCCGCGGGCTGCGGTCTGGTTCTCGGCCGCGACCATCAGGTTGCTGACCACGTTGTCGAAGCGGTTCTGCACCGCACCGAAGGTGGCGCGCTGGCTGTTGACGGCATTGATCGCGGCGTCGAGCGCGGTGATCGCGGCCACGGCTGCGGTGCCGTCGGTGCCGGAGATCGCGGTCGTCGGCGCCGTGCCGACGGCGGTGCCGAAGGCGGTCGTGATCGAGGCGTTGGCGGTCCAGTCGAAGGCTGCGACCGAGATTTGGTCGAGCGTGGCGCTGGTGTTGGCGCCGACCTGGAACGTGCTGTTGACGGTCGTGGCCAGGATGTTGATGCCGTTGAACTGCGTACCACCGAGCGTCCGCGAGGCTTCCGCGGCGAGCTGGAGGTACTCGTTGTTCAGGCTGGTGCGGTCGGCACTGGTGTTGGTGCCGTTGGCCGATTGCACCGCCAGCTCGCGCATCCGCTGCAGCATGCTGCCGACGCGGCCCAGCGCGCCTTCGCCGACTTGCGCCATCGAGATGCCGTCGTTGGCATTGCGCATCGCGACATTCATGCCTCGGGCCTGGGAGTTCATCCGCTCGGCGATGGCCAGGCCGGCGGCGTCGTCCTTGGCGCTGTTGACACGCAAGCCCGATGACATGCGCTGCATCGACGTCGCGAGCGTGGCCTGGCTCGAGCTGAGGTTGCGCTGGGCGTTCAGCGAGACGAGGTTGGTGTTGATGGTCTGCGGCATGAAGGGCTCCTGGTGGATTCGGCAGTCGGTTCGGGGGTGCGATTCGAACCGCCGGGGACCGAAACGCTGGCCGCCAGTGTCTGCCCGGCTGCCGAGCGGCACTCGGTGGATAAAGCCGGCAAATTGCCGTCAGTTCGTTGCCGAAGTGGTGAGCCGGCCCTTTGCGCCTGACCCAAGAAAAACGGCCCCGAAGGGCCGTTTGGTGTCGATGGCGAGCGTTCGCGTGCTCAGCCCTTCTTGGCCCAGGCGCTGCACCAGCCCGGACCGGCGACCTGCTTGCCGGCAAACAGCGGGCAGCCGCCCCAGGCGTCGGCCGCCTTGCCCTGGTACAGGGCGCAGTTGTTGCACTTCTGATCGTTGGTGTGCTTGGGGAACTTCTTCTTGTCGACCTTGGTGGTGTCGTGCATGTAGCCCAGGTTCACGGCCAGGGGGTCTTTCTCGTCGAGCTTGGCCTGGGCCTGCGCGGCGGTGGTGACGACGGCGCCACAGGCCGCGACCTGGAGCATGAAGACGCGACGGTTGGTACTGGACATTTTTTTCCTCGACAGGGTTGACAACAATGGCTGGACAACAAGCACGACCCGACCGCGGCAGACGGTGACGACCGGTCAGGTCTGGCGACTTAACGGATCAGGCGGCGGGTGCGGCGACAACGCCGAGGCAATTGTTGCAGCGACCCAGTCCACGCAGCCGCGGGTCGGGTTTGCCGTCGCCGGTCTTGAAGTTGGCGTGGCACTTGATGCACACGTACATCTTCGAGCTCGACATCATCGGCTTGACGCCGGGTTCGGCGTGGGGTCGGGCGGCGGTGTATTCCGCCTGGGTCTGGCGCAGCTTGACGCCGGTGGAAGGATCGACGCTGGGGAGCGGACGGCGAGTCGTCATGGCGTGATGAATTCCCTCTGAAGGGCCCCGAAGAGCGGGCAACCGCCTATTTTCGCCGATTTGCGGCACCGCCGCACTCCGGGGGATCATGGGGATGCCCCGGGGCCCGTCAGTGCAGGGTCGGTCCGGGTGGTTCACCGCCGCGATCACCCTCGCGTCGGCCCTTGTCGGCGGGTCGGCCGCGCCCGAATCTTTCGGGTCGCAACACATTGCCCTCTCGTGTCACCGGCGGCGTGCCGGCACGCCGGGCGCGGTCGATGACAGCCTGGGCTTCGCGCCGCGCGGCTTCGGGGTCCTCCTGGCCGGTTCCTCGAAGGGTGGCGGGGGCCCGGCTGCGCTGGCGCCAGGACTGCCAGGCCGTGCGCAGTTGCTGCTGGCGCCTGGAGCCGATCAGCATCCAGATCGCCATCCCCAGGCAGGCCAGCAGAACCAGGGCAGCGAGGATCTGGCCCGCCAACGTGTTTTGGGCAGCGCCGGAGTTCATGGTCGGCAATGTATCGCTGCGCTGCGCGTCATGGGGTTGAAACCGGAGGAGAAGTTGTGTGTTTGTCGGCGTCCGCATCGACCGCTCCGCGGCACGGCGTCGACCCAAAACCGGGCAATCGGGCCTCGCAGACGATGCCGCCGGTGCTGTTCTCGCTCCAGTGGACTTCGCCGCCAAGCTGGCGCACCCGTTTGCGGATGCCGCCCAGACCCAGGCCATGGGCCCAGGCCTCGGGAGCACAACCCAGACCGTCGTCGGCAACCTTGAGGGTCAGTGTGCCCTGTTCCAGCCGCAGATCCACCGACACCTGTGCCGCATGACCATGGAACAGCGCGTTGCTGACCAGTTCCCGGAGCACCCGAGTCAAGGCCGACCATTGCACCACCGTCAGCGTCAGTTCGTGGTCGGCCACGAAACGCCAGTCCAGCGTCGCCCTGGCGGCCGCCAGGCGCTGGGTGATGTCGGCCTTCCACTCGGCAGCGGCGTGCGACAGCCGGTGTTCGGTCACCGCCAGGCCGCGGGTCAGGGTCTTCAGGTCCTGCAGGGTGTGGCGGATGTAGTCCTCGAGCTCGGGTGTCGGGGCCTGATACATCAGGGTCAGCAGCCGGGCGCCGATGTCATCGTGCAGGTCCTGGGCGATGCGCACCCGCTCCTCGGTGCGTCCCCGTTCGACCGCAGCGTCGTAGGCGACGGCGCGGCGCAACTGCTCGAGGATGCGGTCGGCCAGTCGAGCGTCGTCGGGCGTGAACACCCGCCGGCCGCGCTGGGCGTAGCGCAGCTCCAGGGCCGTGTCTGCCGCTTGCGAGTCGCCCGGCCCGCGGGCCAGCGGCACGAGCAGCGTCGCGCCCGCCCGTTGCACCCGGCACTCGGACAGCGCGACCGGTTGGACTGCAACCTCCATCGGGTCGAAGACCTCGCGAAGCAACTCCCGCAGGTGTTGCGGGTAGCGCCGCGGCTCGGCCTGCACCTGCCGGGCGACCCGGTATAGGCGTTCGAACAGGCGTTCGACCGACAGTGCGCGTTCGCCGGCCAGCCGTGCCAGCAGCCATTGCCTCAAGCCGGCATACAAGGCCAGCGCCGCGAACACGGCCAATGCCAGGGAGGTGAAGGGCCCCAGCGCAAACAGCGCGACGAACAGCAGGTCCAGCGACGTCGCCACGGCGCTGATCCCGGCCAGCATCGCGAACTCGCGCAACAACTGGCGTGACCTTGCCAGCAGCGGCGTCACCAGCAGCATGGCCAGCAGCAGCGAGTGCCAGGCCACCGGGACGACCAAGGCCAGGGCGCTGCTCGCGCGTGCCGCGATGCCCTCGGCCGAACCCGGTCCCGAAGCAGCCGCCGCGACCCCCCCGGCCAGGGCGACGGCCAGTGTTGCCAGGACCCCGAAGACCAGCGCAACCGCGACCAGCCGGCGCAGCATCAGGGCGTTCGGGTCGCGCTGCGCGCCCCAGCTCTGGTGGGCCCGCCCGGCAGCGGCCAGCGCCAGCGCGAGCAGCAGGGCCTGCATGCCAAAGAAGCCCGGTACCGCACCAGAGGCCAGGATCCAGCTGGCCCCGGCCGCCACGCCAAGCCAGACGCCGGCGACCCACAGCCGCTGCTGTGGCAATCGTCGCGGGTGCTGACCCAAGGTCTGCACCAGGAGCGCCGCGGCGGCCAGCTCGGCGATCGCGATGACCGGCAAGGCCTGGGCCAGCACGCCGTGGGCCGGCGACAGTCCGGGCAGCGCCGCGACCGCAAGGCCCACGACCTGGGCCGCCTGGCTCCAGGCCAGCAGCAGGTACAAGGCATTGCGCTGGTGGGGCCGGGCCAACCAGACGGCGCTGGCCATCAAGTACAGCAGCAGTGCCGCGGCGACCAGAGGCCAGAAGACGATGCCCAGGCCCTGCCAACCACGGGCGCCGACCTGCCGAGTGCTGTGCAGGCCATCGGCATGCACAAAGGACACCCATCCGGACGACGACAGCAACGCCGCCGTCTTGACCTGTGCCTCGATGGTCCGACGGGCGTTGGAGGTATCGCTGTACCAGCGGGTCAGCGGCTGGTTCAGCCATGCGGCGTCGACGATCCGTGCCTTGTCGAGCGGCGGCTCGGCGACACCCGGCGGCAGCGAGCCTTGCAGCTGGAATCCCACCACATCCGATCCGATGGCCGTGCCGGCGGCGGCGGGATCGAGCATCGGCTGCAAGGCCAGGCTGCGGGCGAGCACGAAGATGCCGACACACCCGAGCAGGGCAAACGCGGCCAGCGCGCGCAACCGCCATGTCAGCGACAGTGTCCTCGAGCCTGTGGGGCCTTCGTTCCAGCCCAGCCCTCGCAGCCAGGACCAGGGTCCCGGTTCGGCTGCGGCCGGGCGCTCGGGCATCGGGTGCCGCCGGGATCAGCGCTCGCTCAGACCAGGCCCGACTTGCTGGCCAGTACGGCGGCCTCGGCCCGACTGCTGACGTTGAGCTTCTTGTAGATCGACTTGATGTGGTCGTTGACCGTGAACCACTTGATGCCCATCAGGCTGGAGATCTCCTTGATGGTGAACCCCTTGCTCAGGTAGGTGAGCACTTCGCTCTCACGAGGGGTCAGCCGTTCGTGCTCGGGCGTCCGTTCGATTGCCACCGGCCCCGACTTGCCGCCGCTGTGGGCAAAGCCGCCACTGGTGGTGGTCGAAAAGCCGCTGTCCGGCGCCTGGCCGTCGCCAGGCGCGCCGCGGTGGCGGAAATGGGTGAGCAGCCGCCGGGCGATCGCGGGCGACAGCGGGGGCTGACCGCGCACGATCTTCTGCAGCTCCTCGACCAGGACCTCGAAACGGTCTTCCTTCAGCAGGTAGCCGTCAGCGCCATGCTGCAACGCCGGGAACAGATGGTCATCGTCGGAGTACAGCGTGGTGACGATCTTCGTGGCCGGGTACTGCACCAGCTCGGCCAGCAGATCCAGCCCATTGCCGTCGGGCAGTTCGAGATCGACGAGGATCAGCTTGAACGGATCGACTCCATGCAGACCCTGGGCGCCGCCCGCGAGCTGGATCTTGCGCCGCGCGGACTCAAGGTCGCCGGCTTCGGTGATGTGGTGGGCATCGCTGAAGCTCTCGCGGACCACGCGGCACAGGAAGCTGCGTGCGACCGGGTTGTCTTCGAGGATCAGCACCTTCACAGGCATGGACCGGCCCCTCCTGAGGGTCTTGGACTGCCGCACGGTGTGCGGTCGCCGCGACGGGAATCGCCGGGCAACCCGCCACCGGGCGGTCAGCCGACGATGCTAGCGCGTTGCCTTGTCGGTTCGCCCTCCGTCGGGAGGGGGGCTGTCACCTCTCGTCGGGATGACGCAGCACCAGCTTGCCCCGCACCTCGCGCCCGGCCATCCGGCGGTAGGCCTCCTTGACCTCGGCCACGGGCAGCACGGCATCGAGCACCGGCTTGACCTTGCCCTCGGCGTACCAACCCAGCAACTGCGCCAGGCCGCTGGCAAAGGCGCGCGGCTCGCGCTTGACGAAGTCGCCCCAGAACACGCCCACCACCGACGCCCCCTTCAGCAAGGCCAGGTTCCAGGGCAAGGCCGGGATGGCGCCGCCGGCAAAGCCGATGACGAGGTAGCGGCCCCGCCAGGCGATGGACCGGAACGCCGCTTCGGCCCACTCACCGCCGACCGGGTCGTAGACCACGTCGGGCCCCTTGCCGTCGGTCAGCGCCTTCAGCGACTCGCGCAGCTTGCCGTCGCTGTAGTTCACCGTGGCGTCTGCACCAAGCTCCGTCAGGAAAGCGCATTTCGCGTCGCTGCCGGCTGCCGCAATGACCCGGGCCCCCATCGCCTTGGCGATCTGCACCGCGGCGCTGCCCACCCCGCCCGCAGCACCCAGAACCAGCACCGTTTCACCGGCCTTCAACTGGGCCCGGTCGACCAGGGCATGGTGCGAGGTGCCATACGTGAAGGCAAAGGCCGCCGCGTCCTCGAACGGCATGCCGGCCGGCAGCGGCAGGACCTGCATCGCATTGACCACGGCGTGGCTGCCGAAGCCGCCGGTGCCTGCCAGCGCGGCCACGGCATCTCCGACCTTGACGTGGCGGACGCCTTCGCCGACCGCCTGCACCACGCCGGCGAACTCCGATCCGGGTACGAAGGGCAGCGCGGGCTTGAACTGGTACTTGCCTTCGACGATCAACAGGTCGGGGAAGTTCAGGCTGGCGGCGCGGACCGCCACCAGCACCTCGCCGGGGCCCGGCTGCGGGGTCGGCGCCTCGCGCCACTGCAGCGCGGAAACGCCGTCCAGGGTCTCGCAGAACCAGCCGTGCATGGGGATCTCCAGTGGTGAATGTCGGTGGTGTGGGGACTGGGTGTCGGCTACTGCTCGGCCGCGCTCAGCAGGACCGGTACGCGACGGCTTTGGCCGGATCGCCAGACACTGAGCGTGACCGTCTCGCCTACGGCGCGACGCTCAAGCTGGTTGAGCAGGTCGTCTAGGTCAGACACCGGATCGTCGCCGATGGCGGTGATCACGTCGCCGGGCACGATCTCGCCTCGGTTGCCATTGCGGCGGAACGGCTGCAGGCCGGCCCGTCCGGCCGGGCCGCTGGCCGCCACCTGGACCAGCACCACACCTCTTGGGAGGTTCAGCGCCCGTTGCAGCGAGCTCGGCCCGGCCGCGATGCCCAGCGCCGGCCGAACGAATCGACCGTCGCGGATCAGCCGCGGCACGATGCGGTTGACC
>JAJTGU010000062.1 GCA_021297985.1 Rubrivivax sp.
CCTGGGTCTGGGCGGTGCCTGCGTGGTCACCATGTACCGCAGGGCTGCCTGAACGCCGCTCCATGACGCAAGGCCCGCTGACTGGCCTGCGCGTGCTGGAACTCGCAGGGCTGGGGCCTGCACCTTTCGCTTGCGCGCTGCTGGCCGATGCCGGCGCCGACGTGGTGCGTGTCGACCGGCCGGGTTCGCTGCATGACCCGACCGACATCCTGGCGCGCGGCCGTCGCTCGATCGCCCTCGACCTCAAGCTGCCCGCCGATGTGCAGACGGTGTTGGCACTGGCCGCAAAAGCCGATCTCTTTGTCGAGGGCTTCAGGCCGGGTGTGATCGAACGGCTGGGCCTGGGGCCGGCTGTGCTGCTGGAACGCAACCCGAAACTCGTCATCGGCCGGATGACAGGGTGGGGCCAGGCCGGGCCGTTGGCTTCAGCGCCGGGGCACGACATCAACTACATCGCGCTCTCCGGCGCACTGGCCAGCATCGGCCCAGATGGCGGTCCGCCCGTACCACCGTTGAATCTGGTGGGCGACTTCGGCGGTGGCTCGATGCTGCTGCTCTTCGGCGTGATGGCTGCGCTGCACGAGGCGCAGCGTTCAGGCCGTGGCCAGGTCGTGGATGCGGCCATGGTCGACGGCAGCATTGCGCTCATGGGCATCTTCCAATGGATGCGCTCACAAGGCCGATGGAACGGCCCTCGCGGAACCAACTGGCTGGACGGCGGAGCGCACTACTACGGCTGTTACGAATGCGCCGACGGGCGCTGGCTGGCCGTAGGTGCGATCGAGCCCCCCTTCTACCGGGCCTTGCGCGAGCGGCTCGGTCTGCTCGACGAATCCCTGTTCGACACCCAGAACGACCCGGCGCTGTGGCCCACACAGAAGGCGCGGCTGGCAGCCGTGTTTCGCTCGCGGGACCGCCAAGCCTGGTGTGAGCACTTCGAGGGCAGCGACGCTTGCGTCAGTCCCGTTCTCGACCTCGACGACGTGGCAGCCCATCCGCACAACGCGGCCCGCGGCGCCATGACCACGGCCTTTGGCGTGCCGCAGCCGGGACCGGTCCCGCAGTTCTCGCGAACACCCGGAGCCACCGGGCAAGCACCGCGCGCCCCCGGCGTGGACCGGGTCGCGGTCATGCGCGACTGGTTGGGCGGGGCGGGCTGACCAGATCAAGACCCAGGAGCACCATGCGACTCTTTTTTGGCGGCATCGAAACCGAGACCAACACGTTCTCACCCATCCCGGTCGGACTGGAGAACTTCAACGAAGGCGGCATGCTGCGTGGCGATGAAGTGTTCGACCCGGTGCGCGGCAGCGACATGGCGATCTACGCCCGCGAGCTCGGCCTGGACGTGGTGGGTGGCCTGTACTGTCAAGCCCACCCTGGCGCAGCAGTTCGCCGCGACGCCTACGAAACGCTTCGCGACGAGTTGCTCGAACGTCTGCGCGCCGCCGGGCCTGTGGACATCGTTGCGCTCAACCTGCACGGCGGCATGGTCGCGCAGGGCTACGACGACTGCGAAGGTGATCTCATTGACCGCGTTCGCGCCATCGTTGGGCCCGGCGTGGTGATCGGCTCCGAGCTCGACCCTCATTCGCACCTCTCGCCAGCCATGTACGAGAACGCGATCCTGATGTGCTACCGCGAGAACCCGCACACCGACATCCGGGCGCGCGGCCGCGAGCTGATCGACCTGCTGCTGCGCACCGCGCGGCGCGAAGTGCGGCCGGTGACTTCGGTCTTCAATTGCCGCATGGCCGATGTGTTCCAGACGCAGCGCGAGCCGATGAAGAGCTTCGTGGCGCGCATGCGCGGCCTGGAAGGACGCGATGGCGTACTCTCGATCAGCATCGTGCATGGCTTTCGGCGCGCCGATATCCCGCTTCTCGGCACCCAGGTGATCGTCATCACCGACGACGACGCTCGTCGCGGCGCCGAACTGGCCGAGCGCCTGGGCCGGGAATTGTTCGAACTGCGCGGGCAGTGCGCCGACGAGGTCCACCCCATGGACGAGGCGGTGGCCACGGCAAGCGCTTGGGACGCTGCAGCGAATGGTCCGTTGGTGCTGGCCGAGATGGCCGACAACCCCGGCGGCGGCTCGCCCGGTGACGCCACCTATGTCCTGAAGGCCCTGATCGACGCCGGCATCGACCGCATTGCCGCGGGCGTATTCATCGACCCGCTGGCGGTGCGCTGTGCCATTGACGCGGGCCTGGGCGCCCGGCTGACGATGCGCATCGGAGGCAAGGCCTGTCCGCTTTCAGGACCGCCACTGGACCTGGACGTGACGGTGACGGCGATCGATCCGGCCGCAAAAATCGTTCTCGGCGGTAGCACGGTGGTGCCGATGGGGCGCGCTGTGGCTTTGCGCTTTGCGCAGGGTGAGTTGCTGCTAGCCGAGAACCGGTGGCAGACCTATGGGCCTTCCATCTTTCCCGACCTGGGCATTGACCTTCGGCGCCAGCGCGTCATCCTGGTCAAGTCGGCGCAGCACTTCAAGGCGCACTTCGAGGCCATCACACCGCACAGCCTCACGCTGGACTCGCCCGGCGTGTGCGTGGCCGATGTGACCCAGCTGCCGTTCAAGCGCCTGCAGCGGCCGTTGTGGCCCTGGGACGATGACCCCTGGTCTTGAGCCAATGAGCGCATCCGCCACCATTTCCGATTCGGTCCCGGCGCAGATTCCGGTCGAGGTCCGCCACAGAACTGGCCCGCTCGCAGAGGCTGGAGCGATCAGCTACTGAGGAATCCGAGGACGCTTCCGGCAGGTCGTCAACTCTATGCAGCGAAGCGGTCGTTCCAAGGAAAGGGTAGAAGATCCGCACACGACCCACTAGAGCCCTTGGCAGTACTTCGACTGAACGATCGGTCCACTCTGGAAACTGAATTCGGTCGAATCCGCGAAACCAGTTGCCGTCACTGACAGTAGGCGATGGTCATGCGCTCTGCTGGGAGACCGTCGGCTCGCCTCAGGGCGTGCCTGTGGTGATGCTGCACGGTTGCCCCGGTGCGGGATGCTCGGAGCGAGACCGCCGCCTGTTCGGCCCGGACCACACCCACGCCGTGTTGTTCGACCAACGTGGCGCCGGGCGATCCAAGCCCAGCGGTGCCATTGCCGGCAACAGCACGCCACATCTGGTGTCCGAGATTGAGCAACTGCGCGAGCACCTGGGCATCGAACGCTGGTGGGTCTTCGGCGGCTCATGGGGCACCACGTTGGCGCTCGCCTATGGGCAGACCCACCCGCAACGCTGCCTGGGTTTCGTGCTGCGCGGAATCTGGCTCTACACGGTCGAAGAAGTGCAGGCCATGTTCGGATCCGCAGGCGCCTACGCACCGGATTGGCATGCCGAACTGCTCAGCCTGACCTGGGGCTCGAAAGTGCCGTTCGGCCAGGCGTGGACCGGTCGACAGGTGCTCATCACGGAAACCGGTATCGGACCGAGCTCACGATTGGCGCCGGCCAATCATCACGCTGGTTCCGTCAGTCAATAGTCCTCAACGGGTGGTTCGAAACTACTGTCGGCAATTCGCCATTCTCACGCCAGCCAGCCGCCGTCTACCACCAAGGTGTGGCCGAGAACATAGGCGGAATCGTCGGAACACAGGAAGACGACGGCCCCGACCAAATCTTGCGGCTGCCCCAGTCGACCTATGGGAATGCGGACCTGGCCGAATTCAGCCAGTTTCTCCGGCGCCAGCGCGCCGCGGGCCAACGCCGTGTCAATGGTGCCCGGCGCAATGGCATTGACGTTGATGCCGTACTTCGCGAGTTGGACCGCGCTGGACTTCGTCAGCATATGTACCCCGGCCTTGGAAATGTCGTAGGGCACGCTGGGGATGGTGGAAGCGGCAAAAGAGGAGGTCGAAGCGACATTGACGATCCGGCCCTGCCGCCCGCCGCGGATCATCGCCTGGGCTGCTTTCTGTGTGGC
>JAJTGU010000142.1 GCA_021297985.1 Rubrivivax sp.
CTTCGTGAGCCAGGCCGATGTGCTGATCCGCACCCGCCAGGCCGCTGACCGCGTCGGCGCGACGATGATGGACCGCCCGGAATGGGTGGCCGTGCATCCGACCACGCGCGAGGTCTACCTCACGCTCACCAACAACAACCGCCGCGGCACCAACCCGCCGTCGTCGAACAACCCCAACGGCAGTTCCAGCGCCGGGGGTTCGCGCCCGCCGGTGGATGCCGCCAACCCGCGTCCGGACAACCGCTACGGCCACATCATCCGCTGGACCGAGACCAACAGCGACCCGGCCGCGACCACGTTCGCCTGGGACATCTTCGTCGAGTGCGGCGACAAGATGAGCGCGGCCCCGAACCTGAAGGGCAACATCAACGGCGACGACCTCGGCGCACCGGATGGCCTGTGGTTCGACAAGCAGGGTCGCCTGTGGATCCAGACCGACCAGCAAGGCGACGGCCTGGGCGACTGGACCAACATCGGCGGCAACGCCATGTTCGCGGCCGACCCGTCGACCCGCAAGATCACGCGCTTCCTGACCAGCCCGAGGAACTGCGAGACCACCGGCGTCGTCTCCACGCCCGACCTCAAGACGATGTTCGTCGGCATCCAGCATCCGGGCGAGGACTGGGCTCCGGCCGGCTACACCGCCAAGAGCACCTGGCCCGACAGCGGCGCCAACGGCCCGACGACTCAGGCCGTGGTCAGCAAGCCGCGTTCGGCGGTGGTGGTCGTCACCAAGAACGACGGTGGCGTCATCGGCACCTGATCACGACCTCGCCATTCACACTCAACCACTCAGGACACTCCCATGAGCAATTCCCTCTCGCGCATCGCGGTTGCCGCCGGTCTGGCGGCCGCGCTGGCAGCCCCGGCCCACGCGGTGCTGACCAACAACCCCGCCGACATCGCCCCCATGGGCGGCATGATCGACTTCGAGGCCTATGACGGCTTCGTCACCACCGGCCCCGAGGCGCTCAACGCCGACGTCATCTTCACCGGCGACGCCGACTCGGTGCTCGGCGCCTTCATCGCCGATCTGGGCGGCAACGGCGTCTGGGGTGCCGGCAACAAGTTTGCCGGCACCGGCGTGGTTGGCGAGCTGCGCTTCACGTTCTCTGGCGGCAACTTCGTCCAGAAGGCCGGCGCCTTCGTGAACCACTACGAGCTGCCGCAGATTCCGTTGGCGGTGGTGGTCTCGGCCTATGGCCAGAACAACCAGATCATCGAGTCGTACACGGTCACGATCGACACCCTGGACACCAGCTACAACGAAGGTCTGTTCCTGGGCATCGTGCGGCCGACGGCGGACATCCGCTCGATCTCGTTCAAGGGCGTCGGCGTGGTGGTGGACGACTTCGCCTACACGGCCCCGGTGCCCGAGCCGGGCACGGTCGCGATGCTGCTGGCCGGCCTGGGTGCCGTCGGCTTCGTCGCCCGTCGCAAGCGCGTTCGCTGATCCGGCAGACCGCGGCAGGGTCATGTCCATCCGCGGCACATCGGTCGGGCGGCTCGCTACGGCGGCCGCCCTGCTGCTGCCAGCCCTGGTGCTGGCGCAAACATTGGAGTCGTCGCTGGCGCCGGTCGCCGACGCGACGATCTTTGCCGAACAGACCGGCGGACCGGCCTATGACGCCACGGCCGACGGCCAGGGCGGCAACCTCTGGAGCAGCGTCATCGTGGCCGGCGCGGTGCGCCGGTCGCTGCTTCGCTTCGATCTGTCGTCGCTGCCGCCGGGCGCTCAGGTGCGCGAAGTTCGCCTGACGCTGCAGCAGATCCGCGCACGCGGGGTCGACAACCACACCGTGCATCGCCTCACCGAGAGCTGGAGCGAAGGCCCGGCCAACGGCGGCGACGCGGGCATCGGCGCTCCGGCTCAGGCCGGCGACACGACCTGGACGCACCGGCAATGGCCCGGCCTGGTCTGGGGACAGCGCGGCGGCAGCTTTGTCGCCGCGCCCAGCACCACGGTCTTCGTCGGACCGGCGCCGTCGGCCGTGACGTTTCCGTCCACCGCCCAGATGGTCGCTGACGTGCAGGGCTGGCTGGCGCAGCCGTCCAGCAACCATGGCTGGATCGTGATCGGCGAAGAAGCCGGCGACTCCAACGCCAAGCGTTTCGGCAGCCGCAACAACGCATCGGCGGTGGCCTGGCCGAGTCTTGTCGTGCGCTACGAGCTGCCCCCGCCAGCAAGCGCCGACGTTCCGCTGCCGCCCTGGGCCCTGGCTCTGGGGGCGGCACTGCTGGCTGGCGGTTTTTGGCTGCGCGGCCGCCGCGGCTGACACCGCACGCGGTTGCAACGTCCGGCCCGGGCCCGCGGGTCCGCGTGCTGGGCTTCATCGCGCTGTATGCCGGCTTCACCGTGCTGTGGCAGGCACTGGCCGACACGCCACTGCTTCACGCCTGGATCGAGCAGATCGTGGTGCCCGCGGCCGCGGCCTGGCTCGCCGCGGGAGCCAGCCTCGCGGGCAGTGGCAGCGTGTTTGTCGCCGAAGGCGCTCGCCTGGTCGGCACCGCTTCATCGCTGAACGTGCTGCCCGGCTGCGAAGGCAGCGACGCGATGCTGCTGGTGGCCGCGGCGGTGCTGGTCGCGCCACGCAGCGGCGGCCAGCGCCTGCTGGGACTGCTGGTGGTGCTGGGCCTGGTCTTTGCGCTGAACCAGGTGCGTCTGGCCGGGCTGCTGTGGGCCCTTGCGCACGACCGGGCGCTGTTTGACCGCCTACACACGCTGTGGCTGCCGCTGGCGCTGGTGCTGGCCAGCGTCGGTGTGTTCTGGGCCTGGCTGCATGCCTCGGCGCCGCGTTCGGAGTTGACGCCATGAAGACGGCCCGGGTCTGGGCGCTCCCGGTGCTGGTGGCGGTGGCTCTGGCGACACTGTTCGTGACGCTTCTGGCCGTCCTGGCCGAACCCCTGGCGACGGCACTGCTGCCGCTGTGGGCAGACGTGCTGCCGTGGGTCTCGCCGGAGCTGGCGGCCCCTGAGCTCGCCTTGATCGATGGTCAGGTGCGCGTGGTGGCCGGGCTCGGCCGCGAGGTTCTGGTCGGCCATCAGCTGCTGTCACCCGATCCTCGCTCCCGCGTCACGGCGACGGTGCCGCTGGGCCCGGCCCTTGTCCTGCCCTTGCTGCTGCTCCTGGCCGGGACGTGGACGTTGTGGGGACGATGGGGCCTGCAACGGGCCGGCACGCCGGACCGCGGACCGGCACGGCGTGCATGGGTCGTCTTCGTGATGGCCATTGCCGGCGCCGCAGCCACCGCCGGGGTCGAGACACCGCTGCTGCTGGCGGCCGCGATCCACGACGAACTGCTGCGCCTGCTCAGCCCGGCCAGCTCGAGCCCGCTGGTGGCCTTTGCCCAATGGTTGAACCACGGCGGACGCTGGGTGCTGGCCGCCGCCGGCATGGCAGCGCTGATTTGGCCTTGGCTCGGTGCGCCGCGCCCTACGACCACGACCGCATCGCCCCACGCGCCCACGCCGGGGTATGGGCCTGGGCCCAGGCCGCAAGCAGAAGCGACTCGTAGGTCGTGAGGATGGGCTCCCAGCGGTAGGCCTGTTCGTGGCGGCGACGCGCCGCCTGGCCCATGGCAGCGATGCGAGCGGGATCTGCCAGCAGGCGCACCAGCGTGGCGTCGAAGCTGGACGCATCGACGAACCAGTCGGCCGCTTCGGTCCCGGCGACCTGGCGGTTGAAGGCGTTGTCGTGCGCGATCGTGGCATTGCCGGCGGCCAGGGCCTCGACCAGCGACGGATTGGTGCCACCCACCCGGTGGCCATGCACATAGGCCCGTGCGTGGCGACGCAGTGCACGCAGCGTCGCCGCGTCGTAGATCGGGCCCGGGAATCGCACCTCGGGGCCGGCGGCATCGCGCACGGCACGGTGGTAGTGCTGGGCGTCGGTGTACTCGCCCAGCACCACCAGGGCCATCCCGCGGGGCCGCATCGAGAAGCCTCGGACCGCTTCGAGCACCGAGTTCTCGGGTTCGGGGCGGGCGATCAGCGTCAGGTACTGCCCGGGGGCCAGGCCGAGCGCAGCCAGCCGGGCGGCCTCGTCGGCCTGCATCGCGGCGTCCGGCTCGGGCGGAGCGTCCGCGCCGTAGGCGATGCCGTGCACCGGGGTGCCCGTCATACGCAGCAGGCGTGCGGCGATCTCCGGATGGTCGGCCACCAGATGCCCGGCCACCCGCAGCGCGATGCGTTCGTTGAGGCGGAACCAGTTGCGCGCCAGCGGACCCCACTTCTCGCGCGCCCACTCCAGGCCGTCCATGTTGATGACGTTGACCCAGCCGGCCCGCCGCAGTCGCTGGCAGAACACCGCCGTGTTGTAGCCCAGGGTCAGCGCGAGCCCCGGGGGCTCGCCCTCGCGGCGGGCATGTTCCAGCAGTTCGCCGATCGCCCGCCAGTCGAACCACACGCTGCCGATCGCGCCCGACCAGGGCACCGGCAGCGTCACCCGCTCCACACCGTTCCAGGTGTCGCGCACGGCATCGCCGACCCCGAGACCCTGGCCGTAGACCACCACGCGCCAGCCCCGGGCCACCAGATGCAGCGCCAGGCGCTGGGCAAAGGTCTCGAACCCCCCGTGGGCCGCGGGAATGCCGCGAGTGCCCAACAGGTGCAGGGTCGGCCGGCTCGCGTTCAAGGTGCGGCCTCCGGACGCGACGGCAGCGGGTCGTCGACCCCTTGCGGCTGCGCCAGCAGCCACCCCGTGAACAGCATGAAGGCCAGCAGATCGAACTTGCTGAACACGCCGGACCAGACACCGGTCGTCAACGCCAGGGTCACGGCCATCGCCTGCAGCAGGCGACCCCGTCGACGCCGGCCGTCGTCGCGGGCCCGCGCATCGGCGCGGCCCCAGCGGTACAGCCGCCACAGCATCCAGGCGTACAGCAGCAAGCCGACGAGCCCGGTCTTGACCAGCAGGTAGACGTAGCTGTTGTGGAAGATCGGAATGAAGCGCATCGCCTCGCGCGGGTCGCGGGACAGTTGCTGGAAGCGACCGAGGTCCACCAGCGCGCCGAAGCCGTCGCCCAGCAGCCACTGGCCGGGATGACCGTCGGCCCAGTGGCGCAGGCCACGCGCGGTTTCGTAGCCGCGCCAGTTGTCGTGCACGTCCTGGCCGCGCAGCCGGTCGCTCGGCGCGAGTTCCTCCGGGATGCGCGCGAACTTGCCGAGGAACGAGGTCCGCGCTTCGCGCGAGTCGACGTCCAGCGTCTGGCGCAGGACCCCCACCGCCAGCGCTGCGACCAGCAGCAGCAGCAGCACCCGGCGCAAGCCATGGCGGGCCAGCAACCCGGCCACGATCAGCGCGCCGACCCCGACGACCACCGCCAGCACGCGAGA
>JAJTGU010000052.1 GCA_021297985.1 Rubrivivax sp.
CGTTCGTTGCCCGGATCGCCTGCATGGCCCTTGACCCAGCGCCAGCTGACCTTGTGGCGACTGGCCAGGGCGTCGATCTGCTGCCAGAGCTCGATGTTCTTCACCGGCTTCCTGTCGGCCGTCAGCCAGCCACGCTTCTTCCAGCCGTGGATCCAGCTCGTGATGCCGTCCTTCACGTAGGCGCTGTCGGTCACGATGGTGATGGCGCTCGGCCGCTTCAGTGCCGACAGGGCCTCGATCACGGCCTGCATCTCCATGCGGTTGTTGGTGGTCTGCCCGGCGCCGCCGAAGAGCTCCTTCTCGTGGGCGCCGGCCTTGAGCCACACCCCCCAGCCGCCCGGCCCGGGGTTGCCTTTGCAGGCGCCGTCGGTGTAGGCGACGATGCTGTCGCTGGAGCTTGCCGGGATCTCGAATTCGTCAGGGTTCATGGACCCGATGATCGCAAACCGGCGCCGCGCCTTGCTGCGCCACGACGGCAGGCGCCGCGCGTTTGACGCGTCGATCCTGACGGGCCAGCCCCACCAGCCGCATGCCGCGCACCCGCTTGACGGCAGCCAGGAAGTAGACCGCGCCGAACACCGGCCACCAGTGTTCGCCCAGGCGGTCCATCCAGCCAAAGCGCTCGAGCCAGACCGGCGACGACACCGGTGGCCGCCAGCAGCCAAAGCGACCGGTCTCGACTTCGAAGCTCAGCAGGCGCAACCAGTCTCGCAGCCGCCAGTAGCCGATGAAGTCACCCGCCCGCGGCATGAACAAGGCCTGCTGGCGGGCCATCCCGACGCCCCGGCGGGCGCGGCCGGTGCGCTGGCGCAGCCCCCACAGACTGGCCGGGTTGAAGCCTGAGATCAACAAGCGCCCTTCCGGCACCAGCACCCGCTCGACCTCGCGCAGCGTGTGATGCGGGTCGCGGGCCATCTCCAGCGCGTGCGGCATGACGACCAGGTCAATGCTCGCGTTCGGGAACGGCAGCGCATCGAAGTCGCAGTGGAGGGCCGCCGGGGCGGCCAGCAGCTGGCCATCGGCCAAGAACAGGGGCGGCGGCGGGGCGCCAGCAACCGGCAGCGGGAGGTGATCCGTGGCCAGCCAGCGATGCGGCATGCGGTTGTCGCGCAGAGACGCGAACTCCGACAGACCCAGTTGCAGCGCATGGAAACCGAACGCGTCGACAACGGCGGCGTCGTAGACCCGCTGCTCCCAGTCCAACAGGTAACGGCCCTGCGGGGTCTGCAGCCACTGTCGCAACTCTAAGATCGAGGCCTCGTCGCGCATGAACCCGGCACCCTCGTTGAATCCACCGCCTACGCTGCTCGCCCTGCCGGCCTTCGCCGACAACTACCTCTGGCTGCTGCACGACGGCCTGGATGCGGTGGTCGTCGACCCAGGCGACGCCGCCCCGGTCGAACGGCTGCTTGACGATCTGGGCCTGCGGCTCGCGGGCATTCTAGTGACGCACCACCACCCCGACCACATCGGTGGCCTGGCGGCACTGCGCCCGCGCCTTGCGGCCACCAAGGGGCTCGTCTACGCCCCGGCCGGCGAGGCGATTCCCGGGCCGGTGCACACGCTGAAAGACGGCGACCGGGTCGAACTGCTCGGGCTTGGCTTCGAGGTCATGGACGTTCCGGGCCACACCGCAGGTCACATCGCCTACATGCAGCGCGACGGTGCGGGGGCCGGGCAGGCGCCGTGGCTGTTCTGCGGCGACACCTTGTTTTCGGCCGGCTGCGGCCGGCTCTTCGAAGGCACGCCGGCGCAGATGCACCGCTCGCTGTCGCGCCTGGCGGCCCTACCGGATCGCACCCAGGTCTGCTGCACACACGAATACACACTGGCCAACCTGCGTTTCGCTGCCGCGGTGGAACCCGGCAACACGGCGATCCAGGAGCACCTCGAACTCTGCACTGCGGTGCGCGCCAGTGGCCGTCCGACCCTGCCGTCGCACATCGCGCTCGAGCGGCGCATCAACCCCTTCCTGCGCTGCAGCGAGCCTGCGGTGGCCGCAGCCGCGCGTGCCCAGGGCGCGACCTCCGACGATCCGGTGGCGGTCTTTGCCGCGCTGCGCGAATGGAAAAATCGCTTTCGATGAAATCCTTGCCTCTGTCCACACCGCACACGTTGCAGACCCGTCTGCAAGCCCGTTCCGCCCATCTGGCCGTACTGACATTGACCCTGGTGCTCGGCGCGTGCGCCAGCGCGCCCCCCGCGACCCAGGCACCCGCTCCCGTTCGCGTTGTGGTGCCGACGGTTTCCGATGCGGCCTCGGGTCCCGCCGCCATCCCGGCGCCCCTTCCGGCTTCGACCACACCGGCCGACGTCGCGCCCGCCACAGTGCCGGCCGCTACGCCGGCGGCGACTTCGATTCCCCACGACCGGCTGGTCCAGGATCTCGACGCCGACACCTCGGACCTCTGGCAGCGCATTCGCGACGGCGCGGCCTTGCCCGATCTGGATCACGAACTCGTGCGCCGCTGGGAGCAGTACTACGCCAACCGGCCCGACTATGTGCAGCGCATGAGCGAGCGCGGAGGACGCTACCTGTTCCACATCGTCGAGGAGATCGAGCGCCGCGGAATGCCGCTGGACCTGGCGCTGCTGCCGTTCATCGAAAGCGCCTTCGACCCGACGGCCAAGTCCCGGGTTGCAGCGTCGGGCATGTGGCAGTTCATGCCGGCCACCGGCATGGACTTCGAGCTGACGCAGAACCTGTTCCGCGACGACCGCCGCAGCGTCCTGGGCAGCACCCGGGCGGCGCTGGACTATCTGCAGCGCCTGCATGGCCGCTTCGGCGACTGGCACCTGGCGCTGGCGGCCTACAACTGGGGGCAGGGCAACGTCAACCGCGCCATCGAGCGCAATCGCCGCGCCAGGCTGGACACCGGCTACCTGTCGCTGCGCATGCCCGACGAGACGCGCAACTACGTGCCCAAGCTGCAAGCGGTGAAGAACATCGTGATGAAGCCCGAGGCCTTCGGCCTCAGGTTGCCGGTACTGGAGAACCACCCGTACTTCCTGACCGTGGTCATCGAGCGCGACATCGACGTCGCCCTGGTCGCCAGGCTGGCCGGTGTCACGTTGGAGCAGTTCCACCAGCTCAACCCGCAGCACAACAAGCCGGTCATCCTGGCCGCTGGCACGCCCGAGCTGCTGCTGCCCTACGACAACGCCAACCGCTTCGTCGCCGGGCTGTCCGAACACCGTGGTCCGCAGGCCAGCTGGACGGCCTGGGTCGCCCCGCGCACGCTGAAGGCCGGCGAGGCCGCCAAGCTGACCGGCATGAACGAGGCTGCGCTGCGCGAGGTCAACCGCATCCCGCCGCGCATGCTGGTGCGCTCGGGCTCGACGCTGCTCGTGCCACGCAGCATCCACATGGTGAACGACGTCTCCGAGCACGTGGCCGACACCGCGGCGATGCTGCTGTCGCCCGAGCAGCGGCCGGGACGCCGCGTCGTGCTGAGGGCCGGCCCCAAAGGCGAGTCGGTCGCGAGCGTAGCGCGGCGCCATGGCCTGACCGCGGGCCAGGTGGCCCAATGGAACAAGGTTGCCGTGCGCGGCCGATTCGCGCCGGGTCAGCAGATCGTGCTGACGCTTCCGCCGCGCAAGGTCGGACCGCGCACCAGCAGGGGCAAGACCACGGCCGTCAAGGCTCCTGCTCGGGGCAAAGCCGCAGCCAGCGCGCCGGCTCGGCCCAAGGCCGCCAAACCGCCCACGGCCCGAGCTGCAAAACAGGCGCCCGTTCAGCGGCCGAGATAGTCGCCCTTGCCCAGTTCGACCCCGGCATGTCGCAGCAGCGCGTACAGCGTGGTGGCATGGAAGTAGAAGTTCGGCAGCACAAAGTGCTTGAGATAGGACTCACCGTCGAACTTCAGCGGCTCGGTGCGCGTCGGCACCTCGATGGGCCGGCTCTCGCTGCCGTCGATCTGGCTGGCCGAGAACCCCTTGACGAAGTCGCGGGTCTTCTCGATGCGGGCACGCAGGTCGGCCAGCGTCGCTTCGTTGTCCTCGAAGCGGGGGTTCTCACTGCCCGACAGCCGTGCGACGCAGCCCTTGGCCGAATCGCAGGCGATCTGCACCTGGCGCGCGAGCGGCAGCATGTCCGGCGCCAGGCGCAGGCCAAGGTAGTTGTTGGCGTCGAACTTTCGCGCCGCGGCGTGGGCCTCGGCCTTGTCGAGCCAGACCGCCATGTTGCCGAGCATGCGGACCAACACGGGCACGCTGGCCGAGTGCATCGAGATCGTCATCGGGGGTCTCCTGGGTGAAAGCGGGTTCGCGGTTGCGAGCGGGCCGGCGATGCTAGCGGCGCAGGGCAGAATCCCCGCCACACCATGATGAATGTCATCATCCTCGACGACTATCAGGACGCCGTGCGCAAGCTGCCCTGCGCGTCGCTGCTTGAGCCGCTCAACGCCAAGGTCTTCACCAACACGGTCAAGGGCATCGGCCAGTTGTCGGTCCGCCTGCGCGACGCCGATGTGCTGGTGGCGATCCGCGAGCGCACGCAGTTCCCCAAGGCCCTGCTCGAGAAGCTTCCGAAGCTGAAGCTGATCTCGCAAACCGGCAAGGTCGGCCCCCACATCGACGTCGACACCTGCACCAAGCACGGCATCGCCGTGGCCGAGGGCATTGGCTCGCCCGTGGCGCCAGCCGAACTGACCTGGGCCCTGATCATGGCGGCGATGCGGCGGCTGCCGCAGTACGTCGGCAACCTCAAGCACGGGGCCTGGCAGCAGAGCGGGTTGAAGGCGGCCTCGATGCCGGCGAACTTCGGCATCGGCATGCAGCTCAAGGGCAAGGTGCTCGGCATCTGGGGCTACGGCCGCATCGGCCAGCTGGTCGCCGGCTTCGGGCGCGCCTTCGGCATGCAGGTGCAGGTCTGGGGCAGCGAGGGCGCACGGCTGAAGGCCGAGGCCGACGGCCACCGGGCAGCCGAGTCCTGCGAGCGCTTCTTCGAGACCTGCGACGTGCTGTCGCTGCACCTGCGGCTGACCGACACCACACGCGGCATCGTGCGCCTGGACGCGCTGTCGCGCATGAAGCCGACCGCCCTGCTGGTCAACACCTCGCGCGCCGAGCTGATCGAGGACAACGCACTCGTCGCGGCACTGAACCGCGGCCGGCCGGGCATGGCCGCGGTCGACGTCTACGAGAGCGAGCCCATCCTGCAGGGTCACCCGCTGCTGCGGCTGGAGAACGCCGTCTGCACGCCGCACATCGGCTTCGTCGAACAAGACAGCTACGAGCTGTACTTCCGCGCCGCGTTCGAGAACGTCGTCGCCTTTGTCAACAAGTCGCCCCAGAACATCGTCAACCCGGACGCGCTGCGGGTGATTCGGTGATCGGCCCGGCAGCGCCGCCGGACACGCGTGCGCTGCGCTGGGCCCTGCTGCTGGGCAATCTGGCCATCGGCTGCGGCGTCGTGCTGGTGGCCGGTGCCTTGAACGACATCGTGCGCTCGCTCGGCGTGTCGGTGGCGGTTGCCGGCCAGCTGGTGACCGCCGGGGCGGTGGCCATCGGAGTCAGCGCCCCGCTGCTTGCGGCGCTGTTTTCAGGTGTCGACCGGCGCCTGCTTCTGGCGCTGTCGCTGCTGTGGTTCTCGCTCGGCCATGCGGCCAGCGCCTTGGCCTCGGACTACGCTGTGCTGCTGGGCCTGCGCACGGCCACGCTGCTGGCGGCAGCGGTTTTCACGCCGCAGGCCGCAGCGGCCATCCATGTGCTGGTGCCGGCGGCACATCGCGGCGGCGCCATCGGCTTCGTGTTCCTGGGCTGGAGCGTCGCGTCGGTGTTCGGCCTGCCGGCCGCCGGGCTGGTGGCCGAAACGCTGGGCTGGCGCTGGGCCTTTGCTGCCGTGGCCGCACTCAGCGTGGTGGCGGCCGTGGCCGTCTGGCGCGTGCTGCCCAGCGGCGTGCGCCCGCCGGCCTTGAACGGGGCGGCCTGGAAGCGTGTGCTCGGTCACCCCTTGCTGATGGGCGTGGTCGCGGTCACGGCCCTCACGGCAGCGGCGCAGTTCACGGTCTTTTCCTACTTCGCGCCGTACTACCGCCAGGTGCTGGGCGCGACCCCGGGCGAGCTGACCTTCCTGCTGTTCTGGTTCGGCCTGTTCGGCCTTATCGGCAACCTCTGGGTCAGCCGCAACATCGACCGCCTGGGCCCGGCACGTTCGGTCAATCTGACGGTGGCCGCGATGGCGCTGACGTTTGCGCTGTGGCCGTTTGTCGGCAGTGTCGCGTGGATGGCCCTGGCGCTGATCCCTTGGGGCCTGGGCTGCTTCTCGACCAACAGCGGCCAGCAGGCCCGGCTGTCGGCTGCGGCGCCGGCCTGGGCCCCGGCACTGATGGCACTGAACACCTCGGCCATCTACCTTGGCCAGGCCGTCGGCGCGGCCCAGGGCGGAGCCTGGATCGCCGCCGTCGGCTATGCACCGCTGGCGCCGACGGCGCTGGCCTGGATGCTGCTGGCGCTGGGACTTTCGGTCCTGCTCGCCAGGCGAATGGCGGGAGCCCGCTTCGATGGCGGCTGAGTCCAAAACACCCCACAGCACCCTGGACCGGCCGACGAGCCCGGGCCAGATGTTCTGGGTCTTCACGCGGATGGCACTGCAGGGCTTTGGCGGCGTGCTGCCGGTCGCGCAGCGTGAACTCGTCGAACGTGTGCGTTGGCTCGACCGGGCGCAGTTCCTGGAACTGCTGGCGCTGTCGCAGGTGCTGCCCGGACCCAACGTCGTGAACCTGTCGCTGATGGTCGGTGATCGCTTCTTCGGGGCCCGCGGTGCATTTGCCGCCTGCGCCGGCATGCTGACCCTGCCGTTTGTGATCGTCATTGCGCTGGCGGCAGCGGTCGGGCAGACCCAGCACCTGCCGGCGGTGGCCGGCGCGCTGCGCGGCATGGCGCTGGTCGCCGGTGGCCTGGTGCTGGCGACGGCGATCAAGCTGGCGCTGCCGCAGCTGCGCGGGCCCAAGGCCTCGGCGCTGGGCCTGCCCATGCTGCTGGCACTGATCGCGGCGACCGTGCTGGCGGTCGCGCTGTGGCGCTGGCCGCTGGTGGCCACCCTCGCCGGACTTGGCGGATTTGGCACCGCCTGGGCCGCGTGGCGACTGTCGTCCCTGCGGTCCGACGCTTGAGGGGCCCATGACCGCCGCTTTGGGACCTGTTGACCTGCTGGCCTTGTTCGGGCATTTCCTGATGCTGTCGCTGCTGGCGGTCGGCGGCGCCTTGAGCACGGCGCCGGAGATGCAGCGCTGGATCGTCGGCGAGCAGGGCTGGCTCAGCGAACAGGGGTTTGCGTCGTCGGTGGCGCTGGCGCAGGCGGCGCCGGGGCCCAACGTCCTGTTCGTCGCGGTCATCGGCTACAGCGTCGCAGGCCTGTCGGGCGCGGCCGTGGCGATGCTGGGCACGCTGCTGCCCTCGTCCCTGCTGGCGATCTCGGCCCAGCGATGGGGACGCAAGCACGAGCGTCATCTCGCCGTGCGCGCCTTCCATGCCGGCATGGCGCCGCTGACCCTGGGGCTGCTGCTGGCCACCGGCTGGCTGGTCATCGAGCCCATGCTCGGACGCGCCATCGGCAGTCCGGTGCAGGTCGCCGCGGGCTGGGCCCTGGTGGCGGCAACGGTGCTGTTGAGCCTGCGCACCTCCCTGCCGCCACTGGTGCCCATTGCCCTGGGTGCGGCGCTCGGCGCGCTGGGCGGGGTCTGACGTGTCTCTCCGTTGGCGCTGGCTGCTGCGGACCCTGCTGAGTCTGGGCGCGGCCTATGCCGCGGTGCTCGTGCTGCTGGCCGTCGGGCAGGAGAAGCTGCTGTTCGCACCGCGCACGCTGCCCGCCGAGCATCGATTCGACCTCGGCCCGGACGTCGAGGAGGTGTGGGTCGACGTCGACGGCGCCCGCCTGAACGCGCTGCACCTGCGTCGACCTGGCGCGCGCGGCGTGGTGTTCTACCTGCACGGCAACGCGGGGCACTTGCAGAGCTGGTTCGTGAACCTCGACTGGTGGCGCCGCCAAGGAGTCGACCTGTTCATGCTCGACTACCGCGGCTTCGGCAAGAGCGGCGGCCGCATCCAGAGCGAGGCGCAACTGCACGCCGACGTGCGCGCCGCCTGGGACGCCATGCTGGCGCGCTACGGCGAAGCGGCTCCGCCGGCGCGGGTGCTGTTCGGCCGCTCTTTGGGCACCGGGTTGGCGCTGCACCTGGCGCCGCATGCCCGACCCGACCTCAGCATCCTGGTGTCGCCCTACCTCAGTCTGCACGCGCTGGCCGGCGAGATCTACCCCTGGGTGCCACGGGCCCTGCTGCGCTACCCGATGCGCAGCGACCGGGCACTGGCTGAAGGCCGGGAGCCGGTGCTGATCCTGCACGGCGACGACGATGCCTTGATCCCGCCCGAGCATGGCCAGCGCCTGGCCGCCCTGGCACCGGAACGCGCCCGCTTCGTGCTCATCCCGGGAGCCGACCACAACGATCTGCAGAATCATGCCGCCTACCTGCAAACGCTGGAGCGGACCCTGGCGCAGACTCTGAACCGCGTATCCCCCGCCTCGCCCTTGCCGGCCGCCACGCCATGAACACCCCCACCACACTGCTCGGCCCCTTTCACACCCGGCTCGTGCAACGCAACGACCGCGCGGCCTGGCAGCCGCTCTGGGACGGCTACAACGCCTTCTACGGTCGCGCAGGGGACACGGCGCTGGCGCCGGCCATCACCGACACCACCTGGCAGCGCTTCTTCGACCCCTACGAGCCGATGCACGCCAAGGTCGCCGAAACGACCGATGGCCGCCTGATCGGCCTGGTGCACTGGCTGCTGCATCGGAGCACGACGCGCATCGAGCCGGTGGTCTATCTGCAAGACCTGTTCACCGCGCCCGATGCGCGCGGCCTGGGGGTCGGACGGGCGCTGATCGACTCCGTCGGCCGGTGGGCCCAGGAGCGCGGCATCGCCAGGGTGTATTGGCAGACCCACGAGAGCAACGCCGCCGGCCGCGCGCTGTACGAGCAGGTCGCGCGACACCACGGCTTCATCGTCTATGCCCTGGGCCACTGAGCCCGCCCGCCAAAACCGCCGCATGGACACCTCAGACCCCGACGGCCTGCACCGCCATCGCCTGGCGACGCTGTACGCAGACCGTGGCGGCCTGCTTGCGATCTTCGGCCCCAAGGTGGCGGACTACGTGGCTTCGCGGCCCGACTACCCGCCCGCGCTGCTGGACTGGCTGGCCGCCGAGGGCGTTTTGCGCCAAGACAGCCGAGTTGTCGACGTTGGCGCCGGCACCGGGCTGCTGACACGCGACCTGCTCGCCCGCGGCGCCCAGGTGCTGGCGGTCGAGCCCAATGTCGCCATGCGCAAGGCCTGTGACCAACTGCTGGGCGGCATCGCGGGCTACCGCAGCGCCGATGGGCGGGCCGAGGCGATTCCGGCCGCCGACGCCAGTGTCGACCTTGTCACTGCAGCACAAGCCTTCCATTGGTTCGACGTGCCGCTGGCCAGGCGCGAGTTCGCGCGCGTGCTGGTGCGCGGCGGTGCGGTGGCACTGACCTGGAACGACCGGCGGGACGACGACCCGCTGACCCAGGACGTGAATGCCGTGTTCGGGCGTTACGGCGGCGAGCGTCGCGACGCCATGCTGGCGCACGAGAACCGCAACGACGTCGAGGCCTTCTTCGCGCCCCTGCGGGCGCAGCAGTGGACCGGCGAGCACCAGCACAGGCTCGATGAGGCGGGCTTGCTGGCGCTGGCGTTCTCGCGCTCGTACATGCCGGCCCCGGATGCGCCGGATCGCAGCACGGCAGCCGCCGAGCTGCGCGCGATCTTCACCCGCCACGCCCGCAATGGGCAGGTCGAGGTCCGCTACCGAACGGTGTGCTGGCTGGGCCGGGTCACCGGCGGCTGAGCCTCAACAGCCCAGCGACAGCGCCTGCAACGGCCGCTTCTGCCCCGTGGCCTCGTGCACGACAAACACGACGCGCCGCGGGTGGGCGGGGTCGGCGGCCGGCAGCTTCAGGCTGCGCTCGGCGCCCGCTGCGGCCGCCCAGCCGGTCACCGGCTCGTAGTGGCGCACGACATGGTCGTGGCGCAGCCACTCGCCAGCGTTCTCGCCACTTCGCACGCGGCTGGTGTGACCGTCCTCGACGACCGCCCACCAGCCCGCAAGCGCAGCGCCTGAGGCCAGGCCAGGCGCTGCGGCGATGCGGGCCAGCGTGGTGTCGCCTCGGCGCTCAAGCTGCAAGGCCACGGGCGACGGTGTCGTGGCCGGCCGAGGCAGCCCGCCACGCCAATCGGGCCAGTCCCGCCCACCGGCGACGACCTGCGGGGTGTAGACCTGACGTGAGCCGGTCGCGACGCGGTTGGCCTTCTGGCGCTCGGTGATCGCGTCGGTGGCGAATCGGTCGCGCCAGCCGATGTAGTCCCAGTAGTTGACGTGGAAACCCAGCGCGATGGTGTCCGGCCGCTGGCTCAGCGTCGACAGCCAGCGGTCGGCTGGCGGGCAGGAACTGCAACCTTCAGAGGTGTAGAGCTCGACCAGCAGCGGCGCCGGACCCGGAGCGGATCGCGCCTGGCAGGACTGGGCCAGCGCTGCGGGCGCGGCCAGCATCGAGGCCAGGGCCAGAAGGGTCGGGGTGAGCAATGGATTCATGTTCGGGACTCCTTGAAACCGGCTTCTGCGGAATCGCTTGCTTCCCGCCTGCGGTTACAGCTCGCCGCTTGGGCACAATGACCGGCCATGACTGCCGTGCTGCAACGCCCGCTGCCTCGCGCCGAACCGGCGCGGTCGCGGTCGCGTCGATGCCTCGGCCTCGCCGCACTGGCCAGTCTGATGCTGCTGGTGTCGGGATGCGCCTCGCGGGCCGTCGATGTCCCCCCGCTTCCGACCAGCCCGGAGGCCTTTGCCGGCTGGCCTTGTCCGCGGATCGACGAGGAGCTCGACACCGTGCAGCAGCGTGCGGCCGATCTGGCGTATTCGGTTGACGAACGCGCGGGCAACAACATCCTGGCCCTCGGCATTGGCGCGGTGGTGTTCTGGCCGGCCCTGCTCGCAATGCGCACCGACGGCCCCGAAGCCGCCGAGCTGGCGCGCCTGAAGGGCCGATTCGAAGCCCTGAACGAAGCCGCCAGGCGGGTGTCCTGCCCCGCCCGTGGCGACACCCTGTCGCCGGAACGTGCCGCGGCACTGCCGGTCGTGATCGACGAGCGGCTGGTCTACGAACAGCGCCAGAGCGTCCGCCTGTCGCCCCGCGAATCGGTGCTCCGGCTGGTCGCCACGCGTCGTGCCGAATTGGAGTATCTGCTTGAGGGCAACGACGGTGGCACCTGGGTCCAGGACCTCAACGGCAACGTCCTGCGCGCGCCCGACGGCCAGCTCCTGTGGCCTTTCTTCCTGCGCGGCGAGCTGTCGCTGGGCCAGGTGCTGGCCGGCGACATGCAGCTCGCCGGCGATCCGTATGCCCGCGCGCGCCTTCGGGGACAGGTCGTCGCGGTCGGTCCGCAAATGCTCGCCGGGCGGCGGTTCGACGTCGCCGTGATCGAGCTCTTCGGCGACGCGGCACGGGGCGAGGCCAGCACACGGGTCGACGGCGCGCTGGTTGTCGACCGACGCAATGGCGTGCTGCTGCGTCTGGACCTGCGCAGTGCCCAGGGAAGCTTCAACCTGCAGCGACGGCTGGTGCGCATCGAGCCGGTGCCGCAATGAGCGTCTGGCTGCGGCCACGAATCTTTACCGAGTGTCCACATCGCCCTTACGGCTCGCGCCCAGCATGTGAAGCATCGCAACTGACCTGGCGCTGCCGGGACAAGGACACTCCATGAAGCTCGCTGGCATCACCGCCACCCTCGTCATTGCCGCCGCAGCGCTGCTGACCACGGCCCCGGCCTCCGCCCGCCCCGACGGCGGCATGGGAATGCACGGCGGCATCGGCGGAGGCATGGGCCTGCCGATGCACCCGGGGCACCTGGAGCGCCTGCTCGAAGGCGTCAACGCCAGCGCCGAACAGAAGACGCAGATCCGCGGCATCCTGCAGACCCTGCGCAGCGACATGAAGGCCCAGCGCCAGGGCGGACATGGCCTGCACGAGCAGGCCGGGCAGGTCTTCTCGGCACCCAATGTCGACGCGCGTGCCGTCGAAGCGCTGCGCCAGCAGATGCTGGCCCGCCACGACGCCGCCAGCAAGCGCACGATGCAGGCGATGATCGACGTCGCCCGGGTGCTTTCACCCGAGCAGCGCAACAAGCTCTTCGAACAGCTGAAGCAGCGCCGCGGAATGATGGAACGCCACCGCGCCGAGCGCGAGTCGGTGGAAGGTGGCGCCCCGAAGCGTTGAGCGCCTCTCCCCAGTCAACGAAAGACCGCCCGCCCACGTGACCGTCGCCACCCCGCACCTGCTGCTCATCGACGACGATCTGCGTCTGACGACCATGGTCGGCGACTACCTTCGCCGCCAGGGCCTGGAGGTCGACACCGCGGGCTCGCTGGCAGCCGGCCGTGCGCGGCTCAGGCTTGGCGGCGTCGACGCCCTCGTGCTCGACCTGATGCTGCCCGACGGCGACGGGCTGGACTTCACGCGCGAGTTGCGCGCCGACCCGCGCACTCGGCGGCTGCCGCTGTTGATGCTCACCGCCCGCGGCGAGGCGATGGACCGGGTCATCGGCCTCGAACTCGGCGCCGACGACTACCTGGCCAAGCCGTTCGAGGCACGCGAGTTGCTGGCCCGCATCAAGGCCTTGCTTCGCCGCGCGGCTCCGGCCTCGGGGGCCGACGAGGTGCTGAGCTTCGGCCGGCTGGAAGTCGACCTCGGCGCCCGTCAGGCCCGGCTGTCCGGCGCACCCTGCGAGCTGACCAGCCACCAGTTCGACCTGCTGACCGTGCTGGCGCAGAGCCCGGGACGTGTGTTGTCGCGAGACCAGATCATGGACTCGCTCAAGGGCCATCCGCTGGAAGCCTTCGACCGCAGCATCGACGTCCACATCTCGCGCATCCGCGCCGTGATCGAAGACGACCCCAAGGCGCCCAAGCGCGTGCTGACCGTGCGCGGCGCCGGTTACGTGTTTGCGCGCAAGCAGGAATGAGGGCCAACGCGAGTCGCCGCCGGCGCCCGGCTGGACGATGAAGTCGCTCTACCTGCGCATCTGGCTGACGCTGGTGCTGGTGCTGGCGCTGTTTGCGCTGGCCTCGGGCTGGCTGGTGCAGCGCCATCTGGCCCAGCAGACCGAGCGCCTGGACGGCGCGCAATCCGAACGGCTCGCGGCCTGGGGCGACCTGCTCGAACGCACGCTGCCCCCGACCACTGCGCCCGAGGCTGAGCAGGCGCTGGCGCTGCGCGACTGGAGCGCGCGGCTGCGCATGCCGATGGCGCTGGACAACGCCAAGGGCGAGCGCATCGCCACCTCGGAGGCCTGGCAGCGCCGCGAACTGGATCGACCTTGGATGACCCAGCGCATGGCCATCCAGATCAAGCTCGACGACGGCCGCACGCTGTGGCTGCTGCGGCCCCGCCCACCTGGCGGCCTGGGTCCGGGCGCTGGCAGCCGCCCGGCGGGCGGGCCATCGGCCGGTGAGGGCCCGCCCTGGACCGTGCTTGGCCTTCCGCTGGCCCCTCTGCGCCAATGGCCCGACGGTCTGGGGCTGGTGCTGCTGCTGGCGCTGCTGTTTGCCGGAGTGGCGGCCGGTGCCTACCCGGTGGTGCGTCGCCTGACACGTCGACTCGAGGCCCTGCAGCAGGGGGTCGAAGCCTTTGGCCGCGGCGCGCTGCACCAGCGGGTCGACGTCGACGGCCGTGACGAGGTCGCGCGGGTGGCGTCCAGCTTCAACCAGGCCGCCGGCCGCATCGAGGCGCTGCTGCGCTCGCACCAGAGTCTGCTGGCCAACGCCAGCCACGAGCTGCGCTCACCGCTGGCGCGGCTGAAGATGGCGATTTCACTGCTCGCCGACAGCGCACCGGCCGAGGCCGAGACCCGCCAGCGCCTGCAGCACGAGATCGACACCAACATCGCCGAACTCGATGCTCTGGTCGAGGAGGTGCTGCTCGCCAGCCGGCTGGATGCCCAGTCCGGCACCGAACACAAGCGGCAGCACGAGCCGGTGTCCCTGCTCGTGATGGCCGCCGAGGAAGCCTCGCGCACCGGCGCCGAGGTGCAGGAGACCGCGGCGGCTGACGGCGACTTCACCGTGTCGGGCGACGAGCGGCTGCTGCGCCGGGCGATCCGCAACCTGCTCGAAAACGCAGGCCGCTACGGCGGCGGCACGGCAACCGTGGAGCTCGCGCGTCCAACGCCCGGGACGGTCGAGCTGCGGGTCTGCGACCGCGGCCCCGGCGTGCCCGAGGCCTGGCGCGAACGCATCTTCGAACCCTTCTTCCGCCTGCCCGGACACGCCGAACAGGCCGGTGGCGTCGGCCTCGGACTGGCCCTAGTCCGCCAGATCGCCCTGGCCCACAGCGGCCGTGCCGAGTGCCACGGGCGTGAAGGTGGGGGCAGCTGCTTCGTGCTGGTGCTGCCGGCTGCCGCGCCCTGAAACTGCTCGCTGGACGCGCCCAGCTGGACCAGGCTCGGCCAATGCCCGCTGCGCCTCACCTCGGCCGCCGAATCAGCTGCGACTCTCACAACAAGGTTGCGACTGACGCGCGTACGCGGCTGAGGTCCGAAGTGATGCGGCAACTGGCTCAGCGGGTGCTGCGACCGCTGGCACCGCCGCGGGCGCCAGGCTGTTGATGCCGGGGTTAGCGTTTCATGGCGCTGGATGGTCGCGGCATGGATATGGCCGACGAGGCGGCGAACGCCAAGTCCTTCGGCTATCCCACGGCCACGCTCGGCGAGAGCGCGGCGAGAGCACGTTTCCCCAGGCGAGACGGCTCGGACTGCTTGAGTGTGGAACGCATGCCGTGGTGGCCGCGGACATCGCGCCCTACGCTCGCAGCGTGCGCTGCTGCGGCCAGTGTTCAAGATCCTTCGCAGCTGAAGAGCCATGTCATACGAGCGGTCGCGCGACGGAAGCCACTCAGCGGCGAAGTCGCTCCCTCAAGTCTGCGGCGACCATGCCGAAAGCTCGCTAATGCTAAAAGTGCTATTCCCCAGCCAAACCGCGAGCGGGTCCGACACGGCCTTATCGCCATCGAGCCATGACATGAATGCCCAGCCCATGCACCAACACCATCCTGCCAAAGCCAGGGCGGCTAGCCTTCCGTGGCGCATTCCGGGCACTCTGCTGCTCGCCTTCAACATGCTTGCCGTGTCGCAGCCGGTTGCCGCCGGCGAGCAGGCCGACCGTGCCGTGGCCGCCGTGCGCCAGCTCGTCGCGCGCGGCGAGGTCAAGCCTGATGCGGTGCTTCGCTTGCGTGCCAAACAAGGCAACCTGGTGTCTCTGCTCGGGCGCGACTTCGCACTCCAGCGCGAGTGGGAGCGCCAGACCGGGATCACCATCGACGCCAGCTTGATGCCGCAGCTCGACTCGATGGAGTTCATCCGCAACGGGGTCGACATCGACCTCACCGTCGCGCGCACCCACGAGTACGCCGACCTCAGCGGATCGGGCTTGATCGTCGACCTCAAGCCGTGGCTCGACCGCTTCGGCATCGAGCTCGCGGGTGACGCGGGCAACGGCTATCTGCAGGTGGCCGCGCAGTCGCGTCACGGCGACAAGGTGGTGGCCATCCCGGCCGACCTGGACATCGCCTTGCTCTTCCTGCGTCGCGACATGCTCGAGGACCCGCAGCACAAGGCGCGCTTTCGCCAGCAGCATGGGCGCGAGCTCGCCGCCCCCCGCACCTGGGCCGAGTACGAGCAGCTGGTGGCCTTCTTCGACCGCCCCCAGGATGGTTTTCATGGCGCCGGCGAACCGCGCGAGAGGCTCACCGCCTGGATGTATTGGATGCCACGCTACCTGTCCACGGCGGCGCCGCAGCGCCTGCTGTTCGATGACCAGATGCGCCCGCTGATCGACTCGCCGGCCGGCATCGAGGCCACGCGCAGCTACGCTGCGGTGGTCCGCCACTCGCCGCCGCAGGTGCTGGAGGACGGACGCGACTTCAGCTATACGCTGCCGCTGTTCGTGCGTGGCAAGAGCTTTTCCACCATCCTGACAGCGGCCACTGCCAAGATCGCCAACCGCGACGACTCCGGTGTCAAGGGCAAGGTCATCGCGGTGCCGATGCCGGGTCACATGGTCAACGGTCGGCTCGTGCGGCGCACTTCCTTCATCTACGGCAACAACCTGGTGGTGCCGAGCAATGCACCCAACAAGGCCTTGGCAGTGCTGTACGCGTTGTGGCTCACCGACCCCGACCACTCCTTGCGCTCGGTCACCGCCAACGGCATTGCCGACCCCTACCGCCAGCACCATCTGCGCGACGAGTCCGTTCGCGCGATGTACACGCCGCAGGTGATCGACCTGCTGGCCGCAGAGGTGCCCCGGGCGGTGCCCGGGGGCACCGGACTGCCCGGTGACGCCGAGTACCTGAAGGCGCTGAACCAGAACCTGTGGCTTGCTGCCGCCGGGCGCGTGACGCCGGCCGAGGCGATGCAGCGCACCAGCCGGGAGTGGGAGGCCATCACCAACCGGCTGGGCCGCACCCAGCAGATCGCCCATTGGCGCGCTGCGCGCAAACTGTACCCATCGGCCGAACACCAACCGTGATGCCGGTGCCGGCAATGTTGGTCACGTGGTCCGATCTCACGCTGCGTGCCAAGCTGTGGCTCAGCTTGGCAGGCATGGGACTGCTCGTCATCGTCCTGCTCGTGCTGGGCGAGCGTGTCATCGAGCGCTCGATGGCGGCGCTGGACGAAGCGGTGAGCGAGCAGGTCAAACCGCTGGCCAGACTCAATAGCTTGCAGTCGCAGATCAGCCGCATCCGCGTGCAAGAGGCCGAGTTGCCGCGCACGACCGATCTGTTCGCGATGTCTGACCAGGTGGAGATGCTCGACAACGAGGTGCGCGATTTCGACCTCAGCCTGGGCCGGTTTCTCGATGCCCCCAACGTGCTCGCCGCCACCGAGCACAAGTCCCTGGTGGACGCCTGGCAACGCTACCGCAGCGACCTCCGGCGCATCGGTGCCCTGGCGCGCGCGATGGACAACACGCGCATCGCCAGCATCAGCACTTACGAGTCGGTGCAGCGCTTCCGCGTTCTCGCCCACACCCTGCGCGTGGCCGCCGAGCGGACGTCCGCCCGCGCCGATGATCGGCTGGCCGACGTCCGCCGGGCGCACGACGCGCAGCGGCTGCTCCTGATGGCGATCTCTGCCATCGGGCTGATGCTGTTGGCCGCGTGGCTGGCGCTGCTGGCGCGGCATCTGACGCGCCGGCTTTCGGGGCTGTCGCGGGCGGCGGCCGATCTTGCCGGCGGACAGCCCCATGTGCCGATCCGCATCAGCGGCGGTGACGAGCTGGCCCAGCTCGGTCAGGCCTTCAACACCCTGCATCAGCGCGTGGACGAGCGCGAGGCCGCGTTGCGTGCCTCGCAAGCCGAACTCGAGTCGCGGGTGGTGGCGCGCACCTCCGAGCTGCATGCTGCCAACCTGGCGCTCACCCACGAGGTCGGCGTGCGGCGCGAGGCCGAAGAGCAGTTGCAGTATCAGGCGAAGTACGACAGCCTGACCGGCCTGCCCAACCGTCTGCTGGCGCTGGACCGCCTGCATCAGGCGATCCGCGACGCCGAACGTGGCGGCCACCTGGTCAGCCTGATCTTCATCGATCTCGACGACTTCAAGCGTGTCAACGACAACTTCGGTCACGAGGCCGGCGATGCGCTGCTGGTGCAGGCGGGCAACCGTCTGCTGCAGTGCGTGCGCGGCAACGACACCGTGGCGCGACTGGGTGGCGACGAGTTCGTCGTCATCCTCGGCGGGCTGCACGTGCTCAGCGACGCCAACCGGGTGGCGGAACAGGTGCTGGCCAGCTTCGGCCGGCCTTTCGCGCTCGGTGTCGACGAGTTCGTCGTCACGCCCAGCCTCGGTCTGGCCAGCTATCCCGCGGATGGCACCGACGCGCCGACCCTGCTGCGCCATGCCGACCAGGCGATGTACGAAGCCAAGGGCGCCGGGCGCAACACCCTCCAATACTTCAACGTCGCGATCCGCGAGCGCTCGGCGCAGCGGGTCATGCTCGAAGCGAGGCTGCGCGGCGCCCTCGAACGCCAGGAGTTCTGGCTCGCCTTTCAGCCGCTGGTTGAACCGGTCGGCGAGCGGCTTGTCGGCGCGGAGGCACTGCTGCGCTGGCGGACGGGCGATGGGCAACTGATCGGCCCAGACCAATTCATCCCTGTGGCCGAGAGTACAGGCCTGATCGTGTCGATCGGTCGCTGGGTCATCGATCGGGTTTGCGAGTTGCTGGCTGACTGGCGTGAGCAGGGTCGGCACGATCTGTACATCGGCATCAATGTGTCGCCGCGCCAGTTCCGCGATCCTGATCTGGTCGGCGACATCCAGGCCGCCTTGGCGCGCCACGGCCTTCCAGGCAGCTGCCTGCTCGTCGAGGTGACCGAAGGCCTGGTGCTCGGAGACTCGCGCGATGTGCGCGCCATGCTCGAGCGGATGTCGGAGTTGGGCGTTCGCCTGGCGATGGATGACTTTGGCACCGGCTACTCCTCGCTGTCCTACCTCAAGCGCTACCCCTTCGACGTGCTGAAGATCGACCGCAGCTTCGTGCGCGACCTCAGCCACGATGCCGACGACAAGGCCCTGGTCGCTGCCGCCATACACATGGGTCAAGCGTTGGGTTTGCAGGTCGTGGCCGAAGGTGTGGAGACTTCGACGCAGCTCGACGAGCTGCGCGCGATGGGCTGCGACTTGGCGCAGGGCTATCTCTTTGGCACGCCGATGGCGGCCGACGCCTTTGCGGCGCGCTGGCTGGGCTCCGAAAGACGTCGCTCAGAGCTTGAAACTGTAGTCATGGACCAACAGCGCGTGGCCTGAGAAGCGCCACAACGGAACGCCACCACACTTGCCGGAGCGCCTACCGCGCGAGCGGTTTAGTCCACTGGCCGGGGGCAGCCTCTGGCGAGCGAAGGCAATCTCGCAGTTCGACCTCTTTGGAACTCGCACCGCCAGTGCGACAACCGGAACTTGCCAATCATTTCGGCACCGTTCGCCTCAAGCCGGCTGGCCAGGCGAGGCTTGTGCGAGGCTCCGCGTGTAGCGCCGCAGCACCCAGGTCATGCAGGCCAGCAAGGCCACCGCCGCCACGGCCAGCCCCACGGTGGCAGCGGCCCAGTAGCCCGCTGCACCGCGCAGAGCCTGCGGAACCAGGCCCGTGGCATCGAAAGCCAGCAGGTAGCCGCCGCCCAGGCCCACGCCCCACAGCGCCACGGTGTAGATCGCCATCGAGACGAACGCGATCTTGAACGCCCGCAGCACGAACTGCGCAACGGTCTGCACGGCATCCAGCACGTGCAGAACCGCGACCCAGCCCAGCAGTGCCAATGCCGCCGCGGCCACCGCCGGATCGGGCGTGTAGATCGCCACGACCGGACCGCGCAGCAGCCACAGCAGCAAGGCCAGCACGGTGGAGGCCATCGTCGCCAACGCCAGGCCGTGCCAGGCCAGGCGCTCGGCGCTGGCCCCATCGCCGGCACCGATGCGCTGGCCGACCAGGGTGCTGGTGGCATTGGACAGCGCCAGCGGCATCATGAACAGGATGCCGAGCAGGTTGCTGGCGATCTGGTGCCCGGCCACCGGCAGGGTGCCCAGCCTTGCAATGAAAAACGCCATGAAGCCGAAGCCGGTGACCTCGACCACGATGGCGCCCCCCATGGGCAGCCCCAGCGCCAGCAGTTCGCGGATGCGCGCCAGGTCCGGTCGACGCAGGCGCAGCTTGCCAGGCGCCACCACCGCAAACCGGCTGTAGAACGGGTCGCTACGCAACACCCAGGCCGCCACCAGCACCTGGCTCCACATGGCGACTGCAGTCGCGATCCCGGCACCGGGCACGCCAAAGGCCGGCAGGCCAACGACCGGTGCGCCCTGGATCAGCAGCACCGACAGCGGGATCTTCAGCAGCAGTGCGCCGATCTGGATCGCCATCACCGCCTTGGGCCGTGACACGGCGGTGTTGAATGCGCGCCAGACCGTGAACAGGCACGACGCCGGCAACGAGAACGCCAGCGCCAGGGTGTAGTCCTGGACCTTGGTCGAGACCTCCGGCGAGGCCCGGGCCAGCCAGAGAAACGGCGCCGGGTGGGCCAGCAGCAAGGCCCCGGGCACGGCCAGCACCAGCGCCACCCACACGCCCTGGTGCAGCATCGCGCCGGCCTCGTGCCAGCGGCCGCCACCGAAGTGCTGCGCCACGATCGGCCCGAGGGCGAGGATGACCCCCATCGCGCCCGTGAACACGGTGACGAAGACCGCCACGCCGATCGCCAGCGCCGCCAGGTCGACCGCGGCATAACGGGCGACCAGCACGGTGTCGATGGTCGAGAACGCGAGCACCGCGAGCTGCCCGACCAGCACCGGCCAGGCCAGCTGGGCGATGCCGCGCGCGCTGGCGGCGAAGGTGGCATCGGGAGGGCGGCTCACTCGGTCTATTGGACACCGCCAAGACACCCCCGCATGCTTATGATCCAGCTCCCTTTCTCCACCCGGGAGTGCATGCCATGGCGCTGATGGACTTCATCAAGAAACAGTTCATCGACATCCTCGAATGGACCGAGCCGCGCGACGGCATCCTCGCGTGGCGCTACCCGATGGCCGGCAACGAGATCCAGTACGGCGGCTCGCTGACGGTGCGGGAGAGCCAGGCCGCGGTGTTTGTCAACGAGGGGCAGGTGGCGGACGTGTTCGCGCCCGGAATGCACCGACTGACGACGCAGACCCTGCCGGTGCTGACCTACCTGAAGAACTGGGACAAGCTGTTCCAGAGCCCGTTCAAGAGCGACGTCTACTTCTTCAGCACGCGGCAACAGGTCGACCGGCGCTGGGGCACGGCCCAGCCGGTGACGATCCGCGACAAGGACTTCGGCGCCGTTCGGCTGCGCTCCTTCGGCAACTACGCCTACCGCGTGGCCGACCCGAAGCTGTTCCACACGCAGATCTCGGGCACCCGCGCCGAGTACACGGTCGACGAGCTCGACGGCCAGCTGCGAGGCCTGATGCTGCAGCACATCAGCGACGCGGTCGCGTCCAGCGGCATCCCGTTCCTGGACCTGGCGGCCAACCAGATCGAGTTCGCCAGGCAGCTGCAGGCCGCAACCGCCGAAAGCTTTGCCGCGATCGGCCTCGCGCTCGAGTCCGTGCAGGTCCAGAGCATCAGCCTGCCTGAAGAACTGCAGAAGGTGCTGGACCAGAAGATCGGCATGGGCATGGTCGGCAACGACATGGGCAAGTTCATGCAGTACCAGACGGCGCAGGCGATCCCGAAGTTCGCCGAAGGCGCCGCAGGTGCAGGCGGCGGCGGCGGCGGTGGGAGCGTTGTGGGCGACGCGATGGGCCTGGGCGCGGGCGTTGCGCTCGGCCAGGCCATGGCCGCCCAGCTGAGCCAGGGTCTGCAGAACACGGCTTCTGCGGCGGCAACCGCGGCTGCACCGCTGGCGGCGGCCGTGGGCATCAAGCCCGACGAGGTGATGGCGACGATCGAGAAGCTGGCCGACCTCAAGTCCAAGGGCATCCTCAGCGACGAGGAGTTCAGCGCCAAGAAGGCCGAGCTGCTGAAGAAGCTGGTCTGATGCTGGTCGCCGCCGCCGCCCGGCGCTGAGCCGTGGCGGCATCCGATCCTCCTGGCCCGCCAGCGGCACCGCCGGCAGCCGCGCAGCGCCGCTACCGCGCCGCGTGTCCGCAGTGCGGCGCGCCGGTGGAGTTCCGCTCGGCAGCGTCGCTGTCGGCCGTGTGCGGCTATTGCAGCAGCACCCTGGTCCGCGACGGTGAGGCCCTGCAGCGCATCGGCAAGAGTGCCGAGCTGTTCGACGACCATTCGCCGCTGCAGCTGGGTGCCAGCGGCCGCTTCCAGGGCCTGGCCTTCACGCTGGTCGGCCGATTGCAGGTCGGCTATGCCGAGGGCAACTGGAACGAGTGGCACGCCTTGTTCGACAACGGCCGCAGCGGCTGGCTGTCCGAGGACAACGGCGCCTACGTCTTTGGCTTCGAACAGCCTCGCGAAGGCGCACCGGACCTGGCCGAGTTGCGTGTCGGCCAGCGCGCCGGGCTTGCCGGCCGCGCCTGGGACGTCACTTCGGTGCTGCGGGCTCGGCTCATCGCAGCGGAAGGTGAACTGCCGTTTGCGCCGCGCCTGCAGGGCGAGTACGCGGTTGTCGAGCTGCGCAACGGCGCCGGCGAAGTGGCGAGCCTGGAAGACAGCGGCAGCGACGGCGTGCACCTCAGCGTCGGCCGCTCGGTGCTGCTGGCCGACCTGGCGCTCAGCGGCCTGAAGGAAGTCAGCGAACGGACGATTGACTCCCGCCACCTGGAGTGTCCGAACTGCGGCGCCGGGCTGGACGTGAAGCTGGCGTCCACGCAGGCCATCGTCTGCGGCAGTTGCGCCTCGGTCGTCGACGTCTCCAACAAGGCCGTTGGCAGCGTGCTGCCGTACTACCAGCAGGCCGAGCAGCACCGCGGCAGTGCTGAACCCACGCTGGCCCTGGGCAGCAGCGCATCGCTGGCCCTGGGTCCCAAAGGCGCCCTGCCCTGGACCGTGGTCGGCATGGTCGAACGTTGTGACCTGCCCACCGGCGGCGAAGACGAACAGACGTTCTGGCGCGAGTACCTGGTCTACAACCAGAGCGAGGGCTTTGCCTTCATCGTCGATGCCGAAGACGGCTGGAGCTGGGTCCGACCGATCACCGGCGCCCCCGGGTTGCGCGGCACGGTGGCCCAGTGGCAAGGCGAGCGTTACCAGCAGAAGTGGGAATACGCGGCCAAGGTGACCTACGTCATCGGCGAGTTCTACTGGAAGCTCGCCGAGGGCGAGACCGCGCAGGTGACCGATTACCACGGCCTGATTCAGCCCCGGTTGCGGCTGTCACGCGAGCGAACCGCCAGCGAGCTGACCTGGTCGGCCGGCCAGACGCTCGACGCAGCGGTGCTGGCGAAGGCCTTCGGCTTGCCCGCGACGCGCTTTGGCGGTGGCGGCGATGCAGCCCCGCTGTCGACGCAGATGCAGCAGCTGGGTTCGATGTGGCAGGCCGCCTCGTCCAAGGCGGTCTGGATCTTCGTCGCCATCTTCGTGCTGCTGTGGGTGCTGGAGAGCTGCGGCGACAACGAATGCGACAACGTGCGCGCCAGCTTTGGCGAGGCGAGCGCCGAGTATCGCGAATGCCAGCGGACGAGCTCGGGCTCGCGCGTGGGCAGTGGCTCGCGAGGCGGTTCGTGGGGCGGTTATTCGAGCGGCGGTGGCCACAAGTAGGTCACGGTCGAGAGCGTTGGGATCGACTGGAGAAGGAGAACGGCAATGCTGGGTGTCGAGTGGATGAAGCCGGGCCTGTTCGCGGGTTCGCTGCTGTTTGCGCTGTTGGGCGTGCTGGTGTTCTGGGTCTGCTTCGTCATCATCGACAAGCTGACGCCATACGACCTGTGGAAGGAGATCGTCGAGAAGCAGAACATCGCGCTGGCCATCGTGGTCGGGGCGATGTGCATCGCGATCGGGCTCATCGTTTCGGCCGCGGTGCACGGGTGAGCCAAGGCGCGACGCCGGACGCGGCCGGCGAAGCGACTCTCGCGCGTGTCGCCCCTGCAGCCTCGGTAGCGCCCGGCGAGCTGGCGCTGCTGGCCGCGGTCTTTGTCGTCGCCGCCTGCGGGCTGGTCTACGAGCTTGCGGCCGGCGCGCTCGCGAGCTACCTGCTGGGCGACTCGGTCCTGCAGTTCTCCACCGTCATCGGCACCTACCTGTTCGCGATGGGGCTGGGTTCCTGGCTGTCGCGCTACATCGAGCGCCAACTGGTCGCGCAGTTTCTGCGCATCGAGCTGCTGCTGGCCTTGTTCGGCGGCTTCATGCCGGCAGCGCTGTTCGTGGCCCATGGCAGCCTGCCCGTCGGCGAGACCGCCACCTTCCGCGTGCTGCTCTACGGTGCCGTGCTCGGCATCGGTGTGCTTGCCGGAGTCGAGATCCCGCTGGTGATGCGCATCCTCAAGCACCACTTCAGCGAGCGCTATGCGCTCAAGGACCTGGTGTCGCAGGTGCTGACGTTCGACTACCTGGGTGCACTGGTCGTCGCGGTGGCCTTCCCGCTGCTGCTGGTGCCGCACCTGGGCCTGATCCGGACCGGGCTGTTCTTCGGCCTGCTCAATGCGCTGGTCGCCGCCTGGGCGCTGTGGATGTTCCGCTCGGAGCTGCGCGCGTTCGGCGTTCAGATGGCCGCCACGGTGGCAACGATCGCATTGCTCGCGGCCGCAATGGCCGGAGCCGAGCGCCTGACGACCTGGAGCGAGGACCGCTTCTACGGCGACAACGTCATCGTGCGCGAGTCCAGCCCCTGGCAGCGGGTGGTCGTCACCGACGGGCCCTCGGGCACGCGGCTGTTCCTCAACGGCAACCTGCAGTTCCACTCCCGCGACGAGTACCGGTACCACGAGTCCCTGGTCCACCCGGCACTGGCGGCGCATGGCGCCCCGCGGCGTGTGCTGGTGCTCGGCGGCGGCGACGGCCTGGCCATCCGCGAGGTGTTGCGTCACCCTGGCGTGCAGGAGATCGTGCTCGTCGAGCTGGATCCGCACATGACACGCTTGTTCGGCGGCATGCCGGCGCTCGCGGCGCTCAACGGCGGTGCGCTGCGCTCGCCCAAGGTCCGCATCGTCAACGCCGACGCCTTTGCCTGGCTGGAGTCGCAAGCCGAAGGCTTCTTCGACGTCGTCATCGTCGACTTCCCCGACCCGAGCAATTTCTCGATCGGCAAGCTGTACTCGACGACCTTCTACCGGCTTCTCGACCAGCGCCTGGCGGCCGGTGGCTACGCCGTCGTGCAGACCACGTCGCCATTGCTGGCGCGGCAGAGCTTCTGGACCGTGGTCGCGACGCTCGAGGCGGTCGGCCTGCAGGCCTGGCCGTACCACGCCCACGTGCCGAGTTTTGGCGAGTGGGGCTTTGTGCTCGCCGGCCGCCGGCCGCTGCGACCCGAGGCCCTGGCCAGCGGCCTGCCGCCGGGCTTGAAGTTCCTGGACGCCGCAGGCGTGGACGCGCTGTTCCGCTTCCCCCCCGACATGGCACGCGTGCCGGCCGAACCGAACCGGCTGTCGGACCAGCGTCTGGTGCACCTGTTCGAGCAGGAGTGGGGCCGGGTGGGCCGATGAAACCCTTCGCGGGTCTGGACCCAAGGCGCCGCCACATCCTGCTGGCTGGCGCTGCAAGCGTGGCCACGGCAACCTCCGGACTCGGCACGATCCCGGCCAGTGCCGCTTCGGTGACGCTGCCGAAAGGCGGATTTGTCGGCGAGGCACAGGCCCTGGGCCACCGGCTCCGCGACGGCGGTGCCTTCGACGCCACGCTGCCGTCCAGCACACGGACGGTGGCACTGGCGATCATCGGCGCCGGTGTCGCCGGACTGGCCGCGGCACGGGCCGCGCGCGAGGCCGGCATCGACGACCTGCTGGTGCTGGACCTGCACGAGCAAGCCGGAGGCAACAGCCGCGGCCATCGCATCGGCACGGGGCCGGCCGCGCGGCCCTGCCGTCTTGGCGCGCACTATC
>JAJTGU010000170.1 GCA_021297985.1 Rubrivivax sp.
AGCCGCAAAGGCCTTGGCCGATTCGTTGAAGGCCTCGACACGCTTGCCGTGGGCGACGTTCTTGGCATTCAAGGTCTCGACCGCTTCCTTGTGGCGAGGCTGCAGTGCGGTGAGCTCGGCCTTCAGCGCGTCCTGCAACGCCACGATGGCGTTCTTCTCGTCGGCAATGGCGGGCCGCAGGGCCTCGTGCTTTTCAATTCGGCCGCGGATGTCGCCTTCCTGGTTCAGACAGACGCGCAACTCGTCGCGGGTCAGGATGGGCTTGCGCGCGCCGGCGGCGCCGTCACCCTTGCCGCCCCCGAGGGCCAGCGTCTTGTTGTCGGCCGGCGCCGCCTTTGCCGGCGCGGCAGCAGCCGGTTTGGCGGCAGGCGGCTTGGCGACTGCGGGCTTGGCGGCAGCCGGCGGCTTGGTTGCGGTCGCAGGGGCCTGGGCCGAGACCCCGGTGGCGAGACCCAGGGACGCCAGCGCAACGAGCAGCGGGGAGACGATTCGGAAACTGAAGGACATGGGGCAACCTCTGGAACCGCGACCGGGCGCGGCGGTGTTCAATCGAGACGGCAATGATGCCAGGGGAGCTGTTGCTGGCGGCTCCGGGTCTGCCCAAGCAGAGCGGTCCGCTGGCCTTGTGGCACAGTGCCGGTCCCTTGAATCCGAGACGGCCGCCGTTCCCATGTTGCAAACCCTTTGCCGCCCGCTTCTGGCCGGTGTGATGCTGGGCGCCACGATGATTGGCACCGCCAGCGCCCAGGCCCCCGGCGCGCCGACCCCGAACGATCCTTATCTCTGGCTTGAGGACGTCACCGGCGAACGGGCCCTGGCCTGGGTACGCGAGCGCAATGCGGCCAGCGAGCAGCGCCTGCAGGCCGACCCCGGCTTTGCCAACCTGCGCACGCAGCTGCGCGAGGTGCTCGATTCGCGAGCCCAGATCCCGTACGTCACGCGCCTGGGGGGTCAGCTCTACAACTTCTGGCGCGACGCCGCCAACCCGCGCGGCCTGTGGCGGCGGACAACCCTTGCCGAGTACCGCAAGGCAGAGCCGGCCTGGGAGACCGTGCTCGACATCGACGCGCTGGGCAAGGCCGAGGGCGTCAACTGGGTCTGGAAGGGCAGCGACTGCCTGCCGCCGGCCTACCGCCGCTGCCTGCTGAGCCTGTCCAAGGGTGGCGCAGACGCCACCGTCATCCGCGAGTTCGACACGGTGGACAAGAGGTTTGTCGACGGCGGGTTCACCCTGCCGGAGGCCAAGTCCGACTCCAACTGGCTCGACGCCGACACCTTGCTGGTCGGCAGCGCCGACAGCCCGGAAACGAGCACCGACAGCGGCTATGCACGGGTCGTCAAGCGCTGGCAGCGCGGCACGCCGTTCAGCGCGGCGAAGACCCTGTTCGAAGGCGAAAAGGCCGATGTCGGAACCTGGACCTCGGTCGACCACACGCCGGGCTACAAGCGCGTGCTGGTGCAGCGTGCCACCGGCTTCTTCAGCCAGAGGAGCTGGCTGCTCGAAGGCGACAAGGCGGTCGCCATCGAGATGCCCGAGCACCTGCGCTTCACGTTCTGGCGCGAGCGCATCGTCTTCAACCCACGGCAGGACTGGGACATCGGCGGCGTCAAGCACCCCGGCGGCTCGCTGCTGGTGGCCGACTTCAAGGCCTGGCAGCGCGGCGAGCGCAAGCTGACACCCCTGTTCGTGCCCAGCGCGACGCGGGCGTTGTCGTCGTACGTCGTGACGCGCGACCAGCTGATCGCCAACGTGATGGACAACGTCGCCGGCAAGCTCGAGGAATGGACGCCGCCAACCAAGCCCGGCGCCGCCTGGACCCGCCGCGACGTGAAGGCGCCCTACCCCGGCACGCTGTCGATCACGGCGCTGCACGACCCGCATGTCAAGGGGGATGCGCTGGCCGAGCACTACTGGTTGAACGCCGCGAACTTCCTGTCGCCGGACAGCCTGAGCCTGGCCCGCGCCGGCAGCGACACGCACGAGCCGCTGAAGCAGCGCCCGACCTTCTTCGATGCCACCGGCATGCGCGCCGAACAGCGCTTCGCGACCAGCCGCGACGGCACCCGGGTGCCCTATTTCGTGATCTGGCCCAAGGGCGCGACGGCCAATGGCGACAACCCGACGCTGCTTTACGGTTACGGCGGCTTCCAGGTCAGCGAGAGGCCGTTCTACAGCGGCGGAGTCGGTCGCGCCTGGCTGTCCAAAGGCGGGGTCTACGTGCTGTCCAACATCCGCGGCGGCGGTGAATTCGGCCCCGCCTGGCACCAGGCCGCGCTGCGCGAAAAGCGCCAGAACGCTTTCGACGACTACATCGCCATCGCTGAAGACCTGGTCAAGGCGCGCATCACCCAGCCCAAGCGGCTGGCGATCCAGGGCGGGAGCAACGGTGGCCTGCTGGTCGGTGCGGTGATGCTGCAGCGGCCCGACCTGTTCGGCGCCGTGCTGTGCCAGGTGCCGCTGCTGGACATGCAGCGCTACCACCTGCTGCTGGCCGGTGCCTCGTGGGTCGCCGAGTACGGCAACCCCGACAAGCCCGAGGACTGGGCCTTCATCTCGAAGTACAGCCCCTACCAGCGCGCGCTGGCGGTCCCCGCTGGGACCCGGCTGCCCCCGATGTTCCTGGTCACGTCGACACGCGACGACCGGGTCCACCCCGGCCATGCGCGCAAGATGGCGGCAAGGCTGGCCGAACTGGGCCAGCCGGTGACGTACTGGGAGAACATCGAAGGCGGCCACGGCGGCGCGGCCGACAACGGCCAGCGGGCGCAGATGCAGGCGCTGGGCTGGACCTTCCTGTGGCAGGCGGTGGGCGGCGCGCCGACAACGGCGGCCGGCTCCGGCGCAAGCCCTGCGCCCGCGGCCAGCGCCCCGGGCCGCTGACGGCCGCACACAGGCACCACGCACGCGTCACGACGGGCCGTGCTCTGCTGGATCAACGACCAGACGCCGTTGCCGCCAACGTCGCTGGCGCTCGGCCCGGGCAGCGAGGCGCCGGGGCTGGTCGCGGCCGGCGGCCGGGTCACGCCGCAGCGCCTTGAAGAGGCCTACCGACGCGGCATCTTCCCCTGGTACAGCCCGGGCCAGCCGGTGCTGTGGTGGAGCCCGGACCCGCGCATGGTCCTGCAGGTCGCGAACTTCAAGCTGCACCGGTCTCTGGCGAAGACGCTGCGCCGCTTCCTGGCCCAGGCGCCCCGCTGCCGGGTGACCATCGACGCCGCGTTCGAGCAGACCATCGCGCATTGCGCGCAGACCCCGCGCGCGGGCCAGGACGGCACCTGGATCGTGCCTTCGGTGCTTGACGCCTACACCCGTTGGCACCGCCAGGGCCGGGTCCACAGCGTCGAGACCTGGATCGACGACCAGCTCGTCGGCGGCCTGTACTTCGTCAACCTGGGCACGATGGTCTTCGGCGAATCGATGTTCAGCCACGCCAGCGACGCCAGTAAGATCGCGCTGGCGGCCCTGGTCGCCCATGCACGCAAGCTGGGCGTGACCTGGATCGACTGCCAGCAGAACACCGGCCACCTGGCGTCGCTGGGCGCCGCGGAGGTCGCGCGTGTGGACTTCGAAGCCCATTTGGCCCGCACGACCCGGGGCCCGGAGCTCGATTGGACCTATGATGATTCGGCATGGGCGTTGCTGTTCGACGCCCCGGAGCCGACTTGACGCACCCGAAAGAGCTCCCTCTCGCGCAGCTGCAGTTTTATGCGACCGCACCGTACCCGTGCAGTTACCTGCCCGGGAGGATGGCGCGCTCGCAAGTCGCCACGCCCAGCCACCTGATCCACGCCGACGCGTACTCCGGCCTGGTCGCCAGCGGCTTCCGCCGAAGCGGCATGTTCACCTACCGGCCCTATTGCGACGGCTGCCGCTCGTGCGTCCCGTTGCGGGTGCCGGTGGCGGGCTTTCAGCCCACACGCAGCCAGCGCCGCAGCGCCAAGGCCCACGGCCACCTGCGCGCCCGCGTGCTGCGACTGGGCTTCGTGCCCGAGCACTACCAGCTCTACCTGCGTTACCAGAGCGGTCGCCATGCCGGCGGCGGCATGGACCAGGACAGCGTCGACCAGTACACCCAGTTCCTGCTGCAGAGTCGGGTCAATTCGCGTCTGGTCGAGTTCCGCGAGCCGCCCGATGCGCAAGGTCGGCCCGGCACGCTGAAGATGGTCTCGATCCTGGACGTCCTGTCCGACGGCATCTCGGCCGTCTACACCTTCTACGAGCCCGAGGCGGGCACCAGCTACGGCACCTACAGCGTGCTCTGGCAGATCGAGCAGACGCGGCTGCTGCAACTGCCCCATGTCTACCTGGGCTACTGGATCGCCGGCAGCCCGAAGATGGCCTACAAGGCCAGCTTCCGACCGCACCAGTTGCTGGTCGACGGTCGCTGGCAGGCGGCGACGGCCGACCCCGGGCCCGAGGTCCGCTGAGGCGAGCTCAGGCCATTGCCCAGACCTCGTCGGGCAGCCTCTGCACCCGCCCTTCTGCTTCGAGCTTGAGCAGGTGGGCCAGCAACGAACGCCTCGCGAGCGGGTGAAGCGCGGGCGGCACGTCGTCGTAGACCCGTTCGACCAGCCAGGTCAGGTCGACGCCGGCAGCGGCAGCCTGGAGCGACACGACGACCTTGGCCTCGCGGCGCAGCCGATGCGCGACGAGGGCCCGGACCGCGCCATGCGGGTTGCCGACCAGGAAGCCATGGCCCGGGGCGAAGAATCGCAGGTCGAGGTCCAACAGTGCACGCAGCGAGCTCAGGTAGGCCGCCATGTCGCCGTCGGGTGGGTTGATGACGACGGTGGAGCCCTGCATCACGTGGTCGCCGGTGAACAGCAGCCGCTCTTCTTCGAGCAGCCAGCACAGGTGGTTGGAGGCATGCCCGGGCGTGTGCACGGCACGCAGCGTGGTGTGCGATCCGACCACCAGCCGCTCGCCGTCGGAAGGCTCGGCCTCGGGCGAAAAGTCTGTGTCCTGACCCGCCGGGTGGATCGCCCGACGCCCGAACACCGGCGCCCCCGTGGCCGCCGCCAGCGCGGCAGCCGCCGGGGAATGGTCGGCATGGGTATGCGTCACCAGGATGCGATCGATCGTGCCACCCAGGCCGCTGGCGGCGTCGAGCAGCGCCTGGACATGGGTGTCGATCGCCGGGCCGGGGGCGATGACGGTGAATCGACGCACCGGGCCGTTGTCGACCGGTCCGGCCAGCGGATCGGCCACAAGGTAGCTGTTCGTCCCCGGCCCGGTCATCGGTCCCGGATTGGGCGCCGTGACGCGCCAGACGCGCGGCGACAGCTGAACCGGCACGCCGGCCAGCAGTTCAGCAGCGATGTCGAGGCGGCCCTCGGGGTCGCGTTCGGCGACCTCGGCATAGGCGGCATCGTCGGGCAGCAGGATGTGCAGCCGGCCGCCCTTGCTGGCGCGGCGCGGCATGACGCGGGGCGGAAATCGCTCGGCTGCCGCCGTCTGCGCGGCGCTGGCCAGGGCCGCGTCGGCGTGTTCGAAGCGGGCCAGTTCCTCCAGGGTCCGCCGCGTCACCGGCAGCAGCAGCAAGGCCGAGGCATCACGGGCACGGCCGCGCGCCAAGGCTTCGGCGGGTGTCAGCCACATCAATTCCAGAGCCTCGCCCTGGTCGGCCACGGCGTGCTGGTCCTCGGGCGCCCGGGTGACGAAGAAGCGGGTGTCGAAGCGCTTCGGGTGTCCTGGCGGCGTCAGCCAGTGGCTGAGGTAGTGCACGCCACCGACGTCGAAGGCCAGTCCGTTGGCGTCGCAGAATGCCTCCCAGGAGGTCTCGCCGCGCTGCAAGCGGTCGCGCCAGGGCGCGAGCGCCGCAAGCTCCAGCGGCACCGCTTGCGGATCCAGCGCCGGCAGCAGGCCGACTTCCTCGAAACACTCGCGCAGAGCCGCCACCCAGTAGTCCAGTCCTCCAGAGGCGACGCCCAGCCAGCGGCTGGCCGTGCGGTCGTCGAGCCCCCCGAGCCGGGCGTGGGCGACGTGGTCGGCCGGGTCGAGCACCCCGCCCGGGAACACGACGGCGCCACTGCGCATGTCGCCGGCCCGTTCGGCGCGGCGCAGCATCAACACCTCAAGCGTCGTCGCGCCGCCACGCAGCAGCAGCAGCGACGCCGCAAGCCGGGCGTCCGACGGGGGTTGGTAAGCGTTGCAGGCAAGCTCGGCGTCGATGCTCATGGTCAGGACTCGCTGAAGACGCGGCCGGTGCGGAGCGCGTCGATTTCGCCATCGGAGTAGCCGGCTTCGGCCAGCACCGCAGCGCTGTCGGCCCCGGCCAGCGGCCCTGCCTGGGGTGCCGCGGTCGCGCTGCGCGAGAACCTCGGCGCCGGCGCCGGCTGCCAATGGCCGCCGACCTGGACGTAGGCCGCACGGGCCTGGGCATGGGGGTGCAACGGCGCCTCGTGAAGGCCGAGCACCGGCGCCACGCAGGCCTCCTGGCCATCGAAGGCCAGCAACCAGTCGGCCTGCGACCGGCTCGCGATGCAGGCCGCGATCGTGGCGTGCAGTTCGGGCCAGGACTCGCGCTCGTACTGGCGTGCGCCCCAGGCCGGATCGAGGCCGGTGACGCGCACGAAGTTGGCAAAGAACCGCGGTTCCAGCGCCGCGACGCTGAGCCAGCCGCCGCAGGCGCAGCGGTGGCAGGCGTACCAGGGCGCGCCGCCGTCGAGCAGGTTGGCCTGGCGCTGCCGGGTGTTCCAGAGACCGGCCGCGGCCAGACCGTTGAACATCCCCATCAGCGAGGCCACGCCGTCGACCATCGCGGCATCGACGACCTGGCCGCGGCCGGAGTGGCTGCGCTCCCACAGTGCCGCCATCACGCCGAACGCCAGGTACAAGGCCCCGCCGCCGTAGTCGGCCACCAGGTTCAGCGGGGGCTGCGGTGGGCCGTCGCGCGGTCCGATGGCCGCCAGCGCGCCGGTCAGGGCCAGGTAGTTCAGGTCATGCCCGGCGGCCTGGGCCAGCGGCCCACTCTGGCCCCAGCCCGTCATGCGTCCGACCACGAGCCGGGGTTGCCGCTTCAGCAACGCGGCCGGGTCCAGGCCCAGGCGCTCGGCCACGCCGGGCCGGAATCCTTCGAGCAGCACGTCGCTGCGGTCGATCAGGCGCAGCAGCACCTCGCGCGCTTCAGGTCGCTTGAGGTCCAGCGCGATGCTGCGCCGGCTGCGCGAGTGCACGTCCAGCGGCGGCGGCACGTTCAGACCGAGCCCGGAGGGCTCACTGCGGTCGACCCGCAGCACCTCGGCCCCCAGGTCCGCGAGCAGGGTCGCGGCCATCGGCACCGGGCCGATCGCGGCCAGTTCGAGCACCTTCAACCCCTGCAACGGCCCTGTCGCCACCGGCTGCCCTCCATCACCTGGTTTGTCTCAGTCTGCCCAGGCTGCATGCTACGGCCCGTACACCGGCTGAATTCTGGGGTCCGGCATTCCGCGCGATGATCGGGGGTTGAAGTTCCCGCAACCCCGAAACCGCCGCCCCGCATGCCCGCCCCCGGCTCCCCTCCCGGATCGCCCTTCGGCCCACCCCAGGGCCTTCCCGACGACGAGGCCACGGTGATCAAGCCGATCCGCACCGGGGCACCGGCGCCGATGGGCTTCGCCACCGGCATGGGCACCGGAATCGGGGGCGCAGGCGGGGACGACGAGGTCACCGTCATCAAGCCGCGCCCACCGGCGCCGACACCGCCACCGGTGGACAACAGCGGCCACCTGCCGGTCGGAACCTGGCTGGCGGAGTTCGAGATCACCCACCTCGTGGCCGAAGGGGGTTTTGGCGTCGTGTACATGGCGCAGGACCACTCGCTCGGGCGCAAGGTCGCGCTGAAGGAGTACATCCCGTCGTCGCTGGCGATGCGGCCGATGGGCCCGGGCACGATGACGGTCTCGGTGAAGAGCGAGCGCTACCGCGAGACCTTCGAGGCCGGGCTGAAGAGCTTCGTCAACGAGGCGCGGCTGCTGGCGCAATTCGACCACCCGTCGCTGGTCAAGGTCTACCGCTTCTGGGAAGCCAACGGCACCGCCTACATGGTGATGCCGTTCTACAAGGGGGTCACGCTCCTGCAACTGCTGCGCCAGCGCGGCGAAAGCCCGGGCGAAGCCTGGCTGATGCAGCTGATGGCCCCGCTGACCGAAGCGCTGCGGGTGATTCACGCGGAGCAATGCTTCCACCGCGACATCGCGCCCGACAACGTCATCCTGCTCGAGGGCAGCGGCCGCCCGCTGCTGCTGGACTTCGGCGCCGCACGGCGCGTCATCGGCGACATGACGCAGGCGCTGACGGTGATCCTGAAACCCGGCTACGCGCCGGTGGAGCAGTACGCCGAGGTGCCCGGCATGAAGCAAGGCGCATGGACCGACGTCTACGCGCTGGCCGCGGTGCTGCACTTCGCGATCATGGCCAAGACGCCGCCGCCCTCGGTGGCGCGAATGCTCAACGACACCTATGTGCCGCTGGTGCAGGCCGCTGCCGGCCGCTACAGCCCGCGCTTCCTGGCGGCCATCGACGCGGCGCTGGCGGTGGTCCCCGACCAGCGCACCCAGACCATCGACGAGTTCCGGGACGCCCTGGGCCTGGGTGGGGTGGTCGTCGCGGCCGGCCTGGACCTGAACGACCTGGGTTCGGGCGGGGCGCAAGCACCGGCCCCCGCCGCGGGCTGGGCGCCTGCAGCAACGCGCCCGCCAGGCCGTGCGGCACCCGACCCCACTGCGGCGCCAACAGCCGCGCGCAGCAAACTGCCGCTGCTGGCCGGTGGCGGCGTGCTGGCCGCGGCGGCGATCGGGGGCGGGCTGTGGTTCGCGATGCGCCCGCCCACGCCGGCACCTGCGCCGGCCCCACAAGCGCAGGTGGCACCCGCACCGGCGCCGGTGGTGGCTGCCGCGCCGGCCCCGTCACCGGAGCCCGCACCGGCACCGCCCCCTCCTGCGACACCGGAACCTTTCGACCCCATCCGCGAGTTCGAGAAGGTCGTCAACGGCGCCGCGCCCGGGTTTGCGGTCGAGGGGGCCACGAGCAAACCCGAGTTCCGCATCGGCCGCGACAACCTGGGCCTGCAGATCAAGTCGTCACGGGACGGCCATCTGACCTTGATGGCCTATGCCAGCGACGGCAACATCATCCGGTTGGTGCCCAGCGACTACATCAAGATCAACACCCGCATCCGGGCGGGCCAGACCCTGACCCTGCCACCGCCGGGCTCGGAACTGAAGCTCACGGGGCCTGAAGGTACCGACACCTTCCTGGCCATCGTCTCGGCCGTGCCGCGCGACCTTTCGAGCGCGCGTTTTCGCATGCGCGAAGGAATGCCGATGCTGAACAAGACCGAGGCCGAAGCGTCGAGTGCACAGCACCCAGGGCCGCTGCCGGCGTTGGCCGGGACTGCCCAGTGCCCACCCGGCGGCGCGAGTTGCGACGAGAGCTACGGCGCGGCCATGTTTTCATCGCGCCAGATCCGCTGATCCTGGCGCTCAAGGAGCAGATCCCGGCGCATCGCGCGGGGGCTCCTCCGGGAACGGTGGCGACTGCGCCTCTCGCGCCCGCTCGACATCGGCCGACAGCCGCGCGGCGACCAGGCGCACGATCTCGAAGCCGAATTCCGGGTTCTGGAAGAACAGCTGCTTGAAGCTGGTCTCGTCCATGGACAGCAGGGTCGAGGCCACAACGCTGCGGACTCCGGCGGTGCGCCTGCCGTCGGGCGTGAAGAACGAGATTTCGCCAACCATCGCGCCGGCCTTGATGCGCTGACCCGACTCGATGACCTCCAGTTCGCCTTCGGCCAGCACATACAGCCGGTCGGCGCGCTCCCCCTGCCGGAACAGCAACTGCCCGGCCTTGACGCGCTTGCGCTTCATGTAGGGCTGCAGCCAGATGTGCGGCAGCCCGTCACCGGCCTGCGCCCGCCGCACCCGGCGCACCAGGCGCTGCATCTCGAGCACCCGCCAGAGGTTGATGGGCAGCAGCGCCGCATGCAGCATCAACACCAGCGGCGCGGGATGCAACACGCCGTAGACGATGAAACCCGCGTTGCCACCCAGCGCCAGCCAGCGCAGCGGCACGATGGTCTTGACGAGGCCGCTGGCAATGATGAGCGCGGCCGCGAGAAGCGCCGCAATCAGCGCCACCCATTGCACCGGATCGGCCAGAAGTGCCGTCAGATCGGCCAGTCGCGCAGCCAGGAACGATTCGACCTTGGACACCAGAGCAAAGCCCACGATGCGGGCCGAGCCCGGGTTTCACGTTGTAACGCCTCCACCGCCTGCTGCGGTGCAGCGAAAACACCGAGTCCGGCGAACGGCAGGGCCACGGCGGCAACCCGACCTTGGTGCTACGACGAATTCGTTCGCTGCAACGCGGCGAGCCGCGGCTCCATCAACGCGAACCACCACCGCGGCACCGAGGCGATGAACAGGCATCCCGCGTAGCCAGTGGGCAGTTGGGGCCCGGCCAGCGGCTCGAGTTCGGCAAACGGCTTCCAGGCGTGCATGTGATGGTCGCTGTGACGCTGCAGATTCACGATGACGCTGTTGGTCAGCACCGGATCGGCATTCCAGGCGTGCTGCACGGCAAACGGGACGGGCCGCCCTCCGGGGCCGGTCTCACGCACCAGGCCGTAGTGCTCGATGTAGTTGATGGCTTCGAGCAGAAAGACGGCGTAGGCCGATTGCACGAGCCAGAAGAACGCCGCCTTCGGCCCCCACAACGCCAGCAAGGCGGCCAGCCAGCCGACTTGCAGAGCTGTCGCCCAGACCAAGGGGCTGGCCAGCCAGCTCCGCTTGAACTGCGCGTTGTGCCGCGCCTCGAGCGTCCATGCGCTGGCGAAGCTGCCGACCAGGGTGCGCGGCAGGAAGCGCCAAAGGCTCTCGCCACGCCTGGCGCTGGCGGGATCGGCGAGCGTCGCGGCACGCGGGTGGTGCCCGCGGTAGTGCTCGACCATGAAGTGGGCATAGTTGACACTCGCCATCAAGGCCCAGGCCAGCCCCCGGTCCGCCCGCCGCCGCGAGTGTCCCAGCTCGTGCGCAAACGTGATGCCCTGGCTGCCCGAGATGCCACCCACCGCCAACCCCACGGCCAGCACCGCCAGCCACGACGCGCCCTGCCCGGCCGGCGTCGCGACCAGCCACACCAGCGCCCAGGCCTGGAGCCCGAACTGCAGGGGCCCGTGCAGCCACAGGCTGAAGCGGTGCCATGCGGTGGAGGGCGCTGCGGGCGGCGAATGCATCAGGACAGGCACCCGCTCCAGCAGCGCCAGGCCCGCCTGGATGCCGAACAGCACCGCCCAGGCCACCCAGGGCGAATGCCACAAGCCCAGCGCCACGGCGACCGGCAAGGCCGCGGCAAGCGCGAATCGGCAACGGAGCCAACGGGCCACTGGGGTGGGGGCTGGCGCTGCCATGGCCGGGATCATCGCGCAGACCGGGCCACCGCGACACGGGCCGTCCGTGGCATTGCCGTCTCTTGTCGCTTGAACGACAATTGCTGTTTGTTCAACAGTGCACGACAACGCCTGCGTGCCCCTGCCACATGGCCACGAGCTACGACGACATCGAGGTGCGGCGACCGGACCTGGCGCGCAGCTATCTGGCGCTGATGCAGGCGCAGCCTGGCCGGCCGCTGGCGATGTTCGCGCCCCGGCGGGTCGGCAAGACGCACTTCCTGGACCACGACCTCGCCCCGGCCGCACGGGCCCTGGGCTGGCTGCCGGTGTACGCCGACCTGTGGCTGCAGCGCTCGGCGCCGCTGGACGCCATCAACCATGCGCTCGAGGAGGCACTCGACGACGCCCAGGTCGCACCGACCCGGATCGGGCGCATCGCCGGGACGCCCGTGAAGAAGATCGGACTGCTCGGAGCCGAGGTCGAGATCGGCGAGCCGCCGACGCGGCGGGCACTGCCGGCCGCCCCGGCACTGCGGCTGGACGCGCTGGTGGCCCGGCTGGCCCAGGCCGCCGGAGGGCCGGTGCTGCTGATGCTCGACGAGATCCAGTCATTGGCCGAGGCGGCCCAGGGCGATCAGGTGCTGGCCGCATTGCGCGCCGTGCTGCACAAGCGCCGCGGGGTGTTGCACTCGGTGTTCACCGGCTCGTCGCAGGAGGCGCTGGCGCGCATGCTGTCCACCGCCGGGGCGCCGATGTACCAGTTTGCGCAGATCCTCAACTTCCCGGTGCTGGGCGACGAGTTCCTGCAGCCGCTGGCCCGCCACTTCGCGAAGGTGCACCGCGGCAAGAGCCTGGATGCGGCGGCGATGCGGGCCGTGTTCGAGCGCATCGGCTTCAAGCCCGCACTGATGCGCGACCTGGTCAAGGCCGCGTCGGCCGAAGGCATCGTCGACCTGCAGCTCGCCGTGCAGCGCTTCCTGGCCGACGACCGCCAGGTGGCGGGCTTTCGCGCCCTGCTCGAACCGCTGGCGGCGCTGGACCGCTCTCTGCTGTGGGTCCTGGCCCACCGCAAACCCCCTTTCGGACGCGAGACGCTGGCCGAACTGCGGCCGGCACTGCCGGGCGACGAACCCACCACGTCCAAGCTGCGCGCGGCCATGGCCCGGCTGGCGCGGCTGGGCCTGCTGAGCCACGCCGGGTCGGCGCGCGCCGAGCTGACCGACCCGCTGTTTGCCGAGTACCTGCAGGGCCTGGCCCTGAGACAGCTCCTGTGAGGCGGGGCCGGGATAATCCCGGCGCATGAATCCGCGTCTGGCGCTGCTGCATCCCTACCCGTTCGAACGCTGGCGCGAGCTGACGCACGGCATCGTGCCCAACCCGGCGTTGCGGCCGGTGGCCCTGGGCATCGGCGAGCCGCAGCACCCGACGCCGGCGCTGATCGAAGAGGCCCTGGTCCGTGCCCTGCCCGGCCTGAGCCGCTACCCCGCCACCGCGGGCGAGCCGGCATTGCGCGACGCGATCGCGGCGTGGCTTCAGCAGCGCTACGGCGTGCAGGCCGACCCGGGCACGCAGGTCCTGCCGGTGGCCGGCTCGCGCGAGGCGCTGTTTGCGTTTGCCCAGACCGTCATCGACCCGGGCGCGTCGGGTGGCGCCGTCGTCGTCTGCCCGAATCCGTTCTATCAGATCTACGAGGGTGCGGCCCTGCTGGCCGGGGCGAGCTTGCACTACGTCGCCGCCGATCCGGGGCGCAACTTCGCGACCGATTGGGCCAGCGTCCCGGCCAGCACCTGGGCCCGCACCCAACTCGTCTACGTCTGCTCGCCGGGCAATCCGACCGGTGCCGTGATGTCGCTGGACGAGTGGCGGGTGTTGTTCGAGCTGTCCGACCGCCACGGCTTCGTCATCGCCAGCGACGAGTGCTACTCCGAGATCTGGTTCGGCGACACGCCGCCGCTGGGCGGGCTTCAAGCGGCGATGGCGCTGGGGCGCACCGACTTCAAGCGGCTGCTGATGTTCACCTCGCTGTCCAAGCGCAGCAACGTTCCTGGCCTGCGGTCAGGCTTTGTTGCCGGCGACGCGGCTCTGGTCAGGGCCTTCCTGCTCTACCGCACCTACCACGGCAGCGCGCTCGGTCCGGTCGTGCAGCGCGCATCGATCGCCGCCTGGAGCGACGAGTCGCACGTCCAGGCCAACCGGGACCTGTACCGCCGCAAGTTCGATGGCGTGCTGCCGATCCTGCAGGACGTCCTGGAGGTGCAACGCCCGGACGCCGCCTTCTACCTCTGGGCGCGGCTCCCCGATTCAGTGCTGGCGGGCGACGACATCGCCTTCGGACGCCATCTTCTGGCTTCCTACAATGTCGCGGTGCTTCCGGGCCGCCTGCTGGCGCGTGAAGCGAGTGGCATCAATCCCGGAGCCGGTCGCTTGCGCCTGGCCCTGGTCGCGCCGCCCGACGACTGCCTCGAGGCCGCCCGGCGCATCGCCGAAGCGGTGAACTCCCTTCGCTGAACGACCCACCGCCATGGATGCCCACCGCAAACTGATCGAACTCGCCTGGGAGCAGCGCGCGACGCTGACCGCCACCAACGCCCCCGAGATCCGTCAGGCCGTCGAGGCCGTCATCGGCGAGCTCGACGCCGGCCGCCTGCGTGTCGCCGAGCCCACGGCGCCCGGCGAATGGGTGGTCCACCAGTGGTTGAAGAAGGCGGTGCTGCTGAGCTTTCGCCTCAACGACAACCACCTCAGCAAGAGCGGGCCGCTGGCCTACTTCGACAAGGTGCCGACCAAGTTCTCCGACAGCAGCGAGGACGAGTTGCGGGCCGCCGGCGTGCGCATCGTGCCGCCCGCGGTGGCGCGCCGCGGCAGCTACATCGCGCCGGGCGCCGTGCTGATGCCGAGCTACGTCAACATCGGCGCCTGGGTCGGCGAAGGCACGATGGTCGACACCTGGGCCACTGTCGGCTCGTGCGCGCAGATCGGCAAGAACGTGCACCTCTCGGGCGGCGTCGGCATCGGCGGCGTGCTCGAGCCCCTGCAGGCCAACCCGACGATCATCGAGGACAACTGCTTCATCGGCGCCCGCAGCGAGGTCGTCGAAGGCGTGATCGTCGAGGCCAACTCCGTCATCAGCATGGGCGTCTACATCGGCCAGAGCACCAAGATCTACGACCGCGCCACCGGCACCGTCAGCTACGGCCGCATTCCGGCAGGGTCGGTGGTGGTCAGCGGCAACCTGCCGGCTTCCGACGGCAGCCACAGCCTGTACTGCGCCGTGATCGTCAAGAAGGTCGACGCCCAGACCCGCGCCAAGACCAGCCTCAACGAGCTGCTGCGGGACTGACCCCGCCAGCACGGGTCGCCAGCGCAATCCAACCCCGAAAGAGCTTCACGCGATGTCGAACAACCTCGAGCGGGTGCTGCGCCTGATGGCCGAGAAATCGGCCAGCGACGTCTACATGTCGGCGAACACGCCGATCCTGATCAAGATCCACGGCCAGATCCTGCAGCTGTCGGACCAGTTGCTGACCCAGCACCAGACCCGTCAGCTGCTGTCTGAACTGCTGACGCCGCAGCAACTCGAGGAGCTCGACGAAACCGGCGAGCTGAACATCGGCCTGTCGATTGCGCGCGTGGGCAGCTTCCGGCTGTCGGCGTTCAAGCAACGGGGCTCGATCGCTGCGGTGTTCCGCTGCATTCCGTACCAGATCCCGACCCTGGAGTCCCTGGGCGTCCCCCCGATCCTGTCGCAGCTGGTGGTCGAGAAGCGCGGTCTGATCCTGATGGTCGGCGCGACCGGCACCGGCAAGAGCACGACGCTGGCCTCGATGCTCGAGTGGCGCAACCAGCAGATGACGGGCCACATCCTGACGATCGAGGACCCGATCGAATTCCTGTTCTCGAACAAGAAGTCCATCATCAACCAGCGCGAGGTCGGCCGCGACACCGTCAATCTTCAGACTGCGCTGAAGAATGCGCTGCGCCAGGCGCCGGACTGCATCCTGATCGGCGAGATCCGCGACCGCGAGACGATGACCGCGGCGATCAGCTACGCGCTTTCGGGCCACCTCGTGTTGGCCACGCTGCACGCCAACAACAGCTACCACGCGCTTGGCCGCATCCTGAGCTTCTACAACCCCGAGGCCCGGCCCACCCTGCTCGCCGACCTGGCCTCGGGCCTGAAGGCCATCGTCTCGCAGCGCCTGATGCGCGCCAACTCCGGCGGCCGGATGCCGGCGGTGGAGGTACTGCTCAACACCAAGCTGGTCTCCGATCTGATCGAGAAGGGCGACCTCTCGGGTGTGAAGGAAGCCGTCGAGAAGTCCACCGCTGAAGGCTCGCAGACCTTCGAGGCCGACATCGCGCGGCTGATCAACGAGGGCCTGATCTCCCGCGACGAAGGCCTGGCGCAGTCGGACTCGCCAACCAACCTGCTGTGGCGCCTGCAGAACGACCAGGCACCGGTATCGCGCGCCGCGCCGCGCCGCGACGAGCCCGAGCAGGCGACCTTCACCGACATCACGATCGACGTGCGGCCCGAGGAATCGCGCCTGGCCACGCCGACACCGCCGCCCTGGCCCGCGCGCCGATGAGGGTCGACGCCGGCCTGGCGCTGGACGCCTTGCGCCTGACCGAGTCGCTGATTGCCTGCCCCTCGGTGACACCGACAGACGCCGGCTGCGAGGCCTTGCTTGCTCGCACGCTGGCCGCATCCGGCTTCGAGTGCGAATCACTTCCGGCCGGGCCCGAGGACGCACGCGTCCACAACCTCTGGGCCGTGCACCGCGGCCAGCGGCCAGGTCCGATGCTCGTGCTGCTGGGGCACACCGACGTGGTGCCGCCGGGTCCGCGGGAACGCTGGCGCAGTGATCCTTTCGTGCCAACGCACCGCGATGGCCTTTTGTTCGGCCGCGGCGCCGTCGACATGAAGGCGGGTGTCGCCGCAATGGTCAGCGCAGCCGTGGCCTGGGTCCGCGAGCAGCCGCAGCACGACGGCACGCTGGTGGTCTGCACGACCAGCGACGAAGAAGGCCCGTCGCTGCACGGCGTCGATCATGTCGTGCGCGTGCTCGAGCAGCGCGGCATCCGCCCCGATGCCTGTCTGATCGGCGAGCCGACCTCGGTCGACCGCCTGGGCGACACGGTCAAGAACGGCCGGCGCGGAACGCTGTCGGCACGCCTCACGGTCCTGGGCCGGCAGGGCCACGTCGCCTACCCGCAGTTGGCGGTCAACCCCATCCACCTGCTCGCGCCGGTGCTCGCCGAACTGCTGGCGCTGCGCTGGGACGAAGGCAATGCGCACTTCCTGCCAACCGGCTTTCAGTGCAGCAACGTCGCCGCCGGCACGGGAGTCGGCAACATGATCCCGGGCGAGCTGGTGCTGGACTTCAACTTCCGCTTCAGTCCCGAGAGCACCGCGGCCTCGCTGCGTGAGCGGACTGCCGCGGTGCTGGCGCGCCACGGGCTGCCGCACCGCATCGAGTGGCGCCTGGGCGGCGAGCCCTTCTTCACCCCACCCGGCCGGCTCAGCCTGGCGCTGACCGATGCCATCGAGTCGGTCTGCGGCATCCGCCCCGAATTCGCCACCAGCGGTGGCACCAGCGATGGCCGCTTCATGGCCCGCATCTGCCCGCAGGTGATGGAATTCGGCCCGCGCAACGCAACGGCGCACCAGGTCGACGAGTCGATTGAAGTCGAGCACATCGGCCTGCTGGCGCAGACCTATCTCGAGGTGCTGCGCGGCTACATGCTGCAGCCGGCACCATGAGGCTGATCGAGGTTGTCGAACGCTGCGCGGCCCGGCTCGACGCGGCAGGGGTTGCGTTTGGCCATGGCACGCAGAACGCGTTCGACGAAGCCGCCTGGCTGGTCCTCTGGGCCTGCGGTCGCCCGCTGGACGCGCTGGACGATTCCGCAGAGCACACCCTGTCCGCCGGCGAGTGCACGGCCATCGAGTCCTTGCTGGAACGGCGCATCCACGAGCGGCAACCGCTGGCCTATCTGACCGGCGAGGCCTGGCTGCAAGGCTTGCCGTTCCACATCGACCGCCGCGCCATCGTGCCGCGCAGCCTGGTGGCCGAGACGCTGGCCGAGGGCCTGATCGACGCCTGGCTCGGCCGCGAGCCGGCGCGTGTGCTCGACCTGTGCACCGGCAACGGCAGCCTGGCGGTGCTGGCGGCACTGGCCTGGCGCGAATCGCGCGGCGTGGCCAGTGACCTCAGCACCGACGCACTGGCGGTGGCGACACAGAACCTGGCACGCCATGGTGTCGCCGATCGTGTCGTGCTGCGCCAGGGCGACGGCCTTGCAGCGCTTCAGCCGGGCGACGGACCGTTCGATCTGATCCTGTGCAACCCGCCCTACGTGAACACCGCGTCCATGCAGGCACTGCCGGCGGAGTTCCGCGCTGAACCGGCCCTGGCCCTGGCCGGTGGGACCGATGGCATGGACTTCATCCGACCGTTGATGGCGAATGCGGCCCTGTGGCTGACCGAGACCGGTGTCCTGGTGCTCGAGATCGGCCACGAGCGTGCCCACTTCGATGCCGCCTTTCCGACCCTTGACGCCGTGTGGCTGCCGACCAGCCCCGGCGATGACCAGGTGCTGCTGCTGTCACGCGAGGCCCTGATGGAGACCCCCCGATGATCGTCGTCCGCGACCTGACGTTGCGCCGCGGCGCCAAGGTGGTGCTTGAAGGCGCCGGTTTTGTGCTGAACCCGGGCGAGAAGGTCGGGCTGGTGGGTCGAAACGGGGCCGGCAAGTCCAGCCTTTTCTCCCTGCTGGCCGGTCGCCTGCAGGCCGACCAGGGTGACGCCGAGATCCCGCCGCGCTGGGTGATGAGCGAAGTCGCCCAGCACATGCCTGAGACCAGCGACGGCGCGACCGACTTCGTGCTTGAAGGCGACGCGCCGTTGCAGCGCGCCCAGGCGATGCTGCTCGAGGCCGAGGCCAGCGGCGACGGTCACGCCATGGCCGACGCACATGTGGCACTGCAGGATGCCGGTGCCTTCGATTCGCGCGCGCGGGCCCAGGCCCTGCTGCTGGGCCTGGGCTTTGCCATTGGCCAGCTCGACGCCCCGGTGAACAGCTTCTCCGGCGGTTGGCGCATGCGGCTGCAACTGGCACGTGCGCTGATGTGCCCGGCCGACCTGCTGCTGCTCGACGAGCCGACGAACCACCTCGACCTCGACGCCCTGGTCTGGCTGGAGGCCTGGCTGAAGCGTCTGCCGGCGACGATGATCGTGATCAGCCACGACCGCGAGTTCCTCGACGCCACGACCCAGGTCACGCTGCATGTCGACGAAGGCCAGGTGCAGCGCTACGGCGGCAACTACAGCGCCTTCGAGATGATGCGCGCCGAGCGCATCGCGCAGGCCCAGCAGGCCTTCGCCAAGCAGCAGGAACGCATCGCCCACCTGCAGCGCTTCATCGACCGGTTCAAGGCCAAGGCCAGCAAGGCGCGCCAGGCGCAAAGCCGCGTCAAGGCGCTGGCCCGCATGGAGAAGATCGCGCCGATGCTGACCGCGGGCGACTTCCAGTTCGAGTTCCGCGAACCGGCGAACATCCCCAACCCGATGCTGGCGCTGCGCGAGGTGGCCTGCGGCTACGGCAGCACGACCATCGTGCGCCGCGTCGAGCGCACCGTGCTCGCCGGCCAGCGCATCGGCATCCTCGGGGCCAACGGGCAGGGCAAGTCCACGCTCGTCAAGACGGTCGCGCGCATGCTGCCGGCGCTCGGCGGCGAGATCGTCGAAGGCAAGGGCCTGGCCATCGGCTACTTCGCGCAGCAGGAGATGGACCTGCTGAGCGAGGACGACACGCCCTTGCAGCGCATGGTGCGACTGGCGCGCGAGGTCTCGCCTGCGGCGCGCGAACAGGAACTGCGCAATTTCCTGGGTCAGTTCCGGTTTGCCGGCGACATGGTGCACCAGCGCGTCGGCACGCTGTCGGGCGGTGAACGCGCACGGCTGGTGCTGGCCACCATCGTCTGGCAACGGCCGAACCTCTTGCTGCTGGACGAGCCGACGAACCACCTGGACCTGACGACCCGCGAAGCGCTGTCGATGGCCTTGAACGAGTTCGAAGGCACGGTGCTGCTGGTCAGCCACGACCGCGCACTGCTGCGCGAGACCTGCGACGAGTTCTGGCTCGTCACCCGAGGTGGCGTGCAGCCCTTCGACGGCGACCTGGACGACTACCAGGCCTGGCTGCTCGAAGTCGCCAAGGCCGTGCAAAGGGGCCTGCCACCGCCCGAGCCAGGGGGCTGGACGGTCACGCCGGCGCCACCGGCCGGGTCGGCTTCAGCGGCCTCATCGGCAGTTCCCTCAGCCTCGGCCGCCCCACCGCCGGCTGCAAAAGACAAGCCCAAGGGTGGAGCGCGGGCACCGGAGTCATCGCGCGACGAGCGCCAGGCCGGCAAGTCCGCCCGCGCCGCGGCGGCCAGCCAGACCCGGCCGCTGCGCCAGGAGATTGCGCGGATCGACGAACGCCTGGCCCGGCTGGGGACCGAGAAGGCCGAGGTCGAGCGCGACCTGGCCCAGCCTGACCGCGGCGCCGAGGCCTACGCCGATCTCGGCCGCCGACTGGCCCACATCGGCGCCGAGATGGCGATGCTCGAGGAGCGCTGGCTCGAGGTCTCAACCCAGCTCGAATCGATCGCCGCCACGCCGTAGCGACCGCTCGCCGCTACAGTGCGGCGCTCTCTCTCCCCACCCTGCCCAGGAGGCAAGCCCATGGCCATCGACAAGGCAATCTACACCGCACACGCCACATCCACCGGTGGCCGCACCGGCACCACCGAATCCTCGGACGGCAAGATCAAGCTCCAGCTCTCGACGCCGGCCGAACTCGGCGGCGACAACGGCCCGGGCACCAACCCCGAGCAGCTGTTCGCTGCTGGGTACTCGGCCTGCTTCATCGGCGCGATGAAGGCCGTGGGCGCACGGCAGAAGATCGCCGTGCCCGCCGACACCTCGATCGCCGCCAGCGTCGCCATCGGCCCGATGACGGGCAAGGCCGGCGCCTTCTGCATCGCGGTGGAGCTGAAGGTCAGCGTGCCTGGCATGGAACGCGCCGCGGCCGAGGCCCTGGTCGCTGCCGCACACGAGGTCTGCCCCTACTCGAACGCCACGCGCGGCAACGTCGATGTGACGATCTCGGTCGTCTGAGCGCCCGGCTTCGATCAGAACCACCCCGGGCTGCGGGGGCTGCGAGGCCCTCGCAGCTGTTTTTTGTCACCGATCTGTCATCGGCGTTCGGGAGCATGTCCGGTCTTCGACATGTCACCACCAACGCCGTCATGAAACTTCGCCTGTCCCGCATCGCCAGCGCTGCCGCGCTGATCGCCACCACCACCCTGGCCGCCGCCGGACCGCTGGATGGCGCCAGCCTCGTCTGGACCCAGAAGCACGCTTCGGCACCCGCCGGCTTCACGTCCGAGGTCGTCAGCTTCGACAGCGCCAGCAAGACGCTGTGGGTCGCAGGCGTCAACGGCGTACAGGTTCTGAACGCAGCCACCGGCGCGGTGCTGGACTTCATCGCGATGACGCCAGGCACGGCGATCAACAGCATCGCCATCCACGGCGGCATCGCGGCCTTTGCGCTCGAGAACACCGTCGACCGCAAACTCGCTGGCGAGGTGAAGCTGTACAGCACGGCCACGCGCAGCCTGCTCGCAGGGACCCACACCATCGCGGTGGGTTCGCTGCCCGACATGCTGACCTTCACGCCCGACGGCAGCAAGCTGCTCGTTGCCAACGAAGGTACGCCGAACAGCGTCGCCGACCAGGCCTATTCGTTCCCTGATCCCAAGGGCACCGTGTCGATCATCGACATGGCGTCGAGCAGCGTTGCCGCCACCGCGGTGTTCGACACCGTGGCGCCCACCGCCAGCAACCGCGTATTCGCCGGCCAGGCCCTGGTGCGGACGCCGGGGGGATTCGACG
>JAJTGU010000030.1 GCA_021297985.1 Rubrivivax sp.
CCGGCGAGTACCGCGCCAACCTGCGCCGCATCATCGTGACCCAGGGCGCCACCGAGCCCGCCAGCGTGGAGCAGCAGCGCCACCTGGGCCTGACGGCGCCCAGCATGTATGACCTGCGCAACCTCTACCAGATCAACGTCGAGGAAGGCCGCCACCTGTGGGCGATGGTCTACCTGCTGCACAAGCACTTCGGCCGCGACGGCCGCGAGGAAGGCGAGGCCCTGCTCGAGCGCCGCAGCGGCCAGCAGGACAACCCGCGCATCCTGCAGGCGTTCAACGAGCCCACGCCCGACTGGCTGAGCTTCTTCATGTTCACCTACTTCACCGACCGCGACGGCAAGTTCCAGCTCTGCGCGCTGGCCGAGAGCAGCTTCGACCCGCTGGCGCGCACGACCAAGTTCATGCTCACCGAGGAAGCCCACCACATGTTCGTGGGCGAGAGCGGTGTCAGCCGCGTCATCAACCGCACCTGCCAGGTGATGAACGAGCTGAAGACCGACGACGTGAAGAAGCTGCGCGAGGCCGGCGTCATCGACCTGCCGACCCTCCAGCGCTACCTGAACTTCCACTTCAGCGTGACGATCGACCTGTTCGGCGCCGACGAGTCCAGCAACGCCGCCACCTTCTACAGCACGGGCCTGAAGGGCCGCTACGAGGAAGGCAAGCGTGTCGACGACCACCAGCTGCGCGGCCAGACCTACCGCGTGCTGCAGGCCAAGGAGGGCCAGCTCGTCGAGAAGGAGGTGCCGATGCTCAATGCGCTCAACGAGGTGCTGCGCGACGACTACATCAAGGACAGCGTGGCCGGTGTGGAGCGCTGGAACAAGGTCATCGAGAAGGCCGGCATCCCGTGCCGCCTGAATGTGCCGCACAAGGCCTTCCACCGCAACATCGGCGCGCTGGCCGGCGTGAAGGTGTCGCCCGAGGGCCAGGTGGTGAGCGAGGCCGAGTGGGCCGCGCGCCAGGACGAGTGGCTGCCCAGCGCCACCGACCGCGCCTTCGTGCAGAGCCTGATGGGCCGCGTGGTCGATCCCGGCAGGTTCGCCCACTGGATCGCACCGCCGGTGATGGGCATCAACCGCCAGCCGGTGGACTTCGAGTACGTGCGCTTCGCCTGACGGGGTCTGGCAATGGACATGGCCGTCAGCGTCATCAAGCAGCATCTGATCGACCCGGAGATCTGCATCCGCTGCAACACCTGCGAGGCGACTTGCCCGGTCGGTGCGATCACGCACGATTCGCGCAACTATGTGGTCGACGCCGAGAAGTGCAATCTGTGCATGGCCTGCGTGCCGCCCTGCCCCACGGGCAGCATCGACAACTGGCGCACCATGCCCAAGGCCGAGGCCTACTCGCTGGACGAGCAGCTCGGCTGGGACGTGCTGCCCGAGGAGAAGCCCCTGCCCGCGTCCGTCCGGGCCGACCCCGCGGAAGCCCCGAGCGCCGACGAAGAAGCCCTTCGCCCGGCCAAGGGTGAACGGGACGAGGCGGTCTTCGTGGCCTCGTCCTACGGCGCGACGCTGCCGCCGTGGAGTGCCGCGCACGCCTACACCAACCTCTACGGCCCGAAGTCTGCCCAGAAGGCCCTCGCCGCCACCGTGGTCGGCAACCACCGGGTCACCGAAGTCGGTGCCCACGGCCAGCCCGACTACGACACGCACCACGTCGTGCTCGACTTCGGCAGCCTGCCCTTCCCGGTGCTCGAGGGGCAGAGCATCGGCATCCTGCCCCCGGGCGTGGATGCGAACGGCCGCCCGCACCACGCACGCCAGTACAGCATCGCCAGCCCGCGCAACGGCGAGCGCGCCGGCTACAACAACCTGAGCCTCACCGTGAAGCGGGTGCTCGAGGACCACGACGGCAAGCCCGTGCGCGGCGTGGCCAGCAACTACGTGTGCGACCTGAAGGTGGGCGACACGGTGCAGGTGATCGGCCCCTTCGGCAGCAGCTTCCTGATGCCCAACCACCCGAAGAGCCACATCGTGATGATCTGCACCGGCACCGGCAGCGCGCCGATGCGGGCGATGACCGAGTGGCGCCGAAGGCTGCGCCAGTCCGGCAAGTTCGAGGGCGGCAAGCTGATGCTGTTCTTTGGTGCTCGTACACAAGAAGAGCTGCCCTACTTCGGCCCGCTGCAAAGTCTGCCCAAGGACTTCATCGACATCAACCTGGCCTTCAGCCGCATGAACCGGCCCGGAGGCCAGCCCAAGACCTACGTGCAGGACCTGATGCGACAGCGCGCGGCCGATCTCGCACCGCTGCTCAACGACCCCGACGCCTTCTTCTATGTCTGCGGCCTGAAGGCGATGGAAGAAGGCGTGGTGCTGGCGCTGGCCGACATCGCGCGCGGCGCCGGCCTCGACTGGGACCTCGTCGGCTCGGCCATGAAGGCCCACGGCCGCCTGCACCTGGAGACCTACTGATGGACACGCTGCGCATCCACGCGCGAAGACCCGGCGTGGCTCAGGTGACGATGGCGCGGCCAGAAGTCTTCAACGCCTTCGACGAGGCGATGATCGGCGAGCTCGACGCCGCCTTCTCGCAACTGGAAGCCGACCCCGCGGTGCGCGTGATCGTGCTGGCCGGCGATGGCAAGCACTTCAGCGCCGGCGCCGACCTGCAGTGGATGCAGCGCGCCAGCGAGGCGGGCCTCGACTGGAACCGGGTCGATGCGCGCCGCTTCGCCGGCATGCTGGCCCGCATCGAACGCTGCCCCAAGCCCACCGTGGCACGTGTGCAGGGCGCGGCGCTGGGGGGTGGCGTGGGCCTCACCTGCGTCTGCGACATCGCCATCGCCGCCGACAACGCCAGCTTCTCGGTGAGCGAAGCGAAGTTCGGCATCCTGCCCAGCGTCATCGGCCCCTATGTCACCAACGCCGTGGGCAAGCGGCAGGCGCGGCGCCTGGCGCTGAGCACCGAGCGCATCGGCGCGGCCGAGGCGCTGTCGCTCGGGCTGGTGACGCGCGTCGTGGCGGCCGACGCGCTGGACGCCACGGTCGACGAAACCTTGGCGCAGCTGCTGGCCGGGGGCCCGAACGCCCAGCGCGAGATCAAGGCGCTGTTCGCGCAGCTGTACGAAGGGCCGGTGACGGACGCCGTGGTGGAGCTGACCGCGCAGACCATCGCCCGCGTGCGCGGCACCGACGAGGCGCGTGAAGGTTTCGCGGCCTTCCTCGGCAAGCGGCCGGCCGCCTGGATCCCGTCGGCATGAACGCGTCCGACACCCCCCTCGTCGTCGTCGGCGCCGGCATCATGGGCGCCGGCATCGCCCAGGTCGCTGCGCAAGCCGGCCACCCCGTCCATCTGCACGACGTCCGTCCTGGCGCCGCCGCCGAAGCCTGCACCCGGCTGCGCGGCACGCTGGAGGGCCTCGTCGCCAAGGGCAAGCTCACGTCGGACGTGGCCGCCGCCACGCTGGCCCGCATCACACCCATCGATCAGCTGCAGCAGGCCGCGGGCGCACGCATCGCCATCGAGGCCATCGTCGAAGACCTCGCCACCAAGCGCGCCCTCTTCCGCGATCTCGAGGCGCTGCTGGCCGACGACGCCATCCTCGCCACCAACACCTCGTCGATCAGCGTCACCGCCATCGCCAACGGGCTGAAGCACCCGGGCCGTCTCGTCGGCATGCACTTCTTCAATCCGGTCCCGTTGATGAAGCTGGTGGAGGTGATCAGTGGCCTGCACACCGATGCCTCGGTGGCCGAGGCCGTGTTCGATCTCGCAGCGGCCTGGGGCAAGGTGCCGGTGCATGCACGCAGCACGCCAGGCTTCATCGTCAACCGCATCGCTCGGCCGTTCTACGCCGAGGCGCTGGCGCTGCTGCACGAGCGCGCCGCGACGCCGCAGCAGATCGACGCCTGCCTGCGCGCGGCGGGTTTCCGGATGGGACCCTGCGAGCTGATGGACCTGATCGGCCACGACACCAACTTCGCGGTGACGAACTCGGTCTACGCGGCCCAATTCTTCGACAAGCGCTACATGCCGTCCGGGGTCCAGCGCGAGCTGGTCGAGGGCGGCCTGCTCGGTCGCAAGACCGGCCGCGGCTTCTACCGCTACCCCGAAGGCCCACCGGCCCTGCCGGTGGCGGTGCATGAGGCACCGCTCACGGCCCGTGAGGTCGTCGTGCACGGCCGTGGCGCCATCGCCGATGCCATCGAGGCCGCCACCACCCGCGCGCTGGCCGCACAGGGCTGGGGCCCGGCACGTGTGGCCGACAGCGGCTGGACCGGACTGGAGGTCGACCACGCCCGGCTCGTGTTGACCGACGGCCGTTGCGCGCAGGACCTGGCGCAGGCCGGCGGCGTCGCCGAGCTTGTCGTCTTTGATCGCCCGCTGGTCTGGCCCGCGCCCGGTGCGACCTCGGCACTGGCCGTTGCCGCCGCACCCGGCACCTCTGCGGCCTGGCGCGAGCAGGCCGGGCGCTGGCTGCATGCGCTCGGCTTTGCGCCGGTGCCGATCGCCGACGTGCCGGGGCTCGTGGTCGCGCGGACGGTCGCGATGCTGATCGACGAAGCCGCCGACGCGGTGCTGCAGGGCGTCTGCTCCGAGCCAGGCGCCGACGCCGCGATGAAGCTCGGCGTCAACTACCCGGCCGGCCCTTTCGAGTGGCTGCTCGCCTGGTCGCCCGCGGGCGTGCACGGCGTGCTGCAGGCGCTGGACGCACACCATCGCGGCGAGCGCTACCGCACCAGCGCCTATCTCCGGAGACTCATGAGATGACCCCTCAGGCCTACATCTGCGATGCCGTCCGCACCCCGTTCGGACGCTACGGCGGCGCGCTGTCGTCGGTGCGCACCGACGACCTCGGCGCGATCCCGATCCAGGCGCTGATGGCCCGCCACCCGGGCGTGGATTGGGCGGCGCTGGACGACGTGCTCTACGGCTGCGCCAACCAGTCCGGCGAGGACAACCGCAACGTCGCCCGGATGGCCGCGCTGCTGGCCGGGCTGCCGCAGGACGTACCGGGCGCGACGATCAACCGCCTGTGCGGCAGCGGGCTGGACGCGGTGGGTAGCGCCGCCCGCGCCATCAAGTCCGGCGAAGCATCGCTGGTGCTTGCGGGTGGCGTCGAGAGCATGAGCCGGGCCCCGTTCGTGATGCCGAAGGCCGAGTCCGCGTTCAGCCGCAGCAACGCCGTCTACGACACCACCCTGGGCTGGCGCTTCGTCAACCCGCGCATGAAGGCCATGCACGGCGTCGACAGCATGCCCGAGACGGCCGAGAACGTGGCCATCCAGTACGGCATCGAGCGCGAGGCGCAGGACCGCATGGCGCTGCGCTCGCAGCTCAACGCCGTCGCGGCGCAGCAGGCCGGCCACCTGGCGGCCGAGATCGTGCCGGTGAACCTGCCGCAGAAGAAGGGCGAGCCCGTCGTCGTCGACCGCGACGAGCACCCCCGCGCCACCAGCCTGGACGCCCTGGCCCGGCTCAAGGGCGTCGTCCACCCCGAGGGCACGGTGACCGCGGGCAACGCCAGCGGCATCAACGACGGCGCCTGCGCGCTGCTGCTGGCCGACGAGGCTGGGGCGGCGCGCCATGGCCTGACCCCCCGCGCCCGCGTCCTGGGCATGGCCGTGGCCGGCCTGGCGCCACGCATCATGGGCATGGGCCCGGCACCGGCCACGCGCAAGGTGCTCGCGCTGACCGGCCTGACGCTGGCGCAGCTGGACGTGATCGAGCTCAACGAGGCCTTCGCGGCGCAGGGCCTGGCGGTCCTGCGCGACCTCGGCCTGGCCGACGATGACCCGCGCGTCAACGCCTGGGGCGGCGCGATCGCGCTGGGCCACCCCCTGGGCGCCAGCGGCGCCCGGTTGGTCGCGACGTCGGTGAACCGGCTGCACCGCAGCGGCGGACGCTACGCCCTGGCCACGATGTGCATCGGCGTCGGACAGGGCATCGCACTGGTGCTCGAGCGCGTCTGAGGAGGCAGTAAGGGTCGGGTTGGGAGGCCAAGGGCTGGCGACCTCACCTCGGGCCGTGGTGATGCCGGACCCGGCGCAGCATCGGCAACAGTTCTGGAATGTCGGTGACCACGATGCTCCACAGCGTGTCGTTGTCGATGCCCAGATAGGCATGGACCAGGCGCTTGCGCGTGGCAACGATCAAGCGCCAAGGCACTTGCGGATGCGCCTGCCGAACACCTTCTCGGAAAAACCGATCATGTCGTCGACGTAGAAGCGCCACTCGCGCAAATGGTCAGACATGCACGGCCTCGCGCTCGACGTAGGGCCGCAGTTCAGGGCGCAGCGCCTTGTCGGTGACCAGGTCCACCCGGCGCCCGAACAAGTCTTCCAGGTAGAACTGCACGCCGAAGTAGCGTGCCGACGTGGCTGGCCCGTCGAAGGAGACCAGGATGTCGACGTCGCTGTCGGCTTTCGCCGAATCGCGGACCACCGATCCGAAGAGCGCGAGACGAGTCACCCCAAACCGATGGGCAAGTTCGCCCTTGCAAGCGGCCAGTTGCTTCAGCACTTCATCGCGATTCATGATGGCCTTATCCGCACGATTCGTCAAAGGCGGAGGATCATAGCCAGCCACAGCGGGTGAACGCAGCTTGTCAAGGCGTACAACCGGTTGGGGCGTAGGTCCACGATCACGCCCCCGACATGACCGAACTACCCGGCCGCCACCCGCCATGGCGGGTCCCTGCGATTTGTCCCGGCCCAGAACAGGCAGAGCACGTTGCCTGACGGGTCCACCAGGCGCGCCTCGCGCCAGAGCCAGCGCTCGTCCTGCGGCCGTTGCGTGAACTCGAACCCCGCATCGAGCAGGCGCTGAACGCGTGCATCCAGGTCCGGACACTCGAAGTACACGACCACGCCGGTCGTGTTGACCGGAGCATCGACCGTGTGCAGCGAAAAGGTCGATTCCCCGTCCGGGCACTCGAAACGGGCATAGCGCGGTGGCGAGTGGACGATGAGGGTGAAGCCCATGTCGCGATAGAACGCGACCGAGCGCTCGAAGTCCGCAACCGGCAGCGTGATCTGGTTGAGATTCATAGGCGCAGTCCCCGCAGCTTGTCCGTGTTCTATTGAGTCGCAGCCCCGCAGACCACCACCACGGTGGCGCCGAAATGCACCTGGTCGCCTGCGCGGAGCTTTCGGCCGCGCCGCACTTCCACCTCATCGTTGACCCGCACCTGGCCGGCGGTGATGTGCTGCTTGGCCTCGCCGCCGCTGCCCACCAGTCCGGTGGCCTTGAGCAGTGCGTCCAGCGTGATGTACTCGCCACGCAGCGTGAAGGGCTGTCCTCGGTCCTTCATGCCTTGCGTGCCTTGAATCTTGATTGCCGGCTGTGGCGGGGCAGCGCCGGTGAGCCCGCGTGTCTATCGCAGCCCATACCAAGCCCCCCGCCCCGCGCCGTGGGGGCCAAGCTGCCCGCGCTCAACCAGGGCGCGGAAGTGCTGCTTCAGCGTGTTGCGGCTGCTGCCGGTCAACCGGATGGCGTCGGCCATGGTGACGCGGCCATCCGTGTGCTGCCCTGCGGCTGAGCTTCGCTGACCGTCCAACCAGTGATGTTCGCCACCTTGGAAGCTCGATCCGACCAAGTCAGCGGCCAGCGATTCTGGAGGTCGTTGCGGAGCCCGTTGAAGGCCAGGGACCCGATCGAAGCAGCGGGGAGCGATGGCCAGGGCCCGGTCACCGCGCAGGAACAACGCCTCCGCATAGTTGACGACATGCAGCGGCTCCGTGCCGCAGGCCGCTGGCTGCACCTGCACGTTCGCCGTCGGCAGCCGCAGTGCCTGCCGGATCTCGCCCAGATACAACGGCTCGGTCTTCGCACCCTCGCAGACGATCAGCAACCGATCCGCCGGCTGCCGCTGCGCGGCGCGACGGCGCAACTCACGCGCGGCCTGCCGGTACTTGGGCTGATCGTCCTTGCCCATCGCGAGCGGGACTCTCAGGCGGCGACCGTCGAGCCTGCCACCTGCGCAGGTGCGGGCGGTGCCGTCACCGAGGCCGCCGAGTCCGGTAGGTCGCGGAACATCGGCACTGCGCCGTATCGGCCCATCAGATATCCGCGCTCCCAGGCCTCGTGCTTGCGCGGGCTGAAGTCACTGAGCGGATACAGGCGCGTCGCCTGGCTTTCGTCCTTCTCGGTGAACCACACCTGGTCGCGCCGGAACAGCGTGTGGTCGAGCAACGAGGTGTCGTGCGTGCTGAAGACCAGCTGCGCACCGTGCGGGTTCAGCACTGGGTCGTGGAACATGCCGACCAGGCGCCGGACCAGCAGGGTGTGCAAGCTGCGGTCCAGTTCATCCACCACCAGCACGCGGCCGTGCTTGAGCACATCCAGCACCGGCGCAGCCAGGCTGAACAGGCGCTGCGTGCCCTCGGACTCTTCGTGCAGTTCGAACTTCGCGCTGCCGTGCTCGGTGCGGTGCTCGAAGATCGGGAACAGGAATTCCCCTTCCTCCTGCCGGGCCTGCGCGACGCCCCCAGGCTGGAACATGACCTGGCCGCGCAGGCCCTTGCGCGGCACGGCCGAGACCTCGGCGATGGAGATGTCTGCCGTCGCGAGGAAGTCTCGAACCGCTGCTCGACCTTGGTTCGACTCCAGCAGCGCCGTCGTGAACGCGTGGTCGATGAAGGCGCCCGCCGGCAGGTAGACCAGGCTTTGCACCAGCCAGCGCGCCACCGGGCCCAGCAACTCGCTGTTGAGCTGCGCCGCCGTGGAGAGGAACAGCGCGTTGGGCCGCGTGCTCTCCTGCCAGAGCTTGCGCGGGCCCGTCAAGTAGGCGCTGAACTCGTAGACGTAGCGTTCACCACGGTCGTCGAGGCGACGGCTGAACCACTGCGTCGGCTTCGCGGTGCGCCAGACCATCAGCTGCTCGCTGACGATGCGCTCGGCCGTCATCGCGAAGCTGTACTGGTGGCGGATGCCGTCCGCCAGGAAGCTGGCCTCGAACTCGGTCGGCTGGCTGGCAGTGGCCGGGTCGAGCCGGAACGGCTGGACGTTGTAGGTCTGCCCCGGCTGCACGACCGTGGCCGACTCGGCCACCATGGCCCGGAAGTAGTTCAGCGCAAAGAGCAGCGTGCTCTTGCCGCTGGCATTGGGCCCGTACAGCACCGCCGAGCGAACGGCCTGGGGCAGCCCCTTCAGCCCGGTCGGCGCCAAGTGCGTCCCGGCCAGCTCCTTGTCGGCCGGCGCCGCCACCAGGCTCAGGGACTGCTCGTCCTTGATCGACCGGAAGTTGCGGATGCGGAACTCGAGCAGCATGATCGGCTCCGATTGAATATTTATGGAATTCTTGCACACGAACGTCATTGAAGACAGTAATTTTTGTCCAATTCTCCAGGATGTGGTCTTTGACGGTGTCCAAATGCAATGGCAGTGGTCCGCCCTGGTACGCTGGCAACCGCATCGGGACCGACAAAGCCACTGCCAGGGATGGACCCCACCGACCGGTACTACGAACAGTTCGCGGCCGAGTTTTTCGGCTCGACCGTCGGCGTGGACATGACACCGCTCCATCAGAGGTTCCTCGCGCAACTTGAGCCTCGGTCCCACATCCTTGATGCCGGCTGCGGATCGGGTCGGGACGCCAAGGCCTTCGCTGAGGCCGGCTTTCGGGTCAGCGCATTCGACGCGTCGGCCGAGTTGGCCAAACGGGCCAGCGCACACTGCGGGTTCGAAGTCGCGACACGACGCTTCGAGGACATCGACGAGGTCGCGCAGTTCGACGGCATCTGGTGCTGCGCCAGTCTTCTGCATGTGCCTCTTGCCGAGATACCCGACACCTTCGCACGCCTATGGCGCGCACTGCGCCCTGGAGGCACGCTCTACGTCAGCTTCAAGCACGGCCAGGGCGAGCGCGTCCACGGCGGACGCCGGTTCACCGACGCCGACGAGACGCTACTGGGCCAGTGGTTCGGCCTCTTGCCCGAGGTCCACCGCCTTGAGATGTGGCTCACCGACGACCAGCGCCCGGATCGCACCGAGCGATGGACCAACGCGCTGGCCACCCGCAAGCCCGTGCCCAGCCAGCGGCTGGTAACCGGTGGTGCCGACCATTTCCTGCCCCACCTGTCCGAAGCGTTCACGTGGGCCACGCAAGCCGACCTGGCAGTCGCGTTCATCAAGACCACGGGCTTGCGGCTCCTTCTGCCCGACTTGGAGTCTATGGTCGATGCCGGTGCGCCGCAGCGCGTGCGCGTGCTCACCAGCGACTACCTCGACATCACCGACCCTGAAGCCTTGCGCTTGCTGCTGCTGTTGCAGGAGCGCGGCGCCGAGGTGCGCGTCTACACGACCCAGCAGGGGAGCTTCCACCTCAAGGCCTACATCTTCGCCCGGCTGGAAGACCAGGTGCTAGTGGCGGGCACCGCATTCATCGGCTCCAGCAACATCAGCCGCCAGGCGTTGCAGGACGGACTGGAGTGGAACTATCGGGTGGTCTATCCCGGTGACTCGGGCTTCCTCGAAGCGCGCCACCGTTTCGAAGAACTCTTCGGGCACCCGAAGACGGTGGCGTTGTCCGATGCCTGGATCGAGGCGTATGAACAGCGGCGGCTGCCGCCCTCGCGCTCGATCGCACCCGGCAGCCATGAGCAGGAGGCACCGCCCGAACCCACGAAGATCCAGCTCGAAGCGTTGGCGGCGTTGGCGGCCAGCCGCGAAGGCGGCTATCGGCGCGGCCTGGTGGTTCTGGCCACCGGCCTGGGCAAGACCTGGCTGGCAGCCTTCGACGCCGTGCGCATGGGTGCGCGTCGCATCCTGTTCGTCGCGCACCGAGAAGAGATCCTGGGCCAGGCCGCGGCCACCTTCATCCGCATCCTGCCGCGCAAGCGCGTGGGCTACTACAGCGGCCGCAGCCGCGATGCCGATGTCGACGTGTTGTGCGCCTCGGTTCAGACGCTGGCGAAGACCGAGCATCTGGAGCGGTTCGCGCCACAGCACTTCGACTACGTCGTCGTCGACGAATTCCACCATGCCGCTGCTGGCACCTACCGGCGGCTGCTGACGCACTTCGCGCCTTCGTTCCTGCTCGGCCTGACCGCGACGCCGGACAGAACCGACCAGTCCGACATCCTTTCGCTTTGCGACGACAACCTCGTCTACAGCTGTCACCTGTTCGCCGGCATCCAGGCCGGGCTGCTGGCGCCCTTCCACTACCACGGCATCCAGGACGAGTCGGTCGACTACCGCGAGGTGCCCTGGCGCAACGGCCGATTCGACCCCGAGCAGCTGTCCAACAAGCTCGCCACGCTGGCCCGCGCGCGACATGCCCTGCGCGAATGGCGCAGCAAGGCTCAGCAGCGCACGCTGGCGTTCTGCGTCTCGACGCGCCACGCCGACTACATGGCTGAGCAGTTCACCCGCGCTGGCGTGTCAGCCGCCGCGGTGTACGCCGGCTCCATCCTCGGCCGCGCACAGGCATTGGAGAAGCTGCACGCCGGCACGCTTCAAGTCGTGTTCTCGGTCGACCTGTTCAACGAAGGTGTCGACCTGCCCAGCATCGACACGGTGATGATGCTGCGGCCCACCGAATCGAAGATTCTTTTCCTGCAGCAGCTGGGCCGCGGCCTGCGGCGCAGCGAAGGCAAGCAGCACCTGGCGGTGTTGGACTTCATTGGCAACCACCACAGCTTCCTGCAGAAGCCGCAGGCGCTGTTCGGTGTGGGGTCGACCTACCAGGCGCTCGCGGCCTTCGCGCGCAAGGCCGAGCGGCACGCGCTGGACCTGCCGGCGGGCTGCTACGTCAACTACGACCTGGCGA
>JAJTGU010000070.1 GCA_021297985.1 Rubrivivax sp.
CAAGCTGGGCCACGGCGCGGCGGCCCGCTGGTTGCAGGAGCGCACCCAGGGCCGCGGCGCGGAGTTCCTGGCCATGACCGGCGACCATGCCGAGCGCGCCGGTGAGATCGCGCTGGCGATCGACTGCTTCGAGCAGGCCGGGCAGGAGGCACAGAAGCGTTTCGCCAACGCGGCTGCCGCGTCGTGGCTGCGCCGCGCCCTGGTCTTGCTCGGTGAGTCGGCTCCCGCGCGACGCCTGCGTCTCCTGGGCCAGCTGGAAGCCCTGGCCGACACGCTGGGCGACCGGCCCACCCAGGAAGCTCTGCACGACCAGATGGCCGCGCTCCTGGTCTGCCACCCCGACGACCAGGGGCATGCGCTGCTGTGCTGGTGCCGGGCCCTGCTGGCGGACCGCCGCAGCCTCCCGGCGCTGGCGTTGAGTCACTGCGAGCAGGCGTCGGCCCTGGCTGAAAGCAGCGGCGCTGCGCACACGGCATCCCGAGCCCGCGGCCTGCTGGGGTGGTTGCACCTGTCCCGCGACGATTACGCGGGCGCCCAGCACCATGTCGAGATGGGCCTGCGGTGGGCCGCGCGCATCGAAGCGCAGGAACTGCGCACGGTGGCCGAAGCCCAGCTCTTCACCATCACGGCGATGATCCTGATCGAACGCAACCGCTTCGAAGAGGCGCGTACCGCCCTTTTGGCGGTGTTGTCGCGCGGTCAGGCGCTCGGCTTGCCGCGGCTGCAGGCGTCGGCGCTGGACAACCTGGCCGAAGCCGCGCGGCGCCAGGGCCGCTGGGACGAAGTGGTGCGGTGCGCCGATGCGGCGCGGACGCTGGGCGAGGCCTGCGGCGCCCTGCGCGATGTGGTGCGGGCCGAGTCGCGCCTGGGCCTGGCGGCCTGGGCACGGGATGACGTGGCCACCGCGTTGCGCTGGACGGAGAGGGCCCTGGTGCGATTCCGCGCCATGGGCGACCAGCACATGGAGCTGTTGTCACTGCGCAGCATGGGGGCCATGCATCTGGAAAGCGGCGATGCGCACACCGCGTCGTCGTTCTGCGTGCAGGCGCAGGCGCTGCAGGAGGCGCTGGACGACCAGCTCGAAGCCCTGCACGTCACCGCGCTGGATGCGCATTGCCAGCTGCGCCTGGGTCGACCTGACGCAGCGGGCCGCGCCGTGCAGGTGATGCTCGGCAGGCTGCAGGGCGACCTGGCCGGGCGCCCCGCATGGGCCACCATCGAGATCCGATGGGCCTGCCAGGCGGTGCTCGACGCGCTGGGCGACATGCCGGCGACCGGCCTGCTCGAGCGCCTGCACAGCGACGTGCAGGCGCGTGTGGCCGAACTGACCGACGCCGCCGACCACGAGCGCCTGATCCAGGCCATTCCGGCCTTCCGCGACATCGTGGCGGCGTACGGGCGGCGTCGCTTGCCGCCAGCCGGCGGCTGACGCACGGACCGCGGCGGGAATCCGGGATCCGTTTTGCCAATTGTCATAACATACAGACAATTCGCCTTCGTGGTCATCAGGCCACTCGCCTCCAGGAGGTCTCCATGCCCGTGCACACCTACTCCAGTCGCGATTTCACACGTGACGTGGGCGCCGCCAAGCGCGCCGCAGCCGACGGGCCGGTGTTCATCACCAGCCGTGGCCGGCCGGCATTTGCGCTGTTGAAGATCGAGGACTACCACCGCCTCGCTGGCCAGCAAGGCGCCAGCCTGCTGGACGTCATGGACGCCATCGACGGCGGTGCCGGGATCGCTGCATTCGACTTTCAGGCCCCGCCGCTGCAGGTGCAGGCGCGCCCGGTCGACCTGGGCTGAGGGTCGCGCCCGTGTTCGTGCTCGACACCAATGTCGTGTCGGAACTCCGCCACGGCAAGCCGGGTGCGTCGGCGGCCGTGCGGGCCTGGGCTGCGCAGATGCCGGCGAGCCAGCTGTACCTGTCGGCCATCAGCATCCTGGAACTTGAAAAAGGCGTGCAGGCGCTGGAGCGCAAGACGCCGCCACAGGGCAGCGCCTTGCGCGTCTGGCTGCAGGGCGTGCGCATCGCCTTTGCCGGCCGGGTGCTGCCGTTCACCGAGCGCACCGCCACGCTGTGCGCTGCGCTGCATCTGCCGAACCCACGCCCGGATCGCGACGCGATGATCGCGGCCACCGCGCTGGAACATGGCATGGCGATCGTGACCCGCAACGTGGCCGACTTCGAGGGCTGCGGCATCGTCATTCACAACCCCTGGAACCGTGTCGACTGAACAGCAGCAACTTGAGGCCGCCATCGCCGCGCTGGAAACCCAGCGCGCCACGCTCGGCGACTCGGTGCTCGAACTCGCCACCGCCCCGCTGCGCGCCCGGCTGGCCGTCTTGCTGCGCCCGGCCGGGCTCAAGCACCGTCTGGTCACGGTGCTGTTTGCCGACGTGGTGGGCTCCACCGCCCTGGCCCACGGCATGGAGGCCGAAGACACGCTGGGCCTGCTGAGTGCGGCGCTTCGGCGCATGGCGACCCTTGTCGAAATGCACCAGGGCCGCGTGCTGCGCTTCACCGGCGACGGCGTCAAGGCCGCCTTCGGCATGGACGAAACGC
>JAJTGU010000206.1 GCA_021297985.1 Rubrivivax sp.
CGGGCATGAACGTCGATTGGCGCTGACCTGATCCGGTCGTCGCTTTCAAACCCAGGCCCATGACCGCCATCAACCTGCTCGATCTGGATCTCGAGGAGATGGCGGCGTTCTGCGCCGGTCTCGGCGAAAAGCGCTACCGCGCGGTTCAGGTTTACCGCTGGTTGCACCAGAAGGGTCAGGCTGACTTTGCTCAGATGTCCGATCTGGCCAAGTCCCTTCGCGACAAGCTGGCCGGTGCGGCCGAAGTACGGACGCTGGCCCTGCTGAGCGAACACCGCTCTGCCGATGGCACTGTGAAGTGGCTGTTCGACGTCGGTTCCGGCAACGCAATCGAGACGGTGTTCATTCCCGACGACGAGCGAGGCACCTTGTGCGTCAGCTCGCAAGCCGGCTGTGCGGTCGGCTGCCGCTTCTGCAGCACCGGCCACCAAGGCTTCAGCCGAAACCTGACGACAGGCGAGATCGTCTACCAGCTCTGGTTCGCCGAGCATCGCCTGCGCAAGACCTTGAACCTCGCCGCCGGCGAACGTGCCGTCGACAACGTCGTGATGATGGGCATGGGCGAGCCGCTGCAGAACTACGCAGCGCTGGTGCCCGCCTTGCGCACCATGCTCGACGACCATGGTTATGGCCTTTCGCGCCGACGCGTGACGGTGTCGACCTCGGGCGTGGTGCCGATGATCGACCGGCTTCGCCTGGACTGCCCGGTGGCGCTGGCGGTGTCGCTGCACGCGCCTGACGATCGTCTTCGCGACGATCTGGTGCCTTTGAACCGCAAGTACCCGATTGCCGAGTTGCTGGCCGCTTGCGGCCGTTACCTCGACGCGGCGCCACGCGACTTCATCACCTTCGAGTACTGCATGCTCGACGGCGTCAATGACAGCCCGGCCCATGCCCGGGCGCTGGCCTCCTTGGTGCGTCATCGGGTGCCGTGCAAGTTCAACCTGATTCCTTTCAATCCGTTCCCGCAGTCGGGCTTGGTGCGATCGCCGCGGGAGCGGGTGCTGGCGTTCGCCAAGGTCCTGCAGGACGCTGGCATCGTGACGACGATCCGCAAGACCCGCGGCGACGACATCGACGCCGCCTGTGGCCAGTTGGCGGGCGAAGTGCAGGACCGAACCAATGCTCGCGAGCGGCTGCTCGCTCGCCGCGACGGGCCGTCCCGTGTGATCCCGCTGCAGGTGCAGGCATGACGCCGCTGCCCAAGGCTCTGCTGGCTGCGTGCCTGGTCGCGGCTGGGGCCGTTCTGGTGGGCTGCGCGAGTGCGCCGCCGGCCGACAGCACGCCGCCGGCGGCACAACGAAAACCGCCGAGCGAGTCCGACGTCCAGCGCCGAGCCGAGGTGCGGCTGGAACTTGCAGCGCTTTACTTCAGTCGCGGCCAGGCCGAGACCGCGCTCGAAGAACTCCGCCAGGCCATGAGCTTGCGCCCGGACTGGGCTGAGGCACTGGGCATGCAGGGCCTGATCCAGGCCTCGCGAGGCGACATCGTCGGCGCCGAGGCCAGCTTCAAGCGCGCGCTGTCGATATCCCCGGCCGACGGTGACGTCCTGCACAACTACGGCTGGTTCCTCTGCCAGCAACGGCGGTGGGCCGAGGCCGATGCCCAGTTCGAGCGGGCGGTCGCCAGTCCACGCTATCGCGACGCCGGGCGCAGCCTGCTCGCGCAAGGCGTCTGCCAGGCCCGTGACCAACGATGGGCGGACGCCGAGCGCTCGCTGGCGCGCAGCTATGAGCTCGATCCCGCCAACCCGGCCACGGCTTTCAACCTGGCCGAAGTGCTGCTGCGCCGCGGGGAACTGGAGCGCGCCCGCTTCTACGCGCGCCGTGTCAACCAGCAGTCCGAGCAGGTGAGCGCCCAGTCGCTCTGGCTGGCCGCACGCATCGAGCGGCGCCTGGGCAACGCCGACGGCGTGCAGGACTTCGCTCGCCAGTTGCGTGATCGCTTTCCGCAGTCGCCAGAAGCGCTTCAACTCGAGCGGGGCCGCTTCGATGACTGACTCCGGGCTCGACGCCGCGTCGCCGACCCCGTTGACGGCCGGTGGCCTGCTGCGGGCTGCGCGCGAGCGGCAGGGCCTGCACATCGCAGCGCTTGCCGCGTCGATGAAGGTCTCGCCCAAGAAGCTCGAAGCTCTGGAGGCGGACCGCTGGACTGAGCTCCCGGATGCGACTTTCACGCGTGCTCTGGCGCAGACCGTGTGCCGCACGCTCAAGATCGACCCCAGGATGGTGCTCGACAAGCTGCCGGCCTTGGGGGGGGTGTCGCTGTCGGTGCCGACGCCCGAGGAGGCCGAAGCGGCGAGCAGCCCGATGCGCTCGCGGGGCGTGACGCGATCATCGCGCGGCCCTTCGGGCGGGCTGTCGCCCATGGTCTGGGGTGCGGTCCTGCTGCTGCTGGCTGCGGTGGCGCTGTTCTTCCTGCCCTCGAGCTGGTGGAGCGGGTCGACGGTTGCGCTCGGCCCGGCGGTTCAGTCACCGGCCGCGTCGGCTGCTTCGGCTGCGGCCGCGGCTGCGCCCGCCGCCGAGCCGGCATCTTCGGTGGGCGCGATGTCATTGGCTGCTTCGCAGGCCGTGCCCGCCGTCGCTCCCGCGGCCGCTTCGGCGGCTGCTGTGACGCCGGTCGGGGTCTCCCTGGCCGCCTCTGCGTCGGTCCTGTCGTCCTTACCCGCTCCCGAGGCGCAGTCGGCCGGTACTCTGCAGCTGGCTGCGACTTCGGATTCCTGGGTCGAGATCCGTGACGCGCGCGGCGAATTGCTGGCCTCCAGGCTCTTGCGCTCCGGCGAACGACTTGGGCTGGATGGCGCGGTGCCACTGCGGGCGACGATCGGAAACGTCGCCGGTACGCAGGTGTCCTGGCGCGGCCGCTCCGTCGATCTGCAGGCGCATGCTCAAGGCAACGTCGCGCGCCTGGAACTGCCTTGAGGGCCTTGCCATGAACGCCAACGCACCGATGTTCGACGCTCAAGATGACTGGATTGCGCCGGCCGAGCCGGCGCCACGCCGCTCGCGCCAGGCACGGGTGGCCTGGGGTGACCATGTCGTGACGATCGGCGGCGACGCTCCGGTGCGCGTGCAGTCGATGACCAACACCGACACCGTCGACGCCATCGGCACTGCGATCCAGGTCAAGGAGCTCGCCATCGCCGGCAGCGAGCTGGTCCGCATCACGGTCAACACGCCCGAGGCCGCCGAGGCCGTGCCGTACATCCGCGAGCAACTCGACCGCATGGGCATCGAGGTGCCGCTGGTGGGTGACTTCCACTACAACGGCCATCGTCTGCTGACCGAGTACCCTTCCATGGCCCAAGCCCTGTCGAAGTACCGGATCAATCCAGGCAACGTCGGCAAGGGCGACAAGCGCGACCGTCAGTTCGCGATGATGGTCGAGGCTGCGGCCCGGTACGACAAGGTCGTGCGCATTGGCGTCAATTGGGGCAGCCTGGACCAGGAACTGCTCGCCGAAATGATGGACCAGAACGCCAGGCGTGCCGAGCCGCATGACGCGCAGCAGGTGATGTACCGGGCGCTGATCCAGTCGGCATTGGGTTCTGCCGAGTACGCGCGTGAGCTCGGCCTGAACCCCGACAACATCATCATCAGCTGCAAGGTCAGCGGCGTGCGCGACCTGATTGCGGTGTATCGGGCGCTGGCCCGGCGATGCGACTACGCGCTGCACCTCGGGCTGACCGAGGCCGGCATGGGTACCAAGGGCACGGTGGCCTCGAGCACGGCGCTGGCAGTGCTGCTGCAAGAAGGCATTGGCGACACCATCCGCGTCAGCCTGACCCCGCAGCCGGGCGAGTCGCGCACGCAGGAGGTCGCCGTGGCGCTCGAGATCCTGCAGTCCCTGGGCCTGCGGACCTTCAACCCCAGCGTCACCGCGTGCCCGGGTTGCGGCCGCACGACCAGCAGCACCTTCCAGGAGCTCGCCAAGCAGATCGACGACTTCCTGCGGGCACAGATGCCGGTCTGGAAGGCTCGCTACCCTGGCGTCGAGAACCTCAAGGTCGCGGTGATGGGCTGCATCGTCAACGGCCCCGGCGAGAGCAAGCATGCCGACATCGGCATCAGCCTTCCCGGCACCGGGGAGGCGCCCGCCGCTCCGGTGTTCATCGACGGCCAGAAGGCCATGACGCTGCGCGGCGAAGGCATCGCCAGCGAGTTCCACCAGATCGTCGAGGACTACATCGAGCGCCGTTTCGGCACGGTCACGACGGCGCATTGACGCTGCCGACCGCCGCTGCCTCCCGCCCGACTCCTCCCCTCGAACCGCGCGGCCCACCCAGGGCCGCCTTGCGCCATGTCTGCTGTCCCGCAAAAACTCCAGGCCGTCAAAGGCATGAACGACATCCTCGTGCCGGAATCGGCACGTTGGGAATGGCTCGACGACAAGATCCGCGCGCTGATGCGGCGCTACGGCTATCGCAACGTGCGCACGCCCATCGTCGAGCCGACGGCACTCTTCGTGCGGGGCCTGGGCGAGGTCACCGACATCGTCGAGAAGGAGATGTTCTCCTGGACCGACGCGATGAACGGCGACCGGTTGACGCTGCGCCCGGAGGCCACCGCCGGCATCGTGCGCGCGGTCGTCGAGCACAACGCGCTGTACAACGGACCTTTGAAGATCTGGACCGTCGGGCCGATGTTCCGCCACGAGCGGCCGCAGAAGGGCCGGCAGCGGCAGTTCCACCAGCTCGATGTCGAGGCCCTGGGCCTGCCCGGGCCGGACGTCGATGCCGAGCTGATCCTGATGCTGCGTGCCTTCTGGCGCGACCTGGGTCTCGTCGAAGGCCGTGATGTGCGTCTTGAGCTCAACAGCCTGGGCGAGGCGCACGAGCGGGCCGCCCACCGCACCGCGTTGATCGCCCACTTCGAGGCTCACCGCGCACTGCTCGATGACGATGCGCTGCGCCGTCTGCACAGCAATCCGCTGCGCATCCTGGACAGCAAGAACCCGGCGCTGCAACCGGTCAACGAGAGCGCGCCGCAGCTGCTGGACTTCCTCGGTGACAGGTCGCTGGCGCACTTCGACGGCGTCAAGCGCGTGCTCGATGCCGCCGGGTTGGCGTACCGCGTCAACCCGCGCCTGGTGCGCGGCATGGACTACTACAACCTCACCGTCTTCGAGTGGATCACCGATCGCATCGGCGCCCAGAGCACCGTCTGTGGCGGCGGACGCTACGACGGGCTGATCGCGCAGCTCGGCGGCAAGTCCGCCCCGGGCATCGGATTCGGGCTCGGCATCGAGCGGCTGCTGTTGCTGCTGGAGGCCGTGGCGGTGACGGTGCCGGAACCAGCGCCCGATGCCTACGCCGTGGTTCCTGAGGGCGCTGCGCTGGACCGCGTCCTGCCCGCGCTGGAGTCGCTGCGCGCCTCAGGGGTTGCCGTCCAGCTGCACTGCGCCGGCGCCGAGGGGCAGGGCTCGATGAAGTCGCAGTTCAAGCGTGCAGATGCCAGCGGCGCGGCCTGGGCGCTGATCTTCGGCCCCGAGGAACTCGCACGCGGCGAAGTGGCACTCAAGGCTCTGCGCGATCCAAGCCGGCCGCAGGCCCTGCTCGCGCTGTCCGACGTGTCGTCGTGGGCGACGCGGCTGCTCGGTCGATAATCCCCCGTTTACCTTCAAGCGTTCTGGCACCCCTTCATGGCCACCCAACTCGACCTGCAAGAGCAGGAGCAGATCGACGCCCTCAAGGCGTTCTGGAACAAGTACGGCAACCTCGTCACCGGGATCCTGCTGCTGGCCGCAGGCGCCTATGCCGGCTACCAGGGCTGGCAGTATTGGCAGCGGGAGCAAGGCGTCAAGGCCGCTGCCATCTTTGAGCAGATCGACCAGTCGGCCGCAGCCGGAGACGCCGAGCGCGCGGGCCGGCTCCTCGGTGATCTCCAGCAGCGTTATGCCTCCACCACCTTCGCACACCAGGCGGCCTTGCTGGCGGCCAAGGTGCAGTTCGAGAAGGGTCAGACCGACGCCGCCAAGGCCAGCCTGGCCTGGGCGGCCGACAAGGGCAGCGATGCCGATCTGAGAACCGTCGCGCGGCTGCGTCTGGCGGCCGTGCAGGCGGAAGCCAAGCAGTTCGACGAGGCGCTGAAGACGCTGGACGCCGCGAAATCCGAAGGCTTCGAGCCGCTGGTCGCCGACCGTCGCGGCGATGTGCTGATGCTTCAGGGCAAGCGTGCCGAAGCCCTGGTGGCCTACCAGGCCGCCTGGGCAGCCATGACCGAAAAGCAGGACTACCGCCGTGTCATCGAGGCCAAGCTGACCGCGCTGGGCGCCGCGCCTGCGGTGGCTGCTGCGGCATCGGCTTCCGCGTCCGGAGCCAAGCCGTGACGGCACTTTCGTTTCGTGGTGTCGGCTTGGCGCTGGCCCTGGGTGCGGCCTTGGTGGCTGGGTGCGGCAGCGATCGTCCGCCGCCAACGCCCCTGGAGAACTTCACCCCCACGCTGGCCGGGCGCGAGGTCTGGAACACCCGCATCGGCAAGATCGGCTTCCCGATGCGGCCGACCGTCCGCGACGACAGCTTCTTTGTCGCCAGCGAAGACGGCACGGTGATGGCCTTGCGCGCCGACACCGGCGCAACGCTGTGGCGGACCGACATCGGCGCCCGCATCGCGGCAGGGGTCGGCAGCGATGGCCGCTTCACCAGCGTCGTGACCCGCGGCAATGAGGTCGTCGTGCTCGACTCCGGCCGCGAGGCCTGGCGCAAGACCATGCCCTCGTCGGTCGTGACGCCGCCGCTGGTCGCCGGCGAGCGTGTCTTCGTGATGAGTGTCGATCGTGCGGTCCACGCCTTCGATGCCGTCGACGGTCGCCGTCTGTGGGTCTACCAACGGCCGGGCGACGCGCTGACCCTGGCCCAGGCCAGTGTCGTCACCGCCTTCAAGGACACCTTGCTCGTGGCCCAGGGCGCGCGCCTGACCGCGATCGATCCGCTGGCGGGCAACGTGCGCTGGGACGCCCAACTCGCGACCCCGCGTGGCACGAACGAAGTCGAGCGTCTGGCCGATCTGCTCGGCCCGGTGGTCCGTGCCGGCGACCGGGTCTGTGCGCGTGCCTTCCAGTCGGCGGTGGGCTGTGCCGACGCCGCCCGCGGCGCCCTGCTCTGGTCGCGCAACACCGGGGGCGTGCAGGCCATCGGCGGCAATGCCGAACGCCTGTTCGGCGCTGATGCGGTGGACCGCATCACGGCCTGGCGGACCGACAACGGCGATGTGTCCTGGACCAGCGAAAAGCTGCTCTATCGCGGGCTCTCCGGCCCGGTGGCGGTGGGCACGGTGGTCGTGTTTGGCGACGCCCAGGGCTATGTGCACTTCCTCAATGCAAGCAACGGCGAGCCGCAGCTGCGCCTGGCCACCGACGGCTCGGCGGTGATCGGCTCGCCGGTGCTGTCGGGCACGACGATGCTGGTGGTCACCGCGGGTGGCGGCCTGCACGCCTTCCGGCCCAACTGAGCGACCGACGTCGTTCGCGAAAGCCCAAACCCATGAAGCCGGTCATTGCCCTTGTCGGCCGGCCCAACGTCGGCAAGTCGACGCTGTTCAACCGGATCACGAAGAGTCGCGACGCCATCGTGGCCGACTACGCCGGCCTGACGCGTGACCGGCACTACGGCGACGCCAAGCTCGGCCCGCGCGAGTTCATCGTCATCGACACCGGGGGCTTCGAGCCGCAGAAGCCCACTGGCGTTGTCGCCGAGATGGCCAAGCAGACCCGCCAGGCGGTGGCCGAGGCCGACGCGGTGATCTTCGTCGTCGACGTGCGTGCCGGGTTGTCGGGCCAGGACCACGACATCGCGCGCTACCTGCGCAGTCAGGAAAAGCGCGTCTTGCTGGCCGTCAACAAGGCCGAGGGCATGGCCGAGTCGCCGCTGCTGGCCGAATTCCATGAGTTGGGGCTGGGCGAGCTGCACCCGGTGTCTTCGGCCCATGGCCAGGGCGTGCGCAGCCTGCTCGAAGCCGCGCTCGAGCCTTTCGAGGTCGACGAGCCGCCAGACAGCCCCGACGACGCCCACCGGCCCATCCGGCTGGCCGTCGCAGGACGCCCCAACGTCGGCAAGAGCACGCTGATCAACGCCTGGCTTGGCGAGGAGCGACTGGTCGCGTTCGACCAGCCCGGCACGACCCGCGACGCGATCCACGTCCCGCTGGAGCGTGATGGCCGGCGCTTCGAACTGATCGACACCGCCGGCCTGCGCCGCAAGGGCAAGGTCTTCGAGGCGATCGAGAAGTTTTCGGTCGTCAAGACGCTGCAAGCCATTGCCGATGCCAACGTCGTGCTGCTGCTGATCGACGCCACCCAGGGCGTCAGTGACCAGGACGCGCACATCGCCGGCTACATCCTGGAATCCGGCCGCGCTGTCGTCGTCGCGATCAACAAGTGGGATGCGGCCGACGCTTACCAACGCCAGCTGCTGGAGCGCTCGGTCGAGACGCGGCTCCCGTTCCTTCGATTCGCCGAGGTGTTGCACATCTCGGCGATCCGACGCCAAGGGCTGGGCGCGGTCTGGAAGTCGCTTCTTGCGGCGCATGCCTCGGCCACCGCCAAGCTCTCAACGCCGGTTCTGACGCGTCTGCTGCAAGCCGCTGTCGAGCACCAGGCACCCAGGCGCGAAGGCCGCTTCCGCCCGAAGCTGCGGTACGCCCACCAAGGCGGCATGAACCCGCCCATCGTCGTCGTCCACGGGAGCGCGCTTGACGGTGTGACCGACAGCTACAAGCGCTACCTTGAGGGGCGAATCCGCGAGCACTTCAAGCTGGTTGGCACCCCGCTGCGCATCGAACTTCGCTCAGGCCAGAACCCCTTCGATGACAAGCCCGGCTGAGGGCTTATTGCCGCAGCCGCAATCCCGGGAGGGCCCTGTGATATGGTGATCCCTTCGGGTTTACCCAACAAACCCAACACGGAGAATATCGTGAGCAACAAAGGTCAACTCTTGCAGGATCCCTTCTTGAACCTGCTTCGCAAGGAGCATGTGCCGGTGTCGATCTATCTGGTCAACGGCATCAAGCTCCAGGGCCACATCGAGTCGTTCGACCAGTACGTGGTGCTGCTGCGCAACACGGTGACGCAGATGGTCTACAAGCACGCGATCTCCACGGTCGTTCCCAGCCGGGCTGTGAATTTCCATCCGAACGAGCCGGTTGCCGGCGACGCCGCCTGAGCACTTGAATCCTGACACTTCTACCGCTGCACCGGCAACCCGCGCGGTGCTTGTGGGCGTGGACCTGGGCGGTGCCGTGCCTTTCGATGCCGGGCTGGATGAACTCGCGCTGCTCGCCGCTTCTGCCGGCGACCTGCCGGTTGCGCGCGTGACGGCGCGTCGCCGATCGCCTGACCCTGCCTTGTTCGTGGGCAGCGGCAAGGCCGACGAAATCAAGGCACTGGTGGCGGCCACTTCGGCCCATGGCGTCATCTTCGACCAAGCCCTGTCGCCGGCCCAGCAGCGCAACCTCGAGCGGCATCTTGGGGTTCCGGTCGCCGACCGGACCTCGCTGATCCTCGACATCTTTGCTGACCGCGCGCGCAGCCACGAAGGCAAGCTGCAGGTCGAACTGGCGCGGCTTCAGTACCTGTCGACCCGGCTGGTGCGGCGGTGGAGCCACCTTGAACGCCAGCGCGGTGGCATCGGCAACCGTGGCGGCCCTGGTGAGGCCCAGATCGAACTCGACCGGCGCATGATCGGTGAGCGCATCAAGACCGTCAGCGAACGGCTGGAGAAGGTCAAGCGCCAGCGCGGCACCCAGCGCCGGCAGCGCGAGCGCCGCGGCACCTTCCGCATCTCGCTGGTGGGCTACACCAACGCCGGCAAGAGCACGCTGTTCAATGCGCTGGTCAAGGCGCGCGCCTATGCGGCCGACCAGTTGTTTGCGACGCTGGACACCACGACCCGCCAGTTGTGGCTCGAACAGGCGGCGCAAGCCGCGACGCTTTCGGACACCGTGGGCTTCATCCGCGATCTCCCGCACAAGCTGGTCGAAGCCTTCGAGGCCACGCTGCAAGAGGCCGCCGAAGCCGACCTGCTGTTGCACGTGGTCGACGCCTCAAGCCCGCAGCTGGCCGAGCAGATGGCTGAAGTCGAGCGTGTGCTCGATGACATCGGCGCTGCCGCCGTGCCGCAGATCCTGGTCTGCAACAAGTGCGACCTGCTTGACTCCAGCCGCCAGCCGCGGGAGGTCGTCGATGTGATCGAAGTCCATCCCGGTGTTCGTCGACCGCGGGTCTTCGTCAGTGCCGTCAGCGGCGGCGGGATTGCGTCGCTCCGCGCTGAGATCTCGGCCATCGTATTGGCCCGCTTGAATGCCGACGCCGGTGCCTCAGATGACGGTTCCGGCGATCTCGAACCCGATCCCCGCCCCATTTTCCACGCATGAACATGCCCGACACCCCTTCCCGACTGGCCGCTGTGGCGCTGGCGCTGCGCGACCTGATCGCGGCTGCTGTCTTTCGCCGCGCGTCGGCCCGCAGCGCTGCCTCGGGTCTTGTCATCAACCAGAACCGCAACGACGGCCCGCCCGATCTCGACGAGCTCTGGCGCGACTTCAATCGAAAGCTGTCAGGGCTGTTCGGTGGCAAGGGGGGTGGCAATCAGCGGCCGAACCCGAACAACTTCAACAACGGCGGCGGCGACGGTGGCGGGTCCGGTGGGGGCTTCCAGCCGGACATGAAGAGCGCGGGCATCGGCATCGGACTGATCGGGGGCGTCGCTGTCCTGATCTGGGCCGGCACCGGCATCTTCATCGTCCAGGAAGGCCAGCAGGCGGTGGTCACCACCTTCGGGCGGTACTCCAGCACCGTGGATGCCGGATTGCAGTACCGGTTGCCCACCCCGATCCAGGCCCACGAGGTCGTGGCCGTGACGCAGTTGCAGTCGGTCGAGGTCGGGCGCAGTGCTGTCGTGCCGGCGACCGGTCTTCGCGACTCTTCGATGTTGACCCAGGACGAGAACATCGTCGACATCCGGTTCACGGTCCAATACCGCCGTGCCAACGCCCGCCAGTACCTCTTTGAGAATCGCAGCTCCGACGAAGCCGTGGTCCAGGCGGCCGAGTCCGCCGTGCGCGAGATCGTGGGCCGCAGCCGCGTCGATCAGGTGCTGTACGAACAACGCGACGCGATTGCGGCAGATCTGGTCAAGAGCATCCAGGGCCAACTCGACCGGCTCAAGGCCGGGATCGTCGTGGCCGGGGTCAACGTCCAGAGCGTCCAGGTGCCCGACCCGGTCCAGGCGGCTTTCAACGACGCCGTCAAGGCGGGCGCCGACCGTGACCGATTCAAGAACGAAGGCCAAGCCTACGCCAGCGACGTCATCCCCAAGGCCCGTGGTACGGCGTCACGTCTGACCGAAGAGGCCGAAGGCTATCGCGCGCGGGTTGTGGCGCAGGCTGAAGGCGACGCGCAGCGGTTCCGCTCGGTGCTCACCGAGTACCAACGGGCGCCAGGTGTCACGCGCGATCGCCTCTATCTCGAGACCATGCAGCAGGTCTACTCGAACGTCAGCAAGGTCATGGTCGACAGCCGTTCGAACTCCAATCTGCTGTACCTGCCGCTGGACAGGCTGCTCCAACAGGCCGGCGCCCCAGCCGCGGCACAGGCTGCGGCGCCGAGTGCGCCCACCGACGCCATTGCCACGCCCACGGCCATCGACATCCGCTCGCGCGACGGCGCGCGTGGCCGCGAACGCGACGGTCGCTGATCGCACGGCAACTCGCAACACACCATGAACAAGATTGCACTCACCGTTGCCGGCGCGCTGATCGCGCTGATGCTGGCCGCCAGTACGCTGTTTGTCGTCGACCAGCGGCAGGTCGCTGTGGTCTACGCACTTGGCGAGATCAAGGACGTGATCGTCGAGCCGGGGCTGAAGTTCAAGCTCCCGCCGCCGTTCCAGAACGTCGTCTTTCTCGACAAGCGCGTGCAGACACTGGACAGTCCTGAAACGCGACCGATCTTCACCGCCGAGAAGAAGAGCCTGGTGATCGACTGGCTGTTGAAGTGGCGAATCTCCGAGCCGCGCCAGTTCATCCGCAACAACGGTACCGACTTCCGCAATCTCGAGACTCGCCTCGCCTCGGTGGCGCAGGCCGCGTTCAACGAAGAGATCACCAAGCGCGACGTGAAGGGCGTGTTGTCCGGCGAACGCGACAAGATCATGAACGACGTGCGCCAACGCCTGCAGGACGAAGCCAAGAGCTTCGGCATCGAGATCGTCGACGTCCGGATCAAGCGCGTGGACTTCGTCGCCGACATCACCGAGTCGGTCTATCGGCGGATGGAGTCCGAGCGCAAGCAGGTGGCCAACGAACTCCGCAGCCAGGGCATGGCCGACGGCGAGAAGATCAAGGCCGATGCCGACCGTCAGCGCGAAGTGATCATCGCCGAGGCCTATCGTGACGCGCAGAAGGTCAAGGGCGAGGGCGATGCCAAGGCCTCGGCGCTGTACGCCGACGCATTTGGACGCGACCCGCAGTTCGCTCAGTTTTATCGCAGCCTCGAGGCCTATCGGGCCACCTTCCGCAGCAAGAGCGACGTCATCGTGATGGATCAGAACAACGACTTCTTCCGTGCGATGCGCGGGGGGTCGGACGCCCCGCGGCGTTGATCGCTTCGGGCGACGGGTTCTTCCGGAGCGCCGACCATGGCTGAGGCCCTGCTCGGCGCTCTGGCCTTGATGCTGGTGATCGAAGGTTTGTTGCCCTTCGTCGCTCCGGCAAGCTGGCGGCGGGTCTTCGAGCAAGCCGTCCGGCTTGGCGACGGCCAGATCCGCTTCATCGGTCTGTGTTCGATCCTGGCCGGCCTGGTGCTTTTGTGGTTCTGGCGCTGAACGCCGTTTGCCGGCGATCCTTTATGCGGCACCTACAATCCACCCTTTAACCCCCGCGCACATTCCAATGCGTTCTGCCTGGCTGCTGCCGGAGCATGTGGCCGATGTGCTGCCGCACGAAGCGCGCCACCTTGAGGCGATCCGTCGCACGCTTCTCGACCGAGCCCGGGCCTACGGTTTCGAGTTCGTGATTCCGCCGTTGGTAGAGCATCTGGATGCTTTGCTCACCGGAACCGGCCGCGAACTCGACCTCAGGACCTTCAAGCTCGTCGACCAACTGAGCGGACGCAGTCTGGGGATCCGCGCCGACACGACACCGCAGGCAGCGCGCATCGATGCGCATCTGCTCAACCGCGACGGCATCGTGCGCTTGTGCTACTGCGGCCCGGTGCTGCACGCTCGACCGGCCGATGCTGCCGCGTCCCGAGAGCCCTTGCAGTTCGGGGCCGAGATCTTCGGCCACGCGGGCCTGGAGGCCGATCTCGAGGCGGCCGAACTGGCGCTGGATTGCCTTGGGGCGGTCGGTGTGGTGCCGCTGGTCATCGACCTGGCCGATGCACGTGTGTTGCGCGGCGTGCTGGCTGGCGTGCCGCTGGACCCGCAGGCCCTTCAGGACCTGGCCCAAGCGCTGGCCGAGAAGGATGCTGCCGCTCTTTCCGCCATCGCCGCGCCGGCGGGTGCCGAGGCCAGGGCGGCCCTGGCGGCTCTTTTGCGCCTCTATGGTGGGGACGAAGTGCTGGCCGCCGCCGATGAAGTCTTGCCGCAGCGCCCGCTGGTGCGTCAGGCGCTGGCAGATTTGCGCTGGATGGCCGGTCACCTGCGAGTGGCCTACCCTGGGTTGAAGATCGGCTTTGATCTCGCCGACATGGGCGGGTATGCCTACTACAGCGGCACCCGCTTCGCCATCTACGGCGGAGGCAAGGCCGGGGCCGCCCTGGGTGCGTTGGCTCGTGGGGGCCGATACGACGAGGTGGGTGCGGCTTTCGGTCGCAATCGCCCGGCGGTTGGCTTCAGCCTGGTCGACCTCAAGGCGCTGGTGGCGGCGGCGCCGACGTCGCCACCGCCTGGCGCGATCCTTTCGCCCTGGGGCGAGGCGCCCGAACTGCGGGCTGCGGTTCGCCGCCTGCGCGAACAGGGCGAGACCGTCGTTGCGGCCTTGCCCGGCCATGCGCCCGAAGCGGCGGCCTTCGTCTGCGACCGGGAACTGATCCAGGTCGATGGAAGATGGGTGGTGGCCAGCCGCCCGGCGGGCTAGTCGCCGCATCAAGACGCCGCCGGATCCCCTCCCACTCCATACTGTTTTCCGCGAGTCCTCTGTTTCCATGCAACATCCCTTGATCCGCGGCACCGTCGGCCGCAACGTCGTCGTCGTCGGCACCCAGTGGGGCGACGAAGGCAAGGGCAAGATCGTCGATTGGTTGACCGACCACGCCCAGGGCGTCGTGCGTTTTCAGGGCGGCCACAACGCCGGCCATACGCTTGTGATCGGTGGTCGAAAGACGGCCTTGCAACTGATCCCGTCAGGCGTCATGCGCGACGGTGTCGCCTGCTACATCGGCAACGGTGTGGTCGTCGATCCCACCCACCTGCTGACGGAGATCGCGCGGATCGAGGCGCTCGGCATCGATGTTCGGTCCCGACTGCACATCTCCGAGGCCTGTCCGATGATCCTGCCGATGCATGCGGCAGTCGACCGTGCGCGAGAGGCGCGGCGCGAGTCCAGCAGCGGCGGCAAGATCGGCACCACCGGCAAGGGCATTGGTCCTGCCTATGAGGACAAGGTCGCCCGTCGCGCGATCCGCCTGCAGGATCTGAAGCACCCCGATCGGCTGAAGGCCAAGCTGACCGAACTGCTCGAACGCCACAACGCCGAGTTGTCCCTGCTCGGCGCTCAACCGCTGGCGCTGCCCGAGTTGTACGACGGCGCGATGGCCACGGCAGACATCGTGGTGCCGATGCTGGCCGATGTCGGCTGGCGGCTGTTCAATGCCCACCGTACGGGCGACAACCTTCTCTTCGAAGGCGCGCAGGGCACGCTGCTGGACATCGACCACGGCACTTATCCCTTCGTGACCAGCAGCAACTGTGTGGCTGGCAACGCCGCGGCCGGCGCCGGCATCGGCCCCGGGTTGCTGCACTATGTGCTCGGCATCACCAAGGCCTACACCACGCGCGTCGGCAGCGGACCCTTCCCCACCGAGCTGACGATGGACGAGCCCGGCAGTGTCGGCCACCACCTGAGTACCGTGGGGCAGGAGCGTGGCACCGTCACCGGCCGCGCGCGGCGCTGCGGCTGGCTCGACGCTGCGGCGCTGCGCCGGGCGATGGTCATCAACGGCGTCAGCGGCCAGTGCATCACCAAGCTCGATGTGCTTGACGGCCTGCCCGAGATCCGCATTGCGGTCGGCTACCGCCTGGACGGCCGCATGCTCGACGTGCTGCCGATGGACGCCGACGACATTGCCCGCAGCGAGCCGGTCTTCGAGACATTGCCGGGCTGGACCGACACCACCGCGGGCCTGACGAACTGGGAACAGCTGCCCGCCAACGCCCGCCGCTACCTTGAACGCATGGAAGACCTGACCCAGGTCCCGATCGACATGGTGTCCACCGGCCCAGACCGTGTTCACACGATCTTGCTGCGTCATCCCTACCGGGCTTGATGCCGCGTTCCCTCGATCCCCTGTCACCGCCCGAGCACCCGAACAAGGAGACCTTCGAACCATGCTCACCGAAGATGGCAAACACCTCTACGTATCCTGGGACGAATACCACCTGTTGACCGAGCGCCTGGCGCTCAAGGTCGCGGCTTCAGGTTGGGAGTTTGACCAGATCCTGTGCCTGGCCCGTGGCGGCATGCGCCCCGGAGACGTGCTGTCGCGCGTGTTCGACAAGCCGCTGGCGATCATGTCGACCAGTTCGTATCGCGCCGAAGCCGGCACGATCCAGGGCCGGCTCGACATGGCCAAGTACATCACCATGCCCAAGGGCGAACTGGCGGGCCGAGTGCTGTTGGTCGACGACCTCGCCGACACCGGCATCACGCTGCGTGCGGTGGTCGAGCGGCTGCGTTCCATGCCGGCGATCGCAGAACTGCGTGCTGCCGTCATCTGGGTCAAGGGCGTGTCGTCCTACACCCCCGACTACCACGTCGAGGACCTGCCGACGAGTCCCTGGATCCACCAGCCCTTCGAGGAGTACGACAACCTTCGTCCTGAAGGGCTGGCGAAGAAATTTGCCGTCTGAAAACGCCGAAGGCCAGCTTCCGCTGGCCTTCTTTGTCTGGTGCCCAAGAGAGGACTCGAACCTCCACGCCGTTAAGCGCTAGTACCTGAAACTAGTGCGTCTACCAATTCCGCCACCTGGGCAGGTGTCTGTCGGACGTTGATCCAGCAGAGCCTAGCAGTCTAACACCGAAAAACAAGAAATCGAGAGCACTTGAGTCCTCACTCTTCCTCCCAACCCAAATCCGCGACTTCAGTCGCGACATCCTCCACCGTCCTGGGCGACGTGCCCGGCCGTGTCGAAGGTCATCGCGACGGCCATGGTTTCGTCGTGCCCGACAACGGGGATCCACTGATCTATCTCGCGCCGCAGGAGATGCACGCGGTGCTGCATCGTGACCGCGTTCTGGTGCGCATCGTGCGGGTCGACCGCAAGGGCCGGCCCGAGGGCCGCGTCGTCGAGATCCTGGAGCGCCACAAGGCGCCGATCATCGGCCGCCTCCTGCACGAAGGCGGCCATTGGGTCGTGGCTCCGGAGGACAAGCGGTATGGGCAGGACATCCTGATCCCCAAGAACGCCACTGCCACGGCCCAGGTCGGGCAGGTGGTGGCGGTGGAACTGACCGAGACGCCGTCGCTGCATGCGCAGCCGGTCGGTCGTGTGTCCGAGGTGCTAGGGCAGATCGACGACCCGGGCATGGAGATCGAGATCGCGGTTCGCAAGTACGAAGTGCCGCACCGCTTCAGTGCCGCCGCTCTGGCCGAAGCGGCGGCCCTGCCCGAGAAGTTGCGGGCGGCTGATCGTCGATACCGAGTCGACCTGAGCGATGTCGCGCTGGTCACGATCGATGGTGAAGACGCACGCGACTTCGACGACGCGGTCTACTGCGAGCCTTGGAGCGAGGCGCCGGCAACGCCGGCCAGGAAGCGCGGGCGCAAGGCCGCCGCCGACGCAGTGCCGGAAGCGGTCAGCAAGACCGGCTGGCGGTTGCTGGTGGCGATCGCCGACGTGAGCCACTACGTCAAGCCGGGCGAGGCTCTGGATGACGACGCCTACGAGCGTGCGACCTCGGTCTACTTCCCGCGGCGGGTGATCCCCATGCTGCCGGAGAAGCTCAGCAATGGCCTGTGCTCGCTGAACCCCGACGTGGACCGGCTGTGCATGGTCTGCGACATGCTGATTGCGGCCGACGGTGAGATGCACGCCTACCAGTTCTATCCGGCGGTGATGCACTCCAAGGCACGCTTCACCTACACGGAGGTCGCCGCGATCCTGGCCAACACGCGGGGGCCCGAAGCCGCGCGCCGTGCGACCCTGGTGCCGCATCTGCTGCACCTGCACGAGGTGTACCGCGCATTGCTGAAGGCCCGCAGCCGACGTGGGGCAATGGACTTCGAGACCACCGAGACGCAGATCGTCTGCGATGACCAGGGTCGAATCGAGAAGATCGTGCCCCGCACGCGGACCGAGGCCCACCGCCTGATCGAGGAGGCCATGCTGGCGGCCAACGTCTGCGCGGCCAGTTTCATCGCCCAGGCCGAACACGCGAGCCTGTTCCGCGTCCACGAAGGTCCGACGCCCGAGAAGCGGGTCGCGCTGCAGGCCTACCTCCGCGCTTTGGGGCTTGGCCTTTCCGTCAGCGACGACCCGGCGCCGGGTGAGTTCGCCGCGATCGCCGCGGCCACACAGGGCCGGCCTGACGCGCAGCAGATCCACATGATGCTGCTGCGTTCGATGCAGCAGGCGATCTACACGCCGGTCAACTCCGGCCACTTCGGCCTCGCGTACTCCGCTTACACCCACTTCACGAGCCCGATCCGGCGCTACCCGGACCTGCTCGTGCACCGCGTGATCAAGGCGCTGCTGCACAAGAAGCGCTACCACCACCTGCTGCACCCGGGGACACGTTCGCCGGATCCGCGACAGGCGCGCCGCCTGCCGCCCTTGCCACGCACGCCGGGCAAGCCACCGAGCCAGGAACTGCTGGCCTGGGAGGCCACCGGCGCGCACTGCAGCGCCAACGAGCGTCGTGCCGACGAGGCCAGCCGCGACGTCGAGGCCTGGCTGAAGTGCGCCTACATGCGCGAGAAACTCGGCGAGGAATTCGGCGGAACGGTCAGTTCGGTCGCAGGCTTTGGCCTCTTCGTCACGCTGGACGGGCTGTATGTCGAGGGACTGGTCCACATCACCGAACTCGGTGGCGACTACTACAAGTTCGACGAGGTCCGCCAGGAACTGCGTGGCGAGCGGACCGGTGTGCGCTACGCCATCGGGACACGGGTCCGGGTCCAGGTCAGCAGGGTCGATCTCGACGGCCGCAAGATCGACTTCCGCATGGTCCGCGAAGGCGATGCCGAACGGCTGATCGAGCGCGCTCGAGGTGAGCGAGGTCGGGCGCCTGTGGCGGCGCCGTCAGCCGCGGGGGCTACCGGGACGGCCCAGGGCGAACTTGTCAAGGTCAAGGCGCTGGATCGTCAGCGAAAGGCCGAGTCGAGAGAGCGCAAATCGCTGGGCAAAGGCACGACCCGCAAGGCCGGCGCCACCAGCGCCAAGCCGGCACGCACCACGGCTGGCGCCAAACGGGCTGGGCGGGTCGGCAAGGCCAAGGGCTGACCGCAAGCGGCCGCTGCGTCTGCCGCGAATGCCGTCAACGGGCGGCGACTCGGCCCATCCAATCGGCCAGTTCACTGGCCAGAAGGGGGCCGGTGTGGCCGGCGGCCAGCCAATCGTCCGCGGCCGTGCCATGGACCCAGACCGCTTCGGCCACCACGTCCTGCGGGGTGGCCATCGGCGACTGCGACCACCGTGCGGCGATCCAACCGGCCAGCACGTCACCGGTGCCGGCAGTGGCGAGGGCCGCGTTGCCGCTCGGATTGACCCGCGCCAAGGCCGCCGGCGCTGCGATCACGCTGCCAGATCCCTTGAGCACGACGGTGCAGCCGAAGGCCTCTGACAGATGCTGCGCTGTGGCGATGCGGTCGGCCTGGACGGCTGCCGCCGTGCGGTTCAGCAGGCGTGCGGCCTCAAGCGGATGCGGCGTCAGCACCGTGGCACCACCCCGCATCGTCCGGGCGTGCAGCGCGGCCCGAAGCTGACCGTCACGGGCGATCGCATTCAGACCGTCGGCATCGATGACCAGGCGCGCCGCCTGGGCCAGAAGGCCCGGCATATGCGACGCGACCGCAGAGCCGCCGCCGCAGCCTGCGACGACGGTCGCTTCTGCCGCGGCCCCGGCGTCGGCCAAAGTCCCGACCGGGAGTTGCAGCAGCGTGGCCGCTCGAGCCACCTGAGGTGCCGGAGCCAAAACATGCAGCAGGACACGGCCTGCACCGCCGCGAAGTGCCGCCATCGCCGCCAGTTGGGCCGCACCGTCCATGCCGGTGTCGCCGCCGACGACCCAGACATCGCCGCGGCTGCCCTTGTGCCAGGCATGTGGCGCAGGAACGGCTTGCGATGGCCCACCGAGCAGGGCCGTCGGCGACACGCCGTGGATGCAGGACAGGTCGTCGAACCAGACTTCGCCCGCGAGGTCGTGCCCGCTTCCAGTGAAGAGCCCGGGCTTGAGCGTGAGCAAGGACAGCGTTGCCGTCGCCGCTGGCACGTCTGGCGAGCCGGACCAGGGCTGACCGGTGTCGATGTCCAGGCCGCTGGGCAGATCCAGAGCGAGCAGGGCAGGGGGTGGCGACTTCTTCAGGAGCTGCAGCGCATCGGCCACCCGGCCTGCAGCGGGCCGCGTGGTGCCCAAGCCGAGCAAGGCATCGACGACCAGATCGGCCTGCGACAGCGCGCGGGCCAGCGTCGCGGTCGAGCCCTCAAGCACCTGGACCCCGGCGGCCAAGGCCGCGGCGCGTGCGGCCCGGGCGTCGGCCGGCGGTGAGCTGCGGGCCTCGACGGGCCAGACGTCGACTTGCTGGCCGACCCGGTGCAGGTGCTCTGCGAGTACCCAGCCGTCGCCGCCGTTGTTGCCTGGGCCCGCGAGCACCAGCACCTTGCGCGCACGGGGCCAGCGCGCCAGCACCAGCCTTGCGGCGGACAGGCCGGCGCGTGCCATCAAGGCGCCTGTGGCGTGGGTGGCCAACGCCGCCGCTTCGGCAGCCCGGCTGGCGGTTGTGTCATGCAGCGGCCAAGGGCCGTTGTGCGAACCGACGAGGATTGGCGCGGCGATCACGACGATTCAGGCCAAGGGCGGTTCATGGCCAACGGTCAAGGCGCAGGCAGGCCAAGTCGCCGCCACCAAGGGCCAGCTCGTCGGCGAGCGCCGCTGCGGCGGTGTCGCCTTCGATCTGCGCGCGCACGACCTGGGCACTGGCGCAGGCCAGTGTCCAGCCATGTTCGCCGTGACCAAGGTTGAGCCACAGCCCGGCTGGACCTGCCGGACCGACAACCGGCAAACCATCGGGCAAGGTGGGGCGAATGCCCTGCCAGTGCTGGGCCTCGCGCGTGATCGCGGCCGCTGGAAACCACTCCTCAAGCGCGCGGTACAGCGGCTTGAGCCGGGCGTTGGCCGGCACCGCGCCGCGGTCAGCGCCGAGATGGCCGCGGCTGCTGACGCGCACCCTTTGGCCGAGGCGCGAGATCGTGATGCCATTGCGCTCGTCGATGATCGCCGCCTTCGGGCCCTGATCGGGCAGGCCATCGAGGTGGCGGACCGGCGCCGTGACCGAGCACGCATGGACCGCGGCCAACGGCAGCTTCAGGCCGAGCGGCAAGAGCAGCCGTCGCGCCTGCGCTCCCGCGCAGACGACGATGCGGTCCACGCTCGGGGCCTCGCCAGTGGCGAGCTGAAGCTCGGGGTCAACGCCGCCCCGAACAGCCTTGACCTCGGTGTCGAAGACAAAGCGTGCCCCCAGCTTCTGCGCGTGCGCCTTGAGCAGGTGGGTGAACTGCCTCGCGTTGCCAACACCGTCCTGCGGCAGGTGCAGGGCGCCGGCCAGGGCCGTGGCGCCATGCAACGAGGGCTCGAGCTGGCGAGCCCGCTCGGCGTCGACAAGCGCGGCCCCCATGTCGAGTGCCTCGAGCTCGGGCCATTGGTGGCGCGCCGCCTTCAGTTCGCGCTCGCCGCGCAGCAGGAGCAGCAGACCCGGCGTCTGCTCGTAGTCCAGCTGCAACTGACGGGTCAGATGCAGCAGTCGCCTGCGGCTGGCCAGCGCCAGACGGCGCAGAGCGGCCAAGGTCTTGCCGGGGTCGGCGGCGGGACGACGTGTGCGCCAGCGTTGCCAAAGCCAGCCCGCCTGGCTGAACCGGGCGGTCAGTCCGACGTGCAGCGCGGCGTGGGCGAGCCGGGTTTCGACCAGCGCCGGCGCCAGGACGCCGGAGTTGGCGAAACTGCCTTCGCCAGCGACACTGGCGCGCCGCTCGAACACGGTGACCTCGTGGCCCGCGGCTGCAAGCTCGTAGGCGGTGGCAACGCCAACGACCCCGGCGCCAATGACGGCAACTCGCAACGTCATGGCGTGCCGCCTTCTGGGGTGAGCGGTCCTGTGCCGTGGGTGCAGGCGGAATAGGCAGCTGGGCGTGTTAGGATCATGGGCTTTGTCTGTTGCGCCGGTGCCTCTGAGCGAGATCTCGCTTGCGGTCGTCGACGAGACAGGCGACGCGGCGGACCCGGCATGTTGCCAGGGACGCCACCACCCGCGAACCCGCCGCATCCCAGGTGTCGTGCCAAGCCCTCGAATCCGTGGGCCTGCCGTGATCTCGTGGCGGGATTCAAGACCCAACCTCGGAGTTCTCCATGTCCGTGTCGATGCGTGAAATGCTGGAAGCCGGTGTCCATTTCGGTCACCAAACCCGCTTCTGGAACCCCAAGATGGCCCCGTACATCTACGGCCATCGCAACAAGATCCACATCGTCAACCTCGAGAAGACGCTCCCGCTCTTCAACGATGCGATGAAGTTCGTGCGACAGCTGGCCAGCCGCCGCGGCACGATCCTGATGGTCGGCACCAAGCGCCAGGCGCGCGAGGTCATCGCGCTGGAGGCCCAGCGTGCCGGCATGCCTTACGTCGACCAGCGCTGGCTCGGTGGCATGTTGACCAACTTCAAGACCGTCAAGGGTTCGCTGAAGAAGCTCAAGGACATGCAGGCGACCAAGGAAGCCGGCACCGAGCCGCTGATCAAGAAGGAAGCCCTGATGTTCGACCGCGAGCTGGTCAAGCTCGAGAAGGACATCGGCGGCATCCAGGACATGGGCGCGCTGCCCGACGCGTTGTTCGTCATCGACGTGGGTTACCACAAGATCGCGGTTGCCGAAGCCAAGAAGCTCGGCATCCCGGTGATCGGTGTCGTCGACACCAACCACTCGCCGATCGGTATCGACTACGTGATCCCCGGCAACGATGACTCGGCCAAGGCCGTGGCCCTGTACGCCCGTGCGGTTGCCGATGCGGCACTCGAGGGCAAGGCCAACGCCACGTCCGACGTGGTCCAGGCCGTGGCCGCGAGCGGCGACGAATTCGTCGAAGTCAACGAAGACGCCTGAACACCTGCGCCGGGCCCGATCCAGGGCCTCGGCACGACGCCAAGGCCGCGCATCGACGCGGCCTTTCCGCACCCGAATCCCACCTCTGGAGAACCTTGACATGCCCGCCATTACCGCCAGCATGGTTGCCGAACTGCGCGCCAAGACCGACGCCCCGATGATGGAGTGCAAGAAAGCACTCACCGAAGCCGACGGCGACGCCAGCCGCGCCGAGGAGATCCTGCGCGTCAAGCTTGGCAACAAGGCCGGCAAGGCCGCAGCCCGCATCACCGCCGAGGGCGTGGTCGCGGCCAGCGTTTCCGGCACGACCGGGGCGCTGATCGAGATCAACTGCGAGACCGACTTCGTCTCCAAGAACGAGAGCTTCCTCGGCTTCGCCAGTGCTGCCGCCCGCCTGGTGGCCGAGGCCGCCCCGGCCGACGTCGCGGCGCTGTCGGCGATGGCCTATGAGCAGGACGGCTTCGGCCCGACGCTCGAGGACGTGCGCAAAGGCCTGATCGGCAAGATCGGCGAGAACATGTCGATCCGCCGCTTCAAGCGCTACAGCGGCGGCGGTGCGCTGGCGCACTATCTGCACGGCACCCGCATCGGCGTGATGGTCGAGTTCGACGGTGACGCTGTGGCCGCCAAGGACGTGGCAATGCACGTCGCGGCCATGAAGCCGGCCGCGCTGTCGTCGGCCGAAGTGCCGTCGGAGCTCGTCGACAAGGAGCGCAAGATCGCGACCGAAAAGGCGGCCGAAAGCGGCAAGCCGGCCGAGATCGTGGCCAAGATGGTCGAAGGCTCGGTGCAGAAGTTCCTCAA
>JAJTGU010000135.1 GCA_021297985.1 Rubrivivax sp.
AGACCTTCTTGGTGACCTCGGTGCGCGGCAGCGGCTTGTCGCCGATGATCGCGGCGAGCGCGGCGCTCGGGGTCATGGCCTTCATGAAGGCGGCGCTCGGGGTGCGCTTCTTGGCCGGTGCGGCCTTCTTCGCGGGGGCGGCGGCCTTCTTGGCCGGTGCCGCCGCAGCCTTCTTGGCCGGGGCCGCCTTCTTGGCCGGTGCGGCCTTCTTCGCGGGGGCCGCCTTCTTCGCCGGTGCCGCAGCCTTCTTGGCCGGGGCCTTCTTTGCAGTTGCCATGTGATCTTGCTCCGTTTGGTGGAATGGTCGGATGCCTTCGGCCACCTTGGACACCGTCGCCGATGCGCCGCGGGTCGTGGGCTTCGGTGTGCGCAGCCGGCTTGCGCCGGATCGCCCACCGCCCTTGTTGTTCCCAGTGGTCGGGCATCGCCAATGGTATCGCCGCTTTCTCCTCGGTGAGAAGCGGTTTTCCCAGGGAAATCGGGGTTCCGGCAACGCTATGCTTGCGACATGAAGCTCATCGTCCGTTGGTTGCTGCTTGCCGCAGCCCTGCTCCTGGTGGCTCACCTGTACCCGGGCGTGCAGGTGGCGAGCTTCACCTCGGCCCTGATTGCGGCCTTTGTGCTCGGTCTGCTGAACACGCTGGTGCGTCCGCTGCTGGTGCTTCTGACCCTGCCCGTGACACTGGTGACGCTGGGGCTTTTCCTCTTCGTCATCAACGCGCTGATGTTCTGGGCCGCGGCCTCGTTGCTGCCGGGCCTGAACGTCAACGGCTTTGTCGCCGCGTTGGTCGGCTCGCTGCTCTACAGCCTGTGCGGCATGGTCATCGACGTGGCCACCGAGCGGCTGTTCAGCCGCTCGGATTCCTAGGTCTAGCGGCTGTTCAGCCGCTCGGAATCCTGACGGGCCTTCAGCCGCCCGTGGGCTCGCCGGGCGGCGTCGGGGCAGGCGCCGGCCGTTGGGGAGCGTCGGCTTCGGGTGGGCTCGGGTCAGGCCGCGACGGATCGTTGCGCGGCGCACCGCGACCCCCCCGCATGTCCAGCGCAATCTGGCGCCGCTGCTCCTGGATCGCACGCAAGCGGGCGTCGATCACCGAGGCTTCGATGAAGTCGAAGGACTCGCCACCGCCCCCGCGAACCCTGGCCTGAGCGGCGCGAAGCCGGTCCACCGCACCGGTCAGGTCGCCGAGCGCATAACGAGCCTCGGCGGACGCCCGCAGCGCACGCAGCGGTTGACCGAGCGCCACATTGCCGTCGGCCAGGAGTTGCCAGGCCGCAGCGTCGGCCCGGTGGTCGACGACCCAGGTCAGGATCGCATCGTGGTGGCGGCGAAGCTCGGCCACCTCGGTAGGGCCGGGTTGCTGGCGCCAGGCGGCAAGCGCCGCGCGCGAGCGCAACAGCAGCAGGCTGCGTGGCATGCCGTCGCCGGGTCTGAGCATGGCCATCCGGTCCAGCGCCTCACGCGGGCCGCGGCTGCCGCCCTGGGCCAGCAGCGCTTCGGCCTGCAGCAGCACCAGCGTCTGTTCGGCCGCAGGCTCGCGTTGCGGTGCCGACTGCGCCAGGCGCAGTGCCTCGCCGAGTTCACGCAGCGCCAGCGGCAGATCGCCGAGCGTCTGCGCGGCCATGCCGGCCATCGCCGCCGCCTGCACCCGGTCGGTCCATACCGGGGACGAGGTGCCTCCGAGCAGGCGCCGCAGGTTGGCCGGGTTCGGGTCCATCAGCACCCGCGACCGCGCGGCCATGATGGCGTGCAGCATCGGCGGCCCGAGGCGCCCGCTGCCGGCCACGAGGGTGCGGTTGCGCGCCTCGGCAATGCGGTCGGTCGTCAGCGGGTGGGTCCGCAGATAGGCGAAGCCGCCGCTGTCGTTGAGCCGGCTGGCCTGGTCCAGGCGCTCGAACATGCTGGCCTGGCCGCCGATCGCGAAGCCCGCGCCTTGCAGCACGCCGAAGCCGACACGGTCGGCCTCGCGCTCGAAGTCGCGCGTGTAGTTGATCTGTGCCTGTGCCGCAGCACCCTGGCCGCCCATGATGGCGGCATTGGCCGCGTCGATGTTGCCGCCGCGCGAAGCCAGCACCAGGCCGAGGATGGTCGCGATCGCCGCCAGCGTCGAGGCGCGCGAGTTCGGCGCGATGCTGCGCGCGATGTGTCGCTGCGTGACATGCGCCAGCTCGTGCGCAAGCACCGACGCGAGCTCGTCGCGCGACTGCGTGATCGCGATCAGGCCGAGATTGATGCCGACATAGCCCCCCGGCAGCGCAAACGCGTTCACCGCGCGGTCGAGCACGAGAAAGGCCTCCCAGGCCAACGCGGTCTCGAGCTCGGGTCCGATGTGGCCCTGGTCGCGCGCCGCAGCCAGCAACGGGCGCCAGAGGGAATCGAGGTAGTCCTGGAGCAGCGGATCGTCCAGGAACTGCGGGTCGCGCCGGCCCTCGCGCATGAAGGCGTCGCCGATCCTGCGCTCGTCGGCGATGCCGAGGTCGGTCTCGGAGGTCTCGCCCAGCGACGGCAGGCGAACCTGGGCCCAGGCCGGCGGCAGCGGCGCCACCAAGGTCAGCACAGCGGCCAGTGCGGCAGCCGTGCGGCGGGGCCAGGCGGGAGCCTGTGTGGAGATGGGGGCTGGGGTCAAGGCGGCGAATCCGATGCGCTGAAGGCCCGGACCGTGAGTGTGGAGGTGACGTCGGACAATGATCGCACCCAGAGGTTTCCGAACATTGCTGCGCCGCGGCTTGGTGTTTGCCATGACGACCCCCGAATCCAACCCCTCCACCCCATCCGGCTCCCTGACCCACTTCGACCCTGCCGGCCAGGCGCACATGGTCGACGTTGCCGCCAAGAGCGAAACGCACCGCCTCGCACGCGCCGTCGGGCACATCGCGATGGCCGCCCCGACGCTGGCCCTGGTGCTGGCCGGCAGCGCCAAGAAGGGCGACGTGCTCGGCGTGGCCCGCATCGCGGCGATCCAGGCGGCCAAGCGCACCAGCGACCTGATCCCGCTGTGCCACCCGCTGCCGATCACGCGCGTGACGGTGGACTTCCGGGTCGACGAGGCCGCCCGACGGGTTCACTGCGAGGCCCAGGTCGAGACCGTGGGCCGCACCGGTGTCGAGATGGAGGCGCTGACCGCGGTGCAGATCGGCCTGCTGACGGTCTACGACATGCTGAAGGCCGCCGACCGCGGCATGGTCATCGGCGGCGTGCAGGTGCTCGAGAAGCGCGGCGGCAAGTCCGGCGACTGGTTCGCCGGCTCAGCGTGACGTCGGGCTGACGAACTCGCGCCACGGCACGACCCGGCTCGGCGCTTCGCAGGCAAAGGCGTCGGGCGCAAGCAGCACCACGTTCGGCACCGCGGGGCGCGGCTGCGGGCAGCCCTGGAACCAGTCGGTGCTTTCGGGGCGACGGAACTCGCGCAACCGAGCCGCCAGGTGGCGCGCTTCGTCGGTGTGGCCCTGGCCCTCGTGCCAGCGGGCCCAGGCCATGGTCAGCCGGGTGTCGAGCAGGTAATGCGTGGCGCGGGCAAACGCCGGGGCTGCTTCGGCGCCGCGCAGCTGACCCGAGGTGACCGCCGCGTAGTCGGCATGGTGGGCGAAGAACCAGCTCCGGCGACCGTTTTCAATGCGCTCGGCCAGTGGCGCTGCTCCTGCGGGGGCACCGAAGATCAGCGCGACCTGCCGGTAGTCCCAGACCGCGACCGCTGCCGCTGCCGCGAGCACCAGGCCGGCCAGTGCGGCGCTGCCTTCAGGCATCAGCCCTGTCGTCGATGCCGGCTTGGCGGCGTCGTCCCGGGCCGGCCCGGAGCCCAGCGACCACCCCCAGACCCAGGCCACCGGCAGCAGGAAGTACGCGTACCAGAGCGGATACTCGAGCAGGCTGTGCAGGCCGATCATCGCGACCATCGCGACGGCGACACGGCCGCACAGGCCGGCTCCGGAGTCACCTTGCGCCCAGGCCGCGCGCGCCGCACGCAGCAGCGCCCAGACCAGAAGGCAGCAGACCGCTGCGGCCAGCGGCAGACCGAGCTCGACCGCCAGCTGCAGCGGCAGGTTGTGCGTGTGGTCGAAGAAGGCATTCGGCCGCCCCGGGAACGGCGTCAACGACCAGGCCAGGTTGAACTGCCCGAAGCCGACACCCGCGAGCGGCTCGCGGGCGATCAACGCCAGCGTGTTGCCCCAGATGCCGAAGCGCGAGCCGGAGATGTCGGTCTCGGCCAGCCGCTGGGCACCGCCGAAGCTGTGGTCGCCCAGCGCTGCCCAGGCTGCCATCGCGCCCCAGGCCATGGCATAGAACAGCGGCGTGGCGAGCAGCAGCGCGCGGGTGCCACGGCCCAGGCGGCGGTCGATCAGGCCCCATGCCGCCAGCAGCAGCACACTGAGCAAACCGGTACGCGACGCCGTCAGCACCACGCCGCCGACGAACGCCGCCATCAGCCCTGCGGCCATGACCGCGCGACCGTGTCGCCAGCGCGTCGCGGGCAGTCGACGCAGTTCGAGCAGGGCGACCAGCGCCACCGCCGCCCACAAGAGCACGCTGCTGAGGTGGTTGGGCTGGCGCAGGTTGCCCACCGCCCGACCCGGGATGCCCGAGCTGGCGAGCCAGGCGCCGTCGGTCATGGCCGGCGCAAACACCTGGACCAGGGCCACCGCCACGTTGCAGACACCCGCCACGACCCAGCCCAGCGCAAAAGCACTGAACACGGCCACGCCGCCGTCGGCCTGCGCCCGCGTACCCGCCGCGGCCATCACCAGCAAGGCCGCAGCGGCCAGCAAACCGATCGCCGACAAGGCCAGGCTGCCCGGCAACGCCCCCGGCCCCCACGACCAGGCCGCGGCCAAAGCCACGACCCCCAAGGCGACCAGAAGCGGTCCTGGCCCCACCCGCCAACGCAACCCCGCCCCGGCCACGACCACGAACAGGCCCCAGCCCGCCAGTGCCAACGCCTGGTTCAGGAATGTCGGCGAGGGTGCGACGTTGTAGGCCAGCAGCGTCGGCAGCCCCGCCGCGGCCACACCGGCCGCCACGAGCGCGGGGGGCAACGGCGAGGCGGCGGACGGTGGAGGGCTCGGCATGGCGGGGGATTGTCATGGCCGCCATCGACCACCATCGCAGCGGCTGACGACGTCAAGGTCGAGGGCCCGGCTCGCCGAACCAGCCATGGGTCCAGAAGCGCGGGTTCAGCATCTCGTTCGGGTAGCGCTCGATGGCTTCGTCCAGAGGCTGGGGCCAGCGGCGGACTTCCGGTGCAATGGAAACGACGAGCCAGATCTGGACCGTGACCAGGACGACCACCGCTGGGCGCCCGAGCCAGGGTGCCGGAGCCGAGGCTCGTCCAGGCAGGTGGCGCCACCAAGCCAGCATCCAGCCCCCCAGCAACGCGATCCAGAGTTGGGACATCGGCATCACGAAGTTGCCGGAGAACAAGCTGTCGACCAAGACCGCAACGCCAGTGGCCAGCAACACCAGTCCCCATGCCGCCTCCGTTTCGGACGCTGAGCGCAATGCGCGCCACAAGCGCGACGCGACCAGGACAACGGTACCCAGCAGCAGCAGGCCGACTGGCCAGCCCCATTCAGCGACGACCTGGACGCACGCGTTGTGGGGATGGGCGGCGTTCATGCCCCGCATGCCGGAAAGGTGCATCGGGCCGATGCCCCAAAGCGGAGAGTCGAATGATCTGGCCAGCGCAAACCGCACGAGGTCCATGCGCTCAAGGTTCGAGCCTTCCCGGGAGCCCGTGATCTGCACGCTCCAGCCGCCTTGCAGAACAGTCAACAGCACAAGCAGTACGGCACCTGCGGCGGCCGCCACAAGGGCTTCGCCAAACCAGCGTCGAGCGTGCGGCGCCACCGATCGGCCCACCAGCTGGCCAGCCACCAGGACCAATACCGTGGCCACGACGAGGGCAAGCCCCGTGGCACGGCCCCAGGCCTGGAACAGCAAGGCAAACCCGGCCGCCGCGCCGACCCGCGCCAACCAGCGCCATCGGGGCTCCAAAGACAGCGCCGCCACGCCAAGGGTCAATGGCAGCGCGACCGTCTGCACATGGTTGTAGAAGCGGAAGTTGGAATAGCCGAAAAACTCGACCTGCAATGCCTGTTGGGCGCCACCGCCGGGAGACATCGACGCCGCCAGGAACGCAATCGCGAGCATTGACACCGCATAAGCTGCGGTGGCCGCGACAACGGCCCGGGCCAGCAGGAGCGGAGAGGCGGCGCGGCCCAGCAAGGTCGCCACTGTCACCATCGCCAGCAGTG
>JAJTGU010000109.1 GCA_021297985.1 Rubrivivax sp.
AACTGCGACGCCAGGCGCGGGTTGCACTCGATGACGCTGAGCCTGCCGCTGGCCGCGTCGTAGAAGAACTCGAGGTTGAAGAAGCCCAGCCCGTAGCCGATGGCGGCCAGGAAGCGCTGGGCGACGTCGAGCGCCCGGGCCTGCACCTCGGCGGCCAGCCGGCTGGGGTGCTCCCAGCGCATGAAGGCGCGGGTGCCGGGCACCATCACCGCGTCGACGACACCGAGCGCATGGGCCTGCCCGTCCGCGACCCAGCCGTCGAGGTTGAACTGCGCCACCTCGGTCGGCACCGGCTCCTCGAGCAGCATGCGGTGCGCGCTGCCGGCCTCGGGCAGGCGGTCACGGCACAGGCGGTCGAAGGGGTCGACCAGGTGGCGGATGACCCACAGCTCGCGCCGGCCGAACCGGGTGTGGGCGTGCAACTGCTCGTGGCTTGCGACCTCGCGCGCGAGGACTGAGAAAGCGGCCTTCACCGGCTTGACGAAGCTCGGGTAGGGCAGGCCCTGCGGGATGTCGCCGCCGTAGTCGGCGTCGAGCTCGCTGAAGCGCAGGTTCGCTTCCGGCGCGACACGCTCGAGCACCCGGCGCGCGTGCAGCTTGTGCTGCGCGGCGAGGATGGATTCGGGCGTGGCGCCCGGCAGCTTCAGCGTCTCGGCGATCAGCGAGGCGGCCAGCGCGCCGAAGTGCTCCTGGTGGCTGAGCACGGCCCGCCAGCCCAGTCGCCGTCCGCGGGCGGCCTGGGCGCGGGCGAAGCGCACATGGTCGTAGAACACCAGGCCGGCGTTGCTGGGGAAGGAAAACAGGTCGAAGCCGGCGTGGTCCATGACCTGCCCGGTCTCGCGCGCGATGCGGTCGCGGGCCAGGGCGTCCCAGTCGTACGCAAACGGCCAGCCGATGCGCGCCGGGCTCATGCGGCGGTCCTGCGCAGCATGCGCGCGGCCAGCAGTGGCGTCAGCACGAACAGGCTCGCCGCCACGGCGGTCGAGGGCACGTCCAGACCACCGGCATGCCATGATTTCGACAGCGCCTGACCGGCGCTGACCCAGGGCAGGCTGCCGATCAAGAGGCCGAAGAAGCTGGGCACGACAAAGCCACGCAGGCTGATGCGTGTGAGCCCGAGCAGCGGGTTCAGCAGCGGGTAGGGCACGATGGGAACCAGGCGAAGCCACACCAGGGCCAGCGGGCCCCCACGCTCGAGCAGGGCCTCGCCGCGATCGAGCCACCCGCGGGCGCGGGCCAGGCGCGACCCGGGACGCGGCGCGGGCGCGGCGCGGGCCAGCCGCCGGGCGGCCAGGAATGCCAGCGTTGCACCGACGGTCGACGCCAGGCCGACGGCCAGCGTGCCGGCCGCCAAACCCCACGCGGCGCCGGCCATCAGCGCCAGAGGTCCGCAGCCCGGCAGCGACAAGGCCGACAGCAGCACAAAGACCACGGCAAACGCCAACGGCGCGAGCAGCGGATGCGCCTGCTGCCACAGCAGCAGGGTGTCCGGCAGGCTGGCCCAGATCGACATGCAGGCCTCAGCGAGTCAGCCAGCGCCGGGCGCCGTAGCTGAGTGCGTCGACGATGGCCACCAGCAGCAGCATCGCCCCCAGCACGGTGGCGGTCTTGTTCATGTGGAACAGGCCCATGTGGAAGGTCAGCAACTGACCCAGCCCGCCGGCACCGACCACCCCCAGCACGGCCGCGGCGCGGATGTTGTTCTCCCAGCGATACAACGTGTAGCTCACCAGCTGCGGCAGCACCTGCGGCAGTGTCGCGTACAGGAACACGCGCACGTTGCCGACGCCTTGCGCGCGCAGCGCCGCGCCCGGGCCGGGTGGCGCGTTCTCGATGGCCTCGGCAAACAGCCGGCCGAGCACGCCGGTGGTGTGCAGCGCCAGTGCCAGCGTGCCGGCAAACGGCCCCAGGCCGGCGGCGATCAGCAGCAGCGCAGCCCAGACCAGCTCGGGGATCGCCCGCAGTGCGTTCAGCAGCAGTCGGGTCGGCGACCGGGCAAGGGCGGCGTGGCCGTCGTGCAGGCGGCTTGCCGGCAGGGCCAGCAGCAGCCCGGCGGCGGCGGCCAGCAGGGTGCCGAGCGCCGACATCGCCAGCGTCTCCCAGGTGCCGATGGCGACCTGGCGAAGGAAGGCCGGGCTGGTGTCGGGCGGAAAGAACTCGGCGACGAAGCGACCCATCGCGCGCGCCGCGTCCAGCGACAGGAACTGGGCCCACTGCAGGTCCAGCGACCAGAAGCTCGCCACGACCAGGACCAGCACCGCGGCCGCGAACCAGCAGGCCTTGCAGCGGGCGTCGAACAGCCGCGGCGGCAAGCGGTACGGCGGGTTGGCGGCGGGTTCGAGCTTCACCTGGGCCTCCATTCACCCCAGCGACCGTCGCAACCCGGCGCTGACCCGGTCGGCCAGCGCCACCAGCAGCACAAAGACCACCAGCATGCTCAGCACCTCGCCGCCCTTGAACATCTTCATCGAGTTGTCCATCTGCTGGCCCAGGCCACCGGCGCCGACGAAGCCCAGCACGACCGAGCTGCGGATGGCGCACTCCCAGCGGTAGACGGTGTAGCTCGTGAGCTCGGCCGCGTTGGTCGGCAGCAGGCCATAGAAAAACGCCTGCAGCCGCGAGCCACCGTTGCGCAGCAGGGTCTCGGTGGCGTGGGTCTCGCCGGACTCCAGGATCTCGCCGTAGACCTTGCCGAGCATGCCGCCGTAGGTCAGCGCGATCGCCAGCACGCCTGCGGTGGGTCCGAGACCCACGACACGCACGAAGACCAGCGCCCAGACCAGCTCGGGCACGCTGCGCAGCACGATCAACGTCCAGCGCAGCGCCTGGCGCAGCCAGAACGGCCCCCGCGCCATGCGCCCGGACAGCGCCGAGACCGACAGCACCCGGGTCGACAGCAAGGTCAGCGGAATTGCGACCACCAGGGCCAGCGTCATGCCGGCGGTGGCGATGGCGACGGTGCGCCAGGCCTCCCGCGCGACCATGCCCAGGAACTCCGCCGACACCTCGGGCGGCAGGAAGGTCGCCAGGAACTGACCCGTGACCCGGGTGTTCTGGGGCGCGAACAGCAGCCAGGGCTGGAACTCGGTGGCGACAAACAGCGGCCACAGCAGCACGGCGGCGGCAGAAAGCCAGAAGACGCGACCCAGCCAGGCCGGGTCGCGCGCCGGGGCTCGCAGGGCCGCGTTGCTCATGGACCGTGAAGACGCTGCTGCGGGGGCAAAGGTTTCAGCGTGTCCACGCAAGCCGGGTTCATCTGCAATGCATCACCACCGGTTGCGGTGCAGGCGGCTCGGCCACGGCTGGCGGCGTCGGTACCGTGCCCTGAAGCTCGTGTTCATGCTGGGCGTACAGCCGCTGCAGACGGTCGCGCGTGACCTGCGCCGCGGGCAGGTCGAACACCAGCCGACCCTCGCGCAGGCCGATGATCCGCGGGAAGTGCGCAAGCGCCATCTCGACCTGGTGCAGGGTGCCGATCAGCGTGACGCCCCGCTCGCGGGCCACCCGGACCAGTGTGGCCAGCGCCTGGCGCGAACGGGTCGGATCGAGCGCCGACAGCGGCTCGTCGACCAGCCACAGCCGTGCCGGGGACAGCAGCGCGCGCGCCAGGCCCACCCGCTGACGCTCGCCGCCCGACAGCCGATCGACGCGCTCGAAGAGTTTTTCCGCGAGGTCAAACGACTCGAGCGCCGCGTGGGCCGCCGGGATGTCGTGCGGATAGAACAGCGACCTCAGGCTCCGGGCCAGTCCCATCGACGGCAGCCGCCCGGCCAGCACCGAGGTCACGACCCGCTGGCGCGGTGGCAAAGGCGGCACCTGCGGCGCCAGGAACAGCTGGCCGCGCAAGGCCTGCAACTGCGGGCGCGGCAGGCTCCAGGGGTCGATGCCGTCGAGCTGCAGGCGGCCGGCTGCCGGCGGCAGCGCGCAAGCCAGGACATGCAGCAGCGTCGTCTTGCCCGCGCCCGAGGGCCCGATCACCGCCAGCTGTTCACCCGCCGCGACGTCCAGGTCGAGCGGCTGCAGGGCTGGCGCTGCGTTGACCGCCGCCGCCGGGTGGCGAGCGGCTGCCTGTTCGAGCCGCAGCTTCATGAGCGGATCCGCTCCTCGGCCGTCACTGCCCGGCCTGGATCAGGCCGGCGGCGCGGCCCGCGGCCTCGATGCTCTTGTAGTTCTCGGCCGTGGTGGCGATGTAGCGTGTCGCGCGGTTGAGTTGCAGGATCTCCTTGCCTTCGGGCGTGGCCGGGTCGAGGTCGAGGAAGGCCTTCTGGACGCGGTTGCGCAACTCCACCGGCATGTCGGCATGCACCGACCAGTTGTAGTTGAAGAACGGCGGCGTCGTGAAGAACACGTCCACGGCCTTGGTGTCGACCTTGTTCTCGGCGACGAACTTGCGCCAGACCGTGATGTCCAGCGCCGCCGCATCGACCCGACCGCTGACCACCGAGGCGATGGTCGCGTCGTGCGCACCGCTGTAGGCGATGCGCGCGAAGTCCTTTTCCGGGAAGACGTTGGCCGCCATCAGGTTGGCCCGCGGCATCAGATGCCCTGAAGTGCTGCTTGCGCTGCCGAACCCGACCTGCTTGCCCTTCAGGTCCGCCAGCGTCTTGATGCCGGAATCGGTCTTGGCGATGAAGACCGACTGGAACTTGGTGTCCTCCTCGCGTTGCGCGATCGGAACGATCTTGCCGCCCGAGCGGATCTGCGCCTGCACGTGGGTGAAGCCGCCAAACCAGACCAGATCGACCTTCTTGTTGACCAGGGCCTCGACCGCCGCCGGGTAGTCGGTCACGGGCGTGAACTCGACCTTCATGCCCAGGCGCTTTTCAAGGTGCGCGGCGATGGGGCCGAACTTGCGGATCTGCTCCGTGGCGGCCTCTTCGGGGATGGTGGAAACGCGGAACACCGGCTGCGCATGGGCCAGCGCGCCCAAGGCGAGCAGGGTGCAGGCCAGCAGCGAGCGCAGCGTGCGCGAGGGGGATGGGTCGATCATGGCAAGGCTCCGGCGGAAGTAAGGGTCAGCACGAACGGGACGACGCGTAACGCCGTGGGGGCAGGCTGCGACTCTAGCCGCGGTCGGCTGCTAGAGTGCCCGCAAAGGGCTTCGCGACCACCTGCTGAGTCGTTCCGCCACAGGAGATGGTTTCTTGCTGAAAACCCCTGGTTTTGTTCAGATCCACCAACCCGAGACCGAGGGCCTGGCCGAGGAGGCAGCGGCCGGCCTTGGCGCCCGGCCGCGGGCGGCGGTGTCGCCCAAGTTCTTTTATGACGCGCTGGGCTCGCGGCTCTTTGACGCCATCACCGAGCTCGACGAGTACTACCCGACACGGACCGAAGCGGCGATCCTCGACCACCACACCGATGCCATTGCCGCCGCGGTGCGTGCGCTGCTCGGCGCGGCGCCGACGCTGGTGGACCTGGGCGCCGGCAACTGTGCCAAGGCCGCGCGCCTGTTTGGTCCGCTGGGCGTGGCGCGCTACGTCGCGGTCGACATCTCGGTGGCGTATCTGGGCCAGACCCTGATGGCGCTGCAGCGGGAGCATCCCACTCTAGACATGACGGCGGTGGGCCTGGACTTCTCGCAGCGGCTTGAACTGCCGGCCGGGCTTCTGGAGGGGTCGGCGCTGGTCTTCGACCCCGGCTCGAGCATCGGCAATTTCGACCCCGACGCGGCGCTGCGCCTGCTGCGCGAGGCGCGTGTGCTCGCCGCTGGCGGCGCCTTGCTGATCGGCGTCGACCTCGTCAAGTCGCGTGCCGTGCTTGAGGCCGCCTACGACGACCGGCTGGGCGTCACGGCGGCCTTCAACCTGAACCTGCTGCTGCACCTGAACCGCCTGCTCGGTGCCGACTTCGATGTCCGCGCCTGGCGCCACGTCGCGCTCTGGAACGAGCCGGCGTCGCGCATCGAGATGCATCTCGAGGCCCGCGGCGACACGCGGGTGCGTTGGCGCGGTGGCGAGCGGCAGTTCGCCGGTGGCGAACGCATCCACACCGAGAACTCCTACAAGTGGACCCGCGAAGGCTTCTCCGCGTTGCTGCGCGACGCCGGCTTCGCACGGGTCCAGGCCTGGAACGACGAGCGCAACGCGTTTGGCGTCTTCCTTGCTGCGGACTGATCGGTGGCCTGCCGTCTACAGCGAACAGGTGCGAAGCCCCGCCGCGACATCGCAGCGGTGCGGCAGGAAGAAGTTCCGGTAGCGCGTGTGCTTCAGGCGCGGCTGGGTCATGAACGAGCCGCCCTTGAGCACCGGGCGGCCGTCGAACCAGGGCGCCGAGTAGTCGCGGTAGGGATGCGGCTCGAACCCGGGGAACGGGCCGAAGCTGCTTGCGGTCCATTCCCAGACATCGCCCCAGCGGAACCGATCCGGCTCGGCCATCGCCGCGTGCTCCCACTCGGCTTCGGTCGGCAGCCGGCGGCCGGACCAGCGGCACCAGGCCAGGGCCTCATCGAACCGCAGATGGCGGGCCGGCTCGGTGGGGTCGAGCGGGTGCCAATCACCGTGGTGCCATTGCTGCCACTGGCTGCCGTCCCGACGCAGGGTCGCCGGCACGGGGCCACCGGACTCGACACCCGCCTCGACGAACGGCAGGTACTCGGCCCAGCGCAGCACCTGGATGTCGATGTCGAAGGCGGCGAGTCCGACGTCGTGCCCAGGCAGCTCGTTGTCGAACGCAAATCCGGCGCCCGCCTCGCTGCCCAGCCGGCAGGGTCCGGCGGTGATGCGCAGCGCGCCAGGCGGCGCCGGCAGGCGCGGTGGCTGCCAACGGGCGTCGTCGGTCGCAATGCCCAGGCCGTGCGCCATGTACAACGCGGCCTCGTGGTGCATGTCCTCGTGCAGCAGCGCGAGCCGGAAGAAGTACAAGGCGTCGTCGTCTGCCGACGCTTCGCCCAGAAGCGCCAGCGTGCGCTCGAGCTGCGCCGCCAGGTCGCGCCGGGTCGCGTCGGCACCGGGCAGGTCCAGCGTCCAGCGGCGGGCATGCGGCACACGGGTCGAGTCGTACAGTGCATCGGCCGACGCGCGCAAGGGCGGCAGGCGGGAGGCCTCCGGGTCGGCCCGGTGGCCCCGGTGGCGTTCGGGGTTGCGGGCCAGCCAGTACTCCTGGAACCAGCCGATGTGCCCCAGCTCCCACAGCGGCAGGTTCAACTCCTCGCGGTGCGGCACGCGCAGGTCGGGCCGCGCGCGTTCGCAAGCGGCAAACGTGGCCAGGGTGTCGGCGCGGCTGGCTTGCAGCAGCCGCGCCAGCGTCGCGGCATCGGCGTGTCGCGCAAGGGTCGATTCGGAAACGGTTGATGGGTCCATGGTGGTGAACAACAGGCCTCGCCTCGTCATCGTGACCCCGGCGCTGGCGGATGCCAACAACGGCAACTGGCAGACGGCGCGGCGCTGGGCGGGCTTGCTGGCCCAAGACTACAAGCTTGCGCTGTCGGCCCGCTGGCAAGGGGGCGACGAGGACGTGATGATCGCCCTGCATGCGCGGCGTTCGGCGCCCTCGATCGCCGCCTGGCGAGCTCAGCGCGGCGCGGCGCCGCTGGTGCTGGCGATGACCGGCACCGATCTGTACCGCGACATCGACCACGACGCCGATGCCCAGCGCTCGATGTATTCCGCCGATGCGCTGGTCGTGCTCAACACGCTCGGCGCCGATCGGCTGCCGGCGGCGTTGCGCGAGCGCTGTCATGTGGTGCTGCAGTCCTGCCCGGCGCGCCGGCTGCTGCCCAAGACCCGGCGGCATCTCCGGGTGTTGATGGTCGGTCACCTGCGTGACGAAAAGGACCCGCTGACCTATCTGCGTGCGGCGCAACGTCTGGGCGATCGCACCGACATCCTGCTCGACCACATCGGCGCCGCGCTCGACCCGAAGCTCGGTGATGCGGCCACGGCCTGCATGGCCGCCCAGCCACGCTACCGCTGGCTCGGTGCCCTGCCGCATGGCACGACGCGCAAGCGCATCCAGGCCGCGCACCTGCTGGTGCATGCGAGCCGCATGGAAGGTGGCGCCCATGTCGTCATCGAGGCCCTGCGCAGCGGCACGCCCGTGTTGGCCTCGCACATCGACGGCAACCTGGGCCTGCTCGGGCGCGACTGGCCGGCGGTGTTCGAGCCCGGCGACGACGCGGCACTGGCGACCCTGCTGGCACGTGCCCGAGACGAGCCCGATATGCTGGCTGCCTGGGCGCTTGCCGCCGAGCGCCGTGCGCCCCTGTTCGACCCTGAGACCGAGCGCGAATCCCTGTTGCACGCCTTGCGCACGCTGCCAACCCCCCGGAGACTGGATCCATGAACGCCCCCGACAAGACCCCCACCGAGCCGCGTCTGACGAGTCTTTCGCATGGGGGCGGCTGCGGCTGCAAGATTGCGCCCGGCGTGTTGTCCGAGATCCTGAAGGGCACGGCCGCAATGCCGATACCCAAGGAGCTGATGGTCGGCATCGAGACGGCCGACGACGCCGCGGTCTACAAGCTCAACGACGAGCAGGCCCTGATCGCGACGACCGACTTCTTCATGCCCATCGTCGACGATCCGCACGACTTCGGGCGCATCGCCGCCACCAACGCCATCAGCGACGTCTACGCCATGGGCGGCCGGCCGATCCTGGCGCTGGCCCTGGTCGGCATGCCGATCAACGTGCTGTCCACCGCGACCATCGGCCGCGTCCTCGAAGGGGGCGCCAGTGTCTGCCGCGAGGCCGGCATCCCGATCGCCGGTGGCCACACCATCGACTCGGTCGAGGCGATCTACGGCCTCGTCGCGCTGGGCCTCGTGCACCCGGGCCGCGTCAAGCGCAACGCCGACGCCAAGCCGGGCGACCTGCTCGTGCTCGGCAAGCCCCTGGGCGTGGGCGTGATGAGCGCGGCGCTGAAGAAGGGCGAACTCGACGCCGCCGGCTACGCCCGCATGATCGAGTCGACCACCAAGCTCAACACCGCCGGCCCCGACCTGGCCGAGCTGCCCGGCGTGCATGCGCTGACCGATGTCACCGGCTTCGGCCTCGCCGGCCACGCGCTTGAGCTGGCCCGCGGCGCCCGGTGCATCGTGCAGATCGACTGGAGCGCGGTACCGTTGCACGACGGCGTGCGCGCGCTCGCCGGCCAGGGCTTTGTCACCGGGGCGTCGGGACGCAACTGGGGGGGCTACGGTGCCGACGTGTCGCTGCCGCCCGGCTTTGCCGCCGAAGACCAGGCCCTGCTGACCGACCCGCAGACCAGCGGCGGCCTGCTCGTGTCGTGCACGCCGGCCGAGCTCGACAACGTGCTCGCCGTCTTCCATCGGCATGGCTTCGCACGTGCGGCGGTGGTGGGGCGGGTGCTGGATGCGAGCGACAAGCCGCAGCTGGCGGTCGTTCAGGGCTGACCCGGCCGGGTGGAGTTCGACGAGGGCGCTGAGCATGGGTGAGAGGGGGTTGCGGCGACGTGAGCTGGCGCTGCGTTCGCTGCGGATCAGCGAGGCCGGCCTGAAGCGCCGCGCCCGCCTCAACCGCTGCGGTGCCGACGAGGCGGTGTACCTGGAGCCGCTGGTCGAGATGGCCATCGCCAAC
>JAJTGU010000181.1 GCA_021297985.1 Rubrivivax sp.
ACGCAACCCATCCGCTGTCAACCTGGCTGTTGATCAGCGTCAAGTCCTGCCTTGGAGGACTCCGCCATGCTGAAGTGCACCCCAAGAAGAATGGAGGAGCGTTGCGCGTGAACCCTTTCGCGAAGTCTGCGCAGGTCTCGGGTCGGAGGAGGAAGGCAAAGGTCTCAATCACCTCAGGACGGGAATCTGAATGCCGGACCGAACAACCGATGGCACTGCCCCCAACTGGCACGCACTGTCGGTGTCGCAGTTGCTGCACCACTTCCAACTCGACCCGCAGCGAGGCCTCGATGGTGGCGCCCTGAGTCGCGCTCAGGCTCGGTACGGCCCCAACGCACTGCCCGAGCCACCGCCGAAACCGCTGTGGCGCACCTTTGTGCGCCAGTTCAAGAGCCCGCTGATCTACATCCTCTTCGTCGCTGCGGTGCTTGCCGTGGCCTTGGGGCATCACGGCGATGCTGGGGTCATCCTGGCCGTGGTCATGGTCAACGCGCTGATCGGCAGCTTCCAGGAAGGCCGGGCAGAGCGTTCGATGGCGGCCCTGCGACGGCTGTCTGCACTGCGCGTGCGCGTGCAGCGCGACGGCGGCGAGCTCGTCGTCGAGGCGCGCGAACTGGTGCCCGGCGACACCGTACTGCTGGCCGCGGGCGATGCGGTGGCGGCCGATGCGCGGTTGATCGAAGAAGCCCAGTTGCAGGTCGCCGAGGCCGCGCTCACCGGCGAATCGGTGCCGGTGTCGAAGTCGGTGTTGCCCGTGCCTGATGCGACTGGCTTGGCCGATCGCCACTGCATGGTGTTTTCTGGAACCCACGTCACCGCCGGCCGGGCACGTGCCGTCGTCGTCGCCATCGGCACCCACACCGAAGTGGGCCGTATCGCCGGACTCACCGAAGGGGCCGAAGAGCCCAAGACGCCGTTGGAAATGCGGCTCGAGCAGTTCGGGCGATCCCTGGTGGCCGCGGCCCTGGGCCTGTTCGTTCTGGTGGTGCTGCTGGGCCTGTGGCGCGAGTTGCCGCTGGCCGAGGTGCTGATGGTGGCCATCAGCCAGATGGTCTCGATGGTGCCCGAGGGCCTGCCGGTGGCGATGACGATCGCATTGGCGGTCGGCATGCAGCGCATGGCCTCTCGCGGCGCGATCATCAGGCGCCTGTCGGCGGTGGAGACGCTGGGGTCCACCACGGTCATCTGCAGTGACAAGACCGGCACCCTCACCCGCAACGAGATGACGGCCGTGGCGCTGTGGCTGCCCGGCGGACGCGAGATCGCCATCGGCGGCATTGGCTACGTCCCCGAAGGCGAACTCGTTGAGGGTGGAAGGCCTGCCGAGGGCGCTGACCCGGCCGTGCGCGAACTGTGCATGGCTGCTGCGCTGTGCAACGACGCGCAGTTGCTGCCGCCGCAGGATGAACGCGCCGGCTGGTCGGTGCTGGGCGATCCGACCGAAGGTGCGCTGCTGGTGCTGGCGCGCAAGGCTGGTCTCACGATCGAAGCCCTGCGCCGCGACGCACCGCGCGAGGCCGAATTGCCCTTCGACTCCGACACCAAACTCATGGCCACGCGGCACCGCATGGACAGCGCAGCGCGTCGCGTGTGGATCAAGGGCGCGCCCGAGGCCGTGCTGCGGCTGTGCGCGGCCGAAGGCAGCGTGGCACTGCAGGCGGCACGCGGTGCCGCGGAGGGCATGGCCACGCAGGCGCTGCGCGTGCTGGCCTTCGCCACCGTGGACGACGACGCGCTCGATGCCACCGCAGGCTTCGATGCCCTCGCAGGCCACGCGCGCCTGCTCGGCCTGGTCGGCGAGATCGACCCGCCACGCGAAGAGGTCAAGCTTTCGGTCGCCGAGTGCCGGGTCGCCGGCATCCGCCCGATCATGGTCACGGGCGACCACAAGCTCACCGGCCTGGCCATCGCGCGCGAACTCGGCATCGCGCGCGACGGCGATCGCGCCGTGGACGGCCCTGAGCTCGAACGCATGGGCGAGGCCGACCTGCGCGACGCGCTGCCGGGCATCGCGGTCTTCGCCCGCGTGCAACCGGCGCAGAAGCTGCGCATCGTCGAGGCCCTTCAGGCGCGCGGCGAGGTGGTCGCGATGACCGGCGACGGCGTCAACGACGCGCCGGCGCTGGCGCGCGCCGATGTCGGCGTGGCGATGGGCATCACCGGCACCGAGGTCGCCAAGAGCGCGGCCAAGATCGTCATCACCGACGACAACTTCTCCACCATCGTGGGCGCCGTGCAGCAGGGCCGCGTGGTCTACGCCAACCTGAAGAAGGTGATCCTGTACCTGTTCGCCACCTCGATGGCCGAGGTGCTGGTGCTGCTGCTGGCGCTGGTGGGCGGCTTCCCGCTGCCGCTGGTGGCGGTGCAGATCCTGTGGATCAACATCGTCACCGAGGGCACGGTGACGGTGAACCTGGTGATGGACCCGGCCGACGGCGACGAGATGCGGCGTGCGCCAGTGCCGCGCAACGACCGCCTGCTCGGCGCCGAGCTGCTCAAGCGCGTGGCGCTGATGACACCGTTGATCGCCGCCGTGACCTTCGGCTGGTTCGCCTGGCGACTGAACCAGGGGGTGGCGCTGGAGATCGTGCGCACCGAAACCTTCACCGTGCTGGCCATGTGCCAGTGGTTCAACGTGCTCAACTGCCAGTCGGCCAGCGCCTCGGCGCTGGGTCTGCGCATCGTGCGCAACCGGTGGCTGCTGGGCGGACTGACGCTGTCGGTGCTGCTGCAGGCGCTGGTGCTGTACGCACCGCCGATGAACGCGCTGTTCCACACCGTGCCGCTGCCGCCGGCATCGCTGCTGCCGCTGCTGGGGCTGGCCAGCGTGGTGCTGTGGGCCGAAGAAGCGCGCAAGCTGTGGGCGCGCACGCTGCGCAGGGCGCGGCCGTGATCATGGCCTGGCTGATCCTGCAGTTCGCTGTCTGCGCGGTGCTGATCGCGCGCTCGGGCTACGTGCTCAGCCGCAGCGCCGATGCCCTCGCCGGCGCCTACGGCTGGGGCCGCGGCTGGGTCGGCCTGGCCTTGCTGGCCACCGTGACCTCGCTGCCCGAGCTGGCCTCGGGCATCAGCGCGGTGGCCTTCGTCGACGCACCCAACCTCGCGGTGGGCAACGCGCTCGGCGCCTGCGTCGTCAACCTGCTGTTCCTGGTCGTCGTCGATGCCCTGCAGCGCAACCAGCCGATGTATCGCGAGGCCAGCGCGACGCATTTGCTGTCGGCCGCATTCGGCGTGGTGATGCTGGGATTTGTCGCCCTGAGCCTGCTCACCGGAACACGCGCTCCTGCCGTGCTGCACGTCGGCATCTA
>JAJTGU010000319.1 GCA_021297985.1 Rubrivivax sp.
CCTGAAGAAGCCACGACATGACCACGGTGCCTGCGTCCGTACCGGTGCTGCGCTGGGCAGCCCAGCGCGCGCGCGTGGCAGAGGACGAGCTGACGCGGCGCTTCCCCAAGTGGCTGCGCTGGCTCGAAGGCGACGCGCAGCCGACCCTCAAGCAACTGGAAGACTTCGCCCGGCTCACGCACACGGCCATCGGCTACTTCTTTCTGCCTCAGCCGCCTGCGATGGCCCTGCCGGTGCCTGACTTCCGCACGCTGCGTGACGAGGCGCTGCGCGAGCCGAGCAGCGCGCTGCTGGACACGCTGTATCTGTGCCAGCAGCGGCAGGACTGGTTCCGCGACCACGCCCGCGTCAACGGCCTGCCCGCATTGGCGTTCGTGGGCACTGCCACCCTGCAGCAACAGCCCGACACGGTGGCGCGGCGCATGCGCGAGGCGATGAGCCTCTCCGCCGCAGAGCGCCGGGAATTGCCCACCTGGACCGAGGCGCTGCGCCAGTTGATCGCCAAGGCCGAAGACGCTGGCGTGCTGGTGATGGCGTCCTCCATCGTCGGCAGCAACAGCCACCGCAAGCTGGACGTCGGCGAGTTCCGCGGTTTCGCGCTCGCCGACGATCTGGCGCCGCTGGTCTTCCTGAACGCGGCCGACAGCAAGGCGGCGCAGATGTTCACGCTGGCCCATGAGCTGGCGCACGTGTGGCTGGGGGCCACTGGCGTGTCGGACTCCGAGGTGGGCCGCCTGCCCGAGCAGCAAACCGAACGCTGGTGCAACCAGGTGGCCGCCGAGTTGCTGATGCCCTTGCAGGCCACGCGCGAGGCCTATCGGCCCGATGAGCCGGTGCCGCAGCAGATCCAGCGCCTGGCGCGGGAGTTCAAGGTCAGCACGTTCGTGGCGCTGCGCCGGCTGTTTGACGCGGGTTTCTTGGACCAAGCGAGCCTGTGGCAGCACTACCGGGACGAGCAGGCCCGTCTGCGCGGCCTGGACCAGGGCGGCAGCGGCGGTGGCGACTTCTACCGCACGCTCGGTGCACGGACAGGCAAGCGCTTCGCACGCGCTATCGTCACCAGCACGCTGGAGGGGCAGACCCTGTTCCAGGACGCCTTCCGCATGCTGGGCGTGCGCAAGTCGGCCACCTTCTTTGAAGCGGCGCGCGAACTGGGGGTGATGGCGTGAGCGCCGCCGGGCCGCTCCCAAGGCGCTCGCTCCCGCCTGGCGGGACCGGCCGCAGGCCGTAGGGTGCACCCATGACCTACCTCCTGGACGCCAATGTCTTCATCCAGGCCAAGAACCTGCACTACGGTCTGGACTTCTGCCCGGCGTTCTGGGAATGGCTGGTCACCCGCAATGTCGCCGGCACAGTTTTGAGCATCGACAAGGTGGGCGACGAACTGGCCGCGGGCGCCGATGAGCTGACGGCCTGGGCAGCGCAGCGAGGCAACGGATTCTTCCGCCGGACCGATGCGGCGGTGGCGGCCCGCTTCGGGGCCGTCAGCGCCTGGGTCACGGGCCAGCAGTACGAGCCGGCGGCCGTGAACACCTTCCTGCAGGTGGCCGACTTCTACCTTGTGGCCCATGCACTGGCCGGTGGACACGTGGTGGTGACGCACGAAGTCGCTGCCAATTCACCGAGAAGGATCAAGATCCCGAATGTGTGCATCGGCCTGGGGCTGCGGTTCATGACGCCGTACGAGATGCTGCGCATCGAGCGGGCACGGTTCGTCCTGGGAGCCCGCCCCATGGCGGCAGCTTGAATCGGAACGGGAAGGGCGGATGGCGAGCAAGGACTACTCCGAGGACGCGCTGATCCAGGCGCCGACCGCCGACTTCCTGGCCCAGCGGTTGGGCTGGGAGACGGTGTTTGCGCAGGACGAGGGCGGCTTCGGTCCGGACAGTCTGCTCGGGCGCGTATCCGATCGTGAGGTGGTGCTGTCGCGCGACGTGATGGCCGCGCTGCGGCGCCTGAATCCCGGCCTGCCCGAGGCGGCGTATGCCCAGGCCCTGTCCGTCGTGCTGCAGGACGATGCCACCCAGAGCCTGGTGAAGATGAACGAGGCCAAGTACCGGCTGCTGCGCGACGGCGTGCTGGTCAAGGTGCGCGACGCTGCAGGCAAGCTGGTGGAACGGCGCCTGCGCCTGATCGACTTCGACACCCCCGCCAACAACCGCTACCTGGTCGTGCGCGAGCTGTGGGTGCGCGGCAGCCTGTGGCTGAGGCGGCCGGACATCATCGGCTTCGTCAACGGGCTGCCGCTGGTGTTCATCGAGCTGAAGCGCTTCGAGGTGCACATCGACAGCGCCTACAAGAAGAACTACGCCGACTACCTGGACACCATCCCGCACCTGTTCCACTGGAACGCGCTCGTGGTGATCTCGAACGGGCACGACGCGCAGTACGGCACCGTCACCTCGAGCCGCGACCACTTCTACCGCTGGAAGCGGCTGGACGAGGACGACCCTGAACCCAAGCCCGAACAGCCGCTGCTGCCGCTGCTGCTGGCCGGCATGCTCGATCGCGCGCGACTGCTGGACATCGTCGAGAACTTCGTGCTCTTCGATGCCGGCGAGGAGGCCACTCAGAAGATCGTGGCGCGCAACCATCAATACATGGGGGTGAACCGCGTCATCGAGCGCCTGACCTCGACCGACCCGAAGGTGAAAGCCGAAGTCGACGCAGGCCAGCTCGGCGTGTTCTGGCACACGCAAGGCTCCGGCAAGTCGTACTCAATGGTGTTCCTGACAGAGAAGGTCCGGCGCCGCCTGTCGGGCAGCTACACCTTCGTGGTGGTGACGGACCGCGCCGAGCTCGATGACCAGATCGCCGGCACCTACACCAGCTCCGGCCGCGCCAACAGCAAGACCGACCAGGCCAAGAACGGTGACGCCCTGCGAAGGATGCTGCGCGACCAGAACCGGCACTACGTGTTCGGGCTGATTCAGAAGTATCGCGAGCGCGTGGCCGAGCCGTACTCGATGCGCGACGACATCATCGTCATCTCCGACGAGGCGCACCGCACGCAATACGGCCGGCTGGCGCTGAACATGCGCAAGGGCCTGCCGCGCGCCAAATTCCTGGGCTTCACTGGCACCCCGCTGATCGACGACGGCGAGAGGCAGCTCACGCGCCAGGTGTTCGGCGACTACGTGTCGATCTACGACTTCAAGCGCGCCGTGGCAGACGGCGCAACGCTGCCCCTGTTCTACGAGAACCGGGGCGAGAAGCTGAAGATCGTTGACCCGAAGGTCAGCGAGCGCTTGGCCCAGCATATCGAGGCTGCCAAGTTGTCGGCCACTGCCGAGAACCCGTGGACCGATGAGAAGGAAGACAAGCTGTACCGCGAGCTGGCGCGCGACTACCCCATCCTGACGGCGCCGACCCGGCTGGACAAGGTGGCGACGGACTTCGTCGAGCACTACCACCAGCGCTGGCAGGTGGTTGCCGGCGGCGCCAGCAAGGCCCTGGTGGTCTGCCTGGACAAGATCACCTGCGTGAAGCTGCACGACCTGATCGTGCACAAGTGGCAGGCCCTGGCCGAGAAGCTGGACGTGCAGGTGGCCGAGGAAGAAGCCTTGTTCGCGGCCAAGGGCAAGGCGCCATCCGACCTGTTGAAGACTCGCCGTGCGCATGTGGCGTGGATGCAAGCCACCGAGATCTGCGTGGTGGTGTCGCAGGAGCAGGGCGAGGTGGCCGACTTCGCCAAGTGGAAGAACTTCCGCGACGAGCCTTTGGCCATCACGCCGCACCGCGAGAAGATGGTCAAGCGCAACCTGGAGCATGAGTTCAAGAAGCCCGAGAACCCGTTCCGCGTGGCCATCGTCTGTGCCATGTGGCTGACGGGCTTCGACGTGAAGTGCCTGGCCACGATGTACCTCGACAAGCCGATGCAGGGCCACACGCTGATGCAGGCCATCGCGCGGGTCAACCGCGTGGGCGGTGGCAAGAAGCATGGTCTGGTGATCGACTACAACGGCATGCTGAAGAGCCTGCGCAAGGCGCTGGCCACCTTTGCCCAAGGTGATCGCGGCGGCACGGGCAAGGGTGAGGCTGAAGAGGACACCGTGCGCGACGACAGCGCGGCGCTGGCCGAGTACGCGCAGAGCCTGAAGCAGGCTCGCGTTCACCTGACCGGCATGGGGTTCGACCTGGACCCGCTCATCGCGGCCAAGGGATTTCCCAAGCAAGAACTGCTGTTGACGGCGGTGAACCTGCTCAGCGAGAGCATCGAGCGCCGCAAGACCTACCAGGTCATCGTCGAGGACATCCAGGCACGCTACCGCGCGCTGTTCCCCAACCCCGGGCTGTTCGCGCACGATGTCGAGGAAGGCGCGATCTCGGCCATCTACAACAAGCTGCAGGAGGCGCGCACGGCGCCGGATGTCAGCGCGCTGCTGCAGTCGCTGTACGACGTGGTGGACACGGCGTTGACGACAGATGGCGGGCCGGTTGCTCACGGGGCCAAGCAGCCTCCGCCTCCGCGCTACGACCTGTCCAGGATCGACTTTGCGCGCCTGCGCGCCGAGTTCAACAAGACGCCGCACAAGAGCGTGGTGATGCTGAACCTGCAGGAGAAGCTGGAACAGCGGCTGGCGGCGATGGTGGCAGTCAACCCGTCACGGGTGGACCTGTACGAGCGCTACCAGGAGATCGTGGCCGAGTACAACCGTGACAAGGACGCGGTCGAGATCCAGAAGGTCATGGACGATCTGTTTACGTTCAACGATGGGCTGGACGAGGAGCAGAAGCGCTACCTGCGCGAGGGCCTGGACAGCGAGGCGCAGCTCGCGGTGTTCGACCTGCTGCAAAAGGACTCGCTGACCAAGGGCGACCGCGAGAAGATCAAGGCGGTCGCCAAGGACCTGCTTCAGACCCTGTCGGACGGCAAGCTGCAGATCGACCGATGGAAGGAGAAGGCGACTGCACAGGCGCAGGTGAAGGCCGCGATCATCAAGCACCTGTTCGCGAACCTGCCTGATGGGGTGTACGACGCAGACGAGATCGATCTCAAGGCGGACGCGGTATTCGCGCACATCTTCGTCTCGGGCTCGACGACCGGCGCGCGGGTCTATCACTGACCGAGATGTCGCCGTTTCTCGGGTGTTGGGCTGCAACCACGGAGGGCATCGTTGCCAGTCGGCTGGCGGGCTGTTCACCGGGCTCGGCAAGCACTATCCGAGGCAGCCGGCGCGACGGGGCCACGGATGGGGCCACCCTCGTGGCGAGGATTTCGTGAACCCGAGCCGGCATTGGCTCCCCGGCCGATCGGGAAGTGATGATCGAATGGCGTGCTCCCCGGGGCGTACTTGGACGTCCCAAGAAGAGCCCCAGCGCGTTGATTCGACTGGGGTTTTTCGTTTCTGTGGTCCCAGTGCTTCACTCCGGAGCCGAGACCTGGCGCTTCGAGTTCCACCGGAGCGGCAAGCGCGGGAAGGTGACGATCGGCGCCCAACCGGCCATCGGCGACATGCAGTTCGAAGTGGCCCGAGTTCAACGTTGTCGCACGCCGCTTCCGTAGGGATGACTCGCTGATGGACTTCCTCAAGACCCTTTTGATCATGAGCAGCGAGCGATCGCGGCGGCTCACTCTTGACAGGTAGCGCCGCTGCGGCCCTGACCTCGGATGTGCATTACCGGAGGCTGCGCACGACAGCTTCCATGGAGAGCTCTCCATAGGGAATGCAAGCAGGCGTTCGCGGTCTCTGTACTCACTGTCCGAATGCGTCGATACCAGGCAGCGGTAGCCCGGGTACGCCAGGCGTAGCTGACTGCGCCAGGTTCAGGGCTTCAGCAGCGCGTTGACCACCGCCACATCAGCCGGCGTCAACTGCCCAGACGCTTGGCGCAGCCGCAGTCCGCCAACGATGAACTCGTACCGCGCCCGCGCCAGGTCGCGCTGCGTCTGCACCAGCTGGGTCTGGGCGTTGAGCACGTCCAGATTCACTCGAACGCCGACTCGGTAGCCCAATTGCGTGGCCTCCAGCGCCAGCTGGCTGGATGACTCCGCGGCCTCGAGCGCACGCACCTGCGCCGCGCCGCTCTGCACGCCGAGATAGGCCACGCGCGTAGCCTGCGCGACGCCGCGCCGGGCGGCCTCGACCTCGCTTCGCGAACGCTCGGTCAGCGCCAGTGTTTCCTTGATGCGGTTGTGCGTCGCCCCACCGTTGTAGAGCAGCCAGTTCAGCTGCACGCCCACCTTCGCGGTGGTGGTGGTGCCAACGCGGGGCACGCCGCTGCCGCGGGCGTACGCAGGCTCAAGGGAGGCTGTTGCGTCCACGGTTGGCAGCCTGGCGGCACGGGCGCGGTCGATCTCCAACTCGGACACTTCCAGGCTGGCACGAGCGCGACGGATGCTGGGGTGGTCGCGATCGGCCAGCGTCACCCACTCCTCAAGGCCGGCCGCCACCGCTGCGGGCGCCACCATCGGCACCTTCAGCGGATGGGGCTGCACATCGGCGCGGCCCACCAGCTGGTTCAGTGCGATGCGCTTGGCCAGCAGGTCATTCTCGGCCGCGATCTCCTGGGCCGCCACCAGGTCGAAGCGCGCCTGCGCTTCGCGCGTGTCGGTAATGGTGGCGGTGCCCACCTCGAAGCCGCGCCGCGCCGAGGACAGCTGCTCGGCGATAAAGCTCTTGCCGGAACGTACGACGTTCAGCCCGTCCTGTGCCGCCAGTGCTTCGAAATAGGCCTGGGCCACACGCACGATCAGGTCCTGCCCGGCCGCGTCCAGTTCCGCCTGGGCACTGACCAGAGAGCGCCGTGCCTGTTCCACGCTTGCGCCGTTGGCCCGGTTGAACAGCGGCATGCGGCCGCTGAGCGTCGCCCCCATGCTGGTGACCTCGGTGGCGCTGCGTCCAGGTGGGTTGGTGCTTTGCAGGCCACCGCTGGCCGTGACCGCGGCCGACGGGCGCAGCAGCGCCTCGGCCTGAGCGGCGCGGAACTGCGCTGACTCCGCTTGCGCCATGGCGGCGCGGTAGACGGCGTCGTAGCTGCGGGCCGCCTCGTAAAGCGTTTGCAGGTCCTGCGCCGAAGCACGGCCGGGCCAGGCCATGGCCAGAGCGGTGGCGGCCAGTGCCATCGCAGCGCGGGCCAGCGCGGGCTTCGGCCGGCGGCGGCGCAGCGCCAGCGGTGGGTGGGTCGGGAAGGTACGCATTGAGTGGGTTCTTGTCAGGCAGGAAGTCTTGCGGTGCCGGAGTCATCGGGCGGACAAGGCGCTGCGTTGCGAAAGGAATGTGGCCTCGTCGCCATTCAGAGTGCGAAGCGGGTCGTTGGCGCTAGGTCGACGATGGCGAACGGCCGGCCGCACGGCTGCAAGAGTCAGGACCACGACACCAACCCAATTGCGAAGTCGAACGATGCGTGGACGCATCGCTTGCAGAACCGTGTGTCAGAGCGACCTGCAGCGGAGTCGGTGCTGTCCTGGTGCATGGGGGCGACCTGCGCGCCGTCCTCGACGGCGTGCTTGTCTCGCTGCCGTATGCGCGAAGGCGCCCAGCACGCGGGATCAGGGTCACCGAGCTTCATCGCAAACCGGGAGCATCAATCAGGGCGCAAACACAGGGCGCCTACCCCAACCCAGCCGCGCACATGACCTCGCCCAACGTTGGCCAGCGTGGCCAAGTCCGAGCAACCTTCACGGAGGGTCCCCAGGGCGCCCACTGTTCGGGGACGGTTGGTCCCAGTACGCTGACCGTAGGAGCGCCAACGGCTGCTGCCAGATGGCCCGGGCCGGTGGCGTTGGCAACGACAACGGCCGCTCGCTTCAGGATGCCGCCGTAAACCCCGAGGTCGACGTCGCGAATCAGCCGCGCACCGAGCAGGCGTTCCACGCCCAAGTCTGCGGGTCCAGGGCAGCAAACCACGTCCCGATCCGTGGCGGTCAGTGTCTGCACAAGCGATGCGAAATGGGGCCACACCTTTGGCTGGCTCTCGAAGTCGCCGCCAGCAAAGGGACAAACCACCACAAAGCCTTGCCTGATCCCGTGCCGGCGCAGCAATGCGTCTGCAAGTTGTTGATCTGCCAAGCTGACCCGGAGCCCGATCTGCGCTGGCACTGGCAGGTCTAGCCGGAGAAAGCGACAGCTCAAGGCCCAGAAGTGCTGTAGGGCGTGACCCCACAGCGGGGGCTCCGCGCGCGAAAGCAGCCAGCCACGGCCCTCGGTCGAATTGCCGACCGCCCTCAGACCTGCAAGCCGCGCCTCCAGTGCACCGGAGAAGGCGTTTGGGAACACCAACATGTTCTCGCGTGCCGCGAACCCAGGGTCGAGGAATGAAAGACTCCGGCGTAGCGCGCGCAGTTGGCGGACTCGATGCAAGAGCGGACCAGCCCGTGGATAGACGGTCCAGCCGTGTGCTGCCAGCAGCTCGCCCACCCAGGGCTTGCCGACCAGATGGAGCGTGTATCCGTTGAGCTGCAACAGATCCAGCGCTGGAAGACTCAGGATCACGTCACCAACATAGTTGCGAAGTCGAACGATGAGTGGGCGCATGGCTTGCGGATGTGTGTGTCGACGTTGCGCGTGCAGAGTCGTCCGTTCCGATCGGTGCGAGCCGGTCGAAACGGATCGGTGCGGGGACCGGTGCAGTGGATTGCGCTGCCATGCAAGCGGCAACGCGATGAAGTCGCCGACGCTCGCGAACCCTCGGCGACGATTCAGCGCTCCGACTAGAACCGGTAGGCGTAACTCAGCAAGAACGCCGTCTGGCTTGACCGATCGACGAGTGGGCTATCCGTGATCGACTGCGACAGCTTGGTCCTGCTGGCGTCGAAGATGAACAGGTGCTGCTTGCCGTAGGCATAGGTGGCACGCACCCCCAGCTCGTAGTTGCGGGCCGACCGGCCGGTATAGGCCGGGCGCGAAAGGGATGCCTCGCCAAGCCTGACGCCGTAGTAGTAGTTGACGTACTTCTGGTCAAGCATGCTCACCCCGACGTAAGGGGTGATCTCGAGACTGGTGCCGACGTCGAACTCCGTTTCCAGTTCCAGATTGACAACCCGGCCTCCGCTGTTGCCCGACGCATCGCGAAGCAACTCGGCGCTGAGTTCTGCCAACGGGGTCTCCCACGTCGCCTTGGCGCCCGCCCAGACACTGGCCTTGCGCTCTGACATGCCGGCGAGGAAGGCGGAGTCGGAGGCCTTGTAGCCATCGCCCTCGTAGGTCGCCATCAGGCGAAGGTCAAGGCTGCTCGAGCGGCCCAATGCGACCTGGGGTAGCTTCAGCTCCACGGCGGGCAGCTGCACCAGAACGTATCTGTTCTCGAAGCGAACCAGAGGCACGAGGTCCGTCTCGCTCCCAGTGCCCTTGTACAGCTCTTGCTCAGCACGTACGGCGGCCCCAAGAGCCCATTGGGCCGTCTTCCCATGAGCGTCTTCCTGCGCGTTGGCCATGGAAGCCGAGGCGGCAAATGCGAGACAGAGCATGGTCCGCCTTGCGAGAAGACGCATTCCTGCCCTTGTGGTGAGATCGGCGACGGAGAGGTGCAAGCGGGTCATGTTGACTTGGGGTGAGTTTGTGGGCTCATCAGCATCAGCCATCGAGACTTACCGATTCCTTTCCGGCCCCAAACGGGGCACGAAGGTGGGAGGCCACGCGCAAGCGATGGTCCAGCGGTCCTGGCGGGCCGCCGATGACGCCCCGGCAGGCCACGGACAGCAGATTCCGGCGCGTACAGGGGTTCGAGGCGGGCGTTGCTTTCTGCTCAAGGCTGGAAAGGAACCGGTAAGTCGCCAAGCCCTACCTTCGAGTGCGTGAAACACAGTCTCAGGGCGGAAGTGAGCATCCCGCCCGCTGCTCCAAAGTCTCCAGGCCCCAAGACGGCGCCGTGTCGATGCGTCGGCACGACGCCGTTGTCCATCGCCTCCGGCGCCCTCGGCGGCGCACGACAGAACGCGCCCGCGTTGGCCCGCGGCTGTGCGTTGGACGGTGGCGCCGCAGTCGAGCAGGGGCTCTCCGAGGAGACCGGCAGCCTGAGCCTCGTCTTGCCGAAGTCTGCGCCTCTCGGCTGGGCGCGCACCCGGCAACCGCAGAGGACGGCCCCTCCTCGGCCGTGCGTAGCCCTGCCGGCCAGGGTCCGGCACCTCCGCAACACGCGTCGCGCCTGCCCTCGCACCATCCAACCGCGCCACCTGGCACAGCACCCGGATGCCCCCTGCCGAGCCACTTCACCGGAGCCTAGATGAGCCTGCCGATGTCATCCGCCGATCCCACCGCCGACGCCCGTCCGCCGCTTCTGCGCCGTTCCCTGCTCCAGCTTCGCAAAGCCACAGGCACGCTGACGGTGGTGGCACTGGCCGCCGCGCTGGTCTGGGGCGGCACGCAGCTTCTGGCGGCACGCGCCGCCGCACGGCCGGGACCACCCCCCGCATCGCCCGTCACGGTGACAGCCGCGCCCGTTGTCCTGCAGCCCCACCATGAGGTCACGGTCTCCTTCACCGGCCGGATCGAAGCGCCTCGGCGAGTCGAACTCGGGTTCGAGGCAGGTGGCACGCTGGCCGAGATCAGAGTCGAGGAGGGCGACGCGGTGTCCGCTGGGGCGGTGCTGGCGCGGCTGGACATCCGATCCTTGCAGGCGGAACGCGCGGGCCAGGTCGCCGCGCTGGCCGTGCTCGACGCCCGCATCGAACTGGCCGAACTGAACGTCGCCCGCGCCCGGGTGCTGGTGGATCGCGAATTCATCTCCACACAGCGCGCCGACGAGGCGCGGTTGGGACTGGCTGAAGTGCGAGCCGAACGCCTGCGGGTCGAGGCCGCCATCCAGGCGTTGGAGGTGGCGCTGGACAAGGCGGTGCTGCGCGCGCCCTTTGCCGCACGCATCGGCGCCCGCATGTTCGACGAAGGCGCGCGGATTGGCGCCGGGCAGCCCGTGCTGACCGCGTTCGAGGGCGGGGCGCCCCGGTTCCGTGCTGGCTTGCCCCCCGACCTGGCCGCTGCGCTACCTCCTGGCAGCGCGGTGACGTTGGACCTGGGCGGCGTCAGCCTGCCCGCCAAGGTGAGACATCGCCGAAGCGACATCGACCTCGCCACCCGCACCATCCCGATCCTGTTTGAGGTGCCTGGCGCCACCGGGTTGGCCGAGGGCATGCTGGGCCGGCTGACGTTGACGCGCAGCGTGTCTGGCGAGGGCGCCTGGCTGCCGCGTGCCGCGCTGTCGGAGGGCGTGCGCGGACTGTGGACCGTGTTCCTGGTCGTCGCCAGGCCTGAGGGACTGTTCACACGTCGCGAAGCGGTGGAACTGCTCCATGCAGAAACCGACCGCGTCTTCGTACGCGGCGCCTTTCCCACAGGGGCGAAGGTCGTACTGTCGGGCCCCCACCGCCTGGCAGACGGGCAGGCCGTGGTTCTGCCAGGCGCGAGGTGAGGGCGATGGACACCTTGTTCTTCCACCGCCCCCGTCTGGTGATCCTGGCGCTGGTCGTCATCGCCGTGGCAGGCATTTCCGCGCTGTTGACTCTGGGGAGGCAGGAAGACCCGTCGATCACCGATTCGCAGGCTGGGGTGACGACCCTGTTTCCTGGGGCCGATCCTGCCCGAGTCGAGGCGCTTGTCACACGCCCCCTCGAAGACAAGCTGCGCACCATCGCCGAGGTGATGACGGTGTCCTCCACTTCCGCCACAGGCATCTCGTCGATCGAGGTGGAACTGATCGAGACGATCGACCCTGCCGCCATCGCCGAGGTCTGGTCGCGCGTGCGCGACAAGGTGGCCGACGTGCCCCTGCCGCCCGGTGCACTGCCCCCGGAGGTGGAAACCGGACAGGCAGGCGCTTACGCCGCGATCCTGGCCCTCTTGCCGGCCGGAGACATGGCGCCCGCATCTGCGGTCCTGGGCCGCCACGCCGCAGAGTTGGCCGAACGCCTGCGTACCCTGACCGGGGCCAAGGCCGTCGACATCTGGGGCCTACCGGCCGAGGAAGTGCTGGTTGCACTCGACCCTGCACGTGCCGCGGCGCTGGGCCTGTCCGCGTCCGAGGTGGCAGGCGCCGTGGCTGCAGGCGATGCCAAAGCACAGGCTGGCCGGCTGACCGGGCCGGGCACCGAGGCCGTGCTGGACCTCGCCGGCGACATTGCGGGGCTGGACCGCGTGCGGGAAATCGTGCTGCGCGAGGGCAGCCAAGGCAGCGTGCTTCGCGTGGGTGATGTGGCCAACGTGACGCGCGGCCCGCGCCCACCACGCGATGCGCTGGCGCTGGTCGATGGACGGGAGGCGATTCTGATCGGCGTACGGATCGAAGAAGGGCTGCGTGTCGACCTGTGGATGGAGGGACTGCAGGCCAGGGTCGCCGCCTTCGCCGACACCCTGCCAGCCTCGCTTGAAGTGAGGCAGGTCTTCGATCAGGCCGTTTACACCGCTGACCGCTTGTCCGATGTCGCCGTCAACATGGCGATCGGAATGGTTCTGGTGATCGGTGTCCTGTTCGTGACGCTGGGCGCGCGGGCAGCGCTGGTGGTGGCGCTGGTGCTGCCGCTGGTCACCCTGGCCACGCTGGGCACGATGCGCTTCATCGGGCTGCCTCTGCACCAGATGTCGGTCACCGGCCTCATCGTGGCGCTGGGCCTTCTGGTCGACGCCGCCATCGTGATGACCGATGAGGTCCAGACGCGCCTCTCCGAAGGGCGAGACCGCCGACAGGCCGTGTCTGCAGCGGTACGCCGGCTGGCGGTGCCGCTTCTGGCGTCGACGCTGACCACCGTGCTGTCGTTCGTGCCGATGATCCTGCTGCCGGGCGGCGCGGGCGACTTCATCAGCGCCATCGCCATCGCGGTGGTGCTGATGCTGTCGTGGTCGCTGATCGTCGCACTGACGATCACGCCCGCGATGGCCGGATGGTGGCTGTCGGCGCGCGGCGGTGCCGGGCTGAGGCTCGACGCACTGACGCGCGGCTTTGCAGCGCTCGTGCGCCTGAGCCTGGCGAACCCGCTGGGTTCGGTCCTCATCGCGCTGGTGCTGCCAGTGACGGGGTTTCTGGCCATGCCGACTCTGGTGCCCCAGTTCTTCCCGGGCGTCGAGAGAAACCAGTTCCACATCGAGGTCGAGTTGCCCGTCGCGACCGGACTCGAGACGACCACGGCGCTCGTGAAACAAATCGATGCCGCGCTGAAGACCGAGGCGCGGATCACCGGCACCATGTGGGTCGCCGGGGAGAGCGCGCCAGCGTTCTACTACAACGTCGTAGGCGGCCGGCAGAACGCGCCGGAGTATGCGCACGGCCTCGTGACCACCACCTCACCCGCGGCAACGGCGGCGCTGCTGGGGCCGCTGCAGGCCGTTCTGAGCGAGGCGTTTCCGCAGGCGCGCATCCTGGTGCGCGGGCTGGTGCAAGGCCCGCCTGTGGATGCACCGGTGGAGCTGCGCCTGGTCGGGCAGGATGTTGTGGCACTGCGCCGCGCCGGTGACGACATTCGCAGCATTTTGCTTGCGGTGCCGGCGCTGACACAGGTGCGCACCCAGATGGAAGGCGCTGCGCCCGAGGTGCGGGTCGACGTGGACGAAGCCGCGGCGCGACTGCTGGGCCTGAGCCTGGGCGATGTCTCGGCGCAGCTGCAAGGCGCACTGGAGGGCGTCACTGGGGGCGCGCTGCTGGAGGGGACCGAAGAGTTGCCAGTGCGCGTCCGGCTGGGCGAGGACATCCGGAGCGACCTGTCGCGGATGGCCACGCTGCCCATCCTGCCCGCCGGGGCCGCGGCCCGCGCGAACACCCAGGGCGCGGTGCCGCAAGTTCCGCTGTCGGCCCTCGCCACGCTGACGCTGGTGCCTTCGGAAACCGCGATCAGCCGCCAGAACGGTGACCGGGTGAACACCGTGCAGGCTTTCGTGGCGCCCGAGGTGCTGCCCCAGGCGGCCCAGGCCCAGGCCGAGGCCGCGCTGGCCCAGGCAGGATTCGTCCTGCCCCCCGGCGTGACGTTGCAGATCGGGGGCGATGCCGACGAACGTTCGCAGACCGTGGACAACCTGATGGCTTCGATCGGACTGATCGTCACCCTGTCGGTGGCCACCGTGGTGCTCTCGTTCGACTCGTTCCGGCTCTCAGCGATCACCTTTGCGGTGGCGGGTCTGTCGGCGGGCTTGTCGATCCTCGCACTGGCGATCTTCGACTATCCGTTCGGGATCACTGCAGTGATCGGTGTGATCGGCTCGATCGGCGTGTCGGTGAACGCGGCGATCATCGTCCTGTCGGCTCTGCAGCAAGACCCGCGAGCCGCCGCTGGCGACTGCGCAGCGATGACCGAGGTGGTGATGGGGTCCACCCGCCACATCCTGTCGACCACGCTGACCACGGTGGGGGGCTTCCTGCCGCTGATCCTGGCGGGCGGCGGGTTCTGGCCGCCCTTCGCCATGGCCGTCGCGGGTGGGGTGGCCTTGTCGACCGTGCTGGCCTTCGCCTTCACCCCTCAGATGTTCGCGCTGGTGCACCGCCGGGTGCCGCCGCCCGCCGCGCCGTCCGCCGCTTCATCGCCGTCCGCGCCCTAGCTGCCACAGCTTGAGTTCGGAGACCCCTCATTCACTCATGGCCGGTCCTGCAAGGGAGGGCACACGCCAACGGTCAGACATCAGGCCGATGAGGGCATGGGCCACGGGTTGACACCGAGCGGGCCTGCCCAAAAAGGCAGGCCATCGCCCGGGCAATCGCGCAAGGCGAGCCGAATGGGCACGAGACGGTCGCACATGCGCCCGGTGACCATGGCCAGGGCGAGCGCCAAGTCCTGCGACCTCGGCGCGTCGCTTCACGCGAGCGGCAAACGGTGCTCCTTGAACCGTTCGCGCAGCTTGTTCTTCTGCATCTTGCCGGTGGCGCCCAGCGGGATGGCGTCGGTGAACACCACGTCGTCAGGGGTCCACCACTTGGCGATCTTGCCCTCGTAGAAGGCCAGCAGCTCCTCGCGCGTGACCTCCGCCTCAGGCTTCTTCACCACCACCAGCAGCGGCCGCTCGTCCCACTTGGGGTGGTGCGCGGCGATGCAGGCCGCCATGGCCACCGCCGGGTGCGCCATCGCGATGTTCTCGAGATCGATCGAGCCGATCCACTCGCCGCCGCTCTTGATGACGTCCTTGCTGCGGTCGGTGATCACCATGTAGCCCTCGGGCGTGATCTTGGCCACGTCGCCGGTGGGGAACCAGCCGTTGCCCTCGGCGTCCTTCGCGAGCGGGTTGCCGCCCTCGCCCTTGAAGTAGGTGTCGATGATCCAGGGCCCGCGCACCAGCAGGTCGCCCGAGGCCTTGCCATCCCAGGGCAGCTCGGCGCCATCCTCGCCGACGATCTTCATGTCCACGCCATAGACGGCGCGGCCCTGCGTGCTCATCACCGCGAGCTGGCCTTCGTCGTCGAGCGCGTGGTGCTGCGCCTTGAAGGCCGCGACGGTGCCGATCGGGCTCATCTCCGTCATGCCCCAGGCGTGCAGCACGCGCACCCCGTAGTCGTCACGGAACTTGCGGATCATGGCCGGCGGGCAGGCCGAGCCGCCGATCGCGCTCTTGCGCATGGTGCTGAACTTCAGGCCGTTGGCCTCCACGTGCGCGAGCAGGCCCTGCCACACGGTGGGCACGCCGGCGCTGATGGTGACGCGCTCGCTCTCGAACAGCTCGTACAGGCTCTTGCCGTCCAGGCCCGGGCCGGGCAGCACGAGCTTGGCGCCCGTCATCGGCGCCAGGTACACGATGCCCCAGCTGTTGACGTGGAACATCGGCACCACCGGCAGGATGGCATCGGCCGCGCGGCAGCCCAGGCAGTCGGGCAGGGCGGCGGCCATGGTGTGCAGCACCGTGCTGCGGTGGCTGTAGAGCACGCCCTTGGGGTTGCCCGTGGTGCCGCTGGTGTAGCAGAGGCTGCTCGCGGTGTTCTCGTCGAACACGGGCCACGCGTAGGTGTCGCTGCTCTGCGCCAGCAGCTCCTCGTAGCACAGCAGCCCCGGCACCTTGGCCGCCTGTGCGACCGGCGGCATGTGCTCCCGCGAGGTCATCGCCACCCAATGCTTCACCGTCTTCGTGCGGCCGGCCACGGCCTGGATCAGCGGCCAGAAGCTCATGTCGAAGAACATCACCTGGTCCTCGGCGTGGTCGGCGATGTAGACGATCTGGTCGGGGTGCAGGCGCGGGTTCACGGTGTGCAGGACCCGCGCGCTGCCGCTCACGCCGTAGTACAGCTCCATGTGGCGGTGCGTGTTCCA
>JAJTGU010000018.1 GCA_021297985.1 Rubrivivax sp.
GGGCCGCGCGACCGCACACCTCGGCCGCCACCTGGGCGGCAAACGGGGTGCTCTTGCGCGAGCCCTTGAAACCTTGACCGCCGCTGGACGCCCAGGCGAGCGAGCCGCCCTGGCGATCGGTGATCGTGATGATGGTGTTGTTGAACGACGCGTGCACGTGTGCGATGCCGTCGGCAATGTTCTTGCGAACCTTCTTGCTGACGCGCCGTGCGGCGTTGTTGACGGGGGCTTTGGCCATGGATTCGGTCTTTCGCGAAATTCAGTCTGAGGCGGCAGCGCCGCGAGCGGCGCGAGCGCGCGTCACTTCTTCAGCGCTGCTGCACCCTTGCGCGGGCCCTTGCGGGTGCGGGCGTTGGTGCGCGTGCGCTGACCGCGCACGGGCAGACCGCGGCGGTGACGGAAACCGCGGTAGCAGCCCAGGTCCATCAGGCGCTTGATGTTGATCGACAGTTCGCGCCGCAGGTCGCCTTCGATGGTCATGCGACCGATCTCGTCGCGGATCTTTTCCAGATCGGCGTCGGTGAGGTCCTTGATCTTCTTCGAATGGGCGATGCCGACCTTGTCGCAGATCTTCTGCGCCGTCGAGCGGCCAATGCCGTAGATCGACGTGAGGCCGATTTCGGCGTGTTTGTGCGGCGGGATGTTGATACCGGCGATGCGTGCCATGTTCTTTCCTCGAAACCCTGAATCAGCCTTGACGCTGCTTGTGACGCGGATCCGTACAGATCACGCGCACCACACCCTTGCGGCGGATGATCTTGCAGTTCCGGCACATTTTCTTCACCGATGCGGCGACCTTCATGGTCTTCTCCTTGCGATCCTTGGCAATCTCACTTGGCGCGGAACACGATGCGTGCCCGAGACAAGTCGTAGGGGGTCAACTCCACCGTGACCTTGTCGCCCGGCAGGATTCGGATGTAGTGCATCCGCATCTTGCCGGAAATATGGCCCAGAACCACGTGCCCGTTTTCGAGCTTCACGCGGAACGTGGCGTTGGGGAGGCTCTCGAGAATCTCCCCCTGCATCTGGATGACGTCGTCCTTTGCCATCGCAGCGTCAGGTGGTCTTGAAATTTGCTTTCTTGAGCAGGCTCTCGTACTGCTGACTCATCACATAACTTTGAACCTGAGCCCAGAAATCCATCGTAACGACGACGATGATCAGCAACGACGTGCCGCCGAAATAGAACGGCACGTTGTAGCGAAGGGTCAGGAATTCCGGCAGCAAGCAGACGGCGGTGATGTACACCGCCCCCACCAACGTCAACCGGCCGAGGATCTTGTCGATGTAGCGAGCGGTCTGGTCGCCCGGACGAATGCCAGGGATGAACGCGCCGCTCTTCTTCAGGTTGTCGGCGGTCTCGCGGCTGTTGAACACCAGCGCCGTGTAGAAGAAGCAGAAGAAGATGATCATGCCCGCGTACAGCAGGACGTAGATCGGCTGGCCCGGCGACAGCATCGACGACAAGTCACGCAGCCAGCGCATGCCTTCGCTTGCTGCGAACCAGCCGACGATCGTGGCCGGGAGCAGGATGATCGAGCTGGCAAAGATGGGCGGAATCACGCCGGCCATGTTCAGCTTCAGCGGCAGGTGTGAACTGCTGCCCCCGTAGACCTTGTTGCCGACCTGGCGCTTGGCGTAGTTGACCAGGATCTTGCGCTGGCCACGCTCCACGAAGACGACCAGCCAGGTCACGCCAACCACCAGGACACTGATCAGCAGCAGCGTCGGAATGCCCATTGCACCCGTACGCACCAACTCGAACAGACCACCGAGTGCACTGGGCAGGCCTGCGACGATTCCCGCAAAAATCAGGATCGAGATCCCGTTGCCAAGGCCACGCTCGGTGATCTGCTCGCCCAACCACATCAGGAACATGGTGCCGGCCACCAGACTGACGACCGCGGTGAACACAAAGCCGCCGCCCGGGTTCAGCACCAGTCCAGGAGATTGCTGAAGCGCTGCGGCGATGCTCCCGGACTGGAAGATCGCGAGCACCAAGGTGCTGTAACGCGTGTACTGCGTGATCTTGCGTCGGCCCGCTTCGCCTTCCTTCTTCAGCGCTTCCAGCGACGGGACCACGTAGGTCATCAGCTGGATGATGATGCTCGCGCTGATGTACGGCATGATGCCCAGCGCAAAGACGGAGAAGCGGGACAGGGCGCCACCGCTGAACATGTTGAACAGGTTCAGGATGCCGCCGCCCTGGCTCTTGAACAGCTCGGCCATCTGGTTCGGGTCGATACCGGGCACCGGCACATGGGTGCCGATTCGGTAGACCACCAGGGCGAGCAGCAGGAAGACGATCCGCTTGCGCAGATCGCCGAACTTGCCGCTCTTGGCCAGCTGGGACGCGGAAGTAGCCACGCTCGGGGTGTTCCTCTTTCAGCCCTTGCCGCTTCAGGCCTGGACCGAACCGCCGGCGGCCTCGATCGCCGCCTTGGCACCCGCGGTCGCGGTAATGCCCTTCAGCACGACCTTGCGCGACAGCTCGCCGGTCTTGATGACCTTGACATGCTTGATCAGATCGCGCACGAGGCCAGCGGCCTTGAGCGTGATCAGGTCGATCTCTTCCGCGCCAAGCTTGTTCAGGTCCGTGAGTGTCACTTCGCCGTTGTACTTGAGTGCGGCGGACTTGAAGCCACGCTTGGGCAGCCGGCGTTGCAGCGGCATCTGGCCGCCCTCGAAGCCGACCTTGTGGTAGCCACCGGCGCGGCTCTTCTGACCCTTGTGACCACGGCCGGCGGTTTTGCCCAGGCCCGAGCCAATGCCCCGGCCGACGCGGCGACGCGCCTTCTTGCTGCCCGTTGCGGGCTGAATGCCGTTGAGTTCCATCAGAGCACCTGCACCAGGTACGAAACCTTGTTGATCATGCCGCGCACCGCCGGAGTGTCCTCGAGCGTGCGGGAGCTGTTGAGCTTTCGAAGGCCCAGGCCGCGCACGGTGGCGCGGTGGTCTTCGCGGGTGCCGGCAACGCTCTTGACGAGCTTGACGGTCAGCGTCTTCTTGTCAGACATGGGAATCCTCGTTTTCGCGTCTGGGCGTCGGTCGGGCTTGGATCTCAGTTGAAGATCTGCTCGACGGTCTTGCCGCGCTTGGCGGCGACCTCGGCCGGCGTGGTCGAGCGCTTCAGCGCATCGAGTGTGGCGCGAACCATGTTGTACGGATTGGTCGAGCCCAGGCTCTTGGCGACGATGTCGGTCACACCCATCACCTCGAACACGGCGCGCATCGGGCCACCGGCAATGATGCCGGTGCCGGCGGGCGCTGGTGCCATCAGCACCTTGGCTGCACCATGCTCGCCGCGCACGTTGTGGTGAACGCTGCCGTTCTTGAGGCTGACCTTGACCATGTTGCGGCGAGCGGCGTCCATCGCCTTCTGCACGGCGACCGGCACTTCCTTGGCCTTGCCCTTGCCCATGCCGATGCGGCCATCGCCGTCTCCGACAACCGTCAGCGCAGCAAAGCTGAGGGTACGGCCGCCCTTGACGACCTTGGTGACGCGGTTGACCGCGATCATCTTTTCCTTCAGACCGTCGTCGTTGGCTTCGGGCTGGGCGCGGGGAGTGAACTTTGCCATCGCGGATGTTCCTGTGAATCTGGGGGTGCGGCGCGCAGTGTCAGAACTGCAGGCCGGCTTCGCGCGCAGCCTCGGCCAGTGCCTTGACACGACCGTGGTACGCAAAACCCGCGCGGTCGAAGGCCACCTTGTCGATGCCGGCGGCCTTGGCCTTCTCGGCGATGCGCTTGCCGATCAGTGTCGCGGCAGCGGCGTTGCCACCCTTGCCGGCAACGCCGAGCTGGTCGCGAACATCCTTCTCGGCAGTCGACGCGCTGGCCAGGATCTGCGCACCATCGCCACTGATGACCTGGGCGTAGATGTGCAGGTTGGTGCGGTGTACGGAGAGCCGCGCAACGCCTTGCGTCGCGATGCGGACCCGGGTCTGGCGCGCACGGCGCAGACGCTGCTCTTTCTTGATCAGGCTCATGGTGTCGCGCCCCTTACTTCTTCTTGGTTTCCTTGAGCACCACGCGCTCACCGGTGTACCGGATGCCCTTGCCCTTGTAGGGTTCGGGCGGCCGGAACGCGCGCACCTCGGCGGCAGCCTGGCCGACGGCCTGGCGGTCTGCGCCGGAGATCACGATCTCGGTCTGAGTCGGGGTGGCCACCTTCACGCCTTCGGGCATGTCCTTGACAACGGGGTGCGAGAAGCCGATCTGCAGCGTCAGCTTCTGTCCGGCGGCCTGGGCGCGGAATCCAACGCCGACCAGGGACAGCTTCTTCTCGAAGCCCTTGCTCACACCGCCGACCATGTTGGCGATCAGGGCACGCATGGTGCCGCTCATCGCGTTGGCGGCGGCGCTGTCGTTGGCCGGAGCGAGCATCAGCTTGCCGTCTTCCGACTTGACCGTGACCAGGGCGTTCAGCGGGCGCGTCAGCGTGCCGTTGCTGCCCTTGACGACGATCTGGTCGGCCGTGATCGCGACGTCCACACCCTTGGGCACGGCGACGGGCATCTTTCCTACGCGGGACATTCTTGGTGCCTCCCGATCAAGCAACGTAGCAGAGCACTTCGCCGCCGATTCCGGTGGCGCGCGCCTTGCGGTCGGTCATCACGCCCTGAGGCGTGGTCACGATCGCCACACCCAGGCCATTCATGACCTGGGGCAGGGTCCCGCGGCCGCGGTAAACGCGAAGGCCCGGGCGACTGACGCGCTCGATGCGCTCGATCACCGGGCGGCCGGCGTAGTACTTCAGCGCGATCTCGAGCTCGGCCTTGCCGGCGTCGCTCTTGATCGCGAAGCCGTCGATGTAGCCCTCGTCCTTCAGAACCTGCGCGATGGCCACCTTCAGTTTCGAAGACGGCATCGTCACCTTGGCCTTGTCGACCATCTGACCATTGCGGATGCGGGTCAGCATGTCGGCGATGGGGTCACTCATGCTCATGGGTGTTCTCCTGATCCTCGAGCGCTTACCAGCTGGCCTTGACCACGCCGGGGATGTCGCCCTTGAAGGCGAGCTCACGGATCTTGTTGCGCGCCAGACCGAACTTGCGGAACGTGCCGCGAGCGCGGCCCGTCAACGCGCAGCGGTTGCGCAAACGCGTCGGGTAGGCATTGCGCGGAAGCTGTTGCAGCTCGAGTCGGGCCGCATAGCGCTCGTCGTCGCTCTTGCCGGTATCGGCGATGGTGGCCTTCAGTGCGTCGTACTTGGGCTTGTACTTGGCGACCAGCTTCTCGCGCTTGGCCTCGCGCTGCTTGATGGAGGTTTTTGCCATGGTCGAATCCGAGCCTTCAGTTCTTGAACGGGAAGCGGAAGGCCGTCAGAAGGGCCTTGCACTCATCGTCGCTCTTGGCGCTGGTCGTGATCGAGATGTTCATGCCACGGATGGCATCGATCTTTTCGTACTCGATCTCGGGGAAGATGATCTGTTCCTTGACGCCGATGTTGTAGTTGCCCCGGCCGTCGAAGCTGCGTCCGCTGATGCCCCGGAAGTCACGAACACGGGGCAGCGCCACGGTGACGAAACGGTCCAGGAATTCGTACATGCGCACGCCACGCAGAGTGACCATGGTTCCGATGGGCACGCCGTCGCGGATCTTGAAGCCCGCGATCGGCTTCTTGCTCTTGGTGACGACGGGCTTCTGGCCGGCGATCTTGGTCAGGTCGCTGACGGCGTTGTCCATCACCTTCTTGTCGGCGACGGCCTCGCTGACGCCCATGTTGAGCGTGATCTTCTGCAGGCGCGGCACCTGCATCACGGAGCTGTAGCCGAACTTGGCCATCAGTTCGGGGACGATCTTGTCGCGATAGATGCCCTGCAGACGGGCCGAGCCGCCTGCACCGGCAGTGGACACCGCGGCAACGGCAACGGCTGATGCCTTCGCGCCCTTGTCCGCCTTTTCAGCCTTCGCGGCCTTGGGCGTGCCTTCGCCTTGCTTCTTGGTTGCCATCTCGATTACGCCTTGATCTCGTCGCCACTGGACTTGAACACGCGGACCTTCTTCCCGCCGTCAAGCAGCTTGATGCCGACACGGTCGCCCTTGCCGGTGGCTGGGTTGAAGATCGCGACGTTGCTTTGCTGGATCGGCATGGTCTTCTCGACGATGCCGCCAGTCGTGCCCTTCAGAGGGTTCGGCTTGACGTGCTTCTTCACGATGTTCACGCCTTCGACGACGATCAGATCGGCATCAATGCGCTGGGTGACCTTGCCGCGTTTGCCTTTGTCGCGGCCGGTGGTGACGACAACCTGGTCGCCGGTTTTGATCTTGTTCATCTCAGAGCACCTTCAGATGACTTCTGGGGCGAGGGAAACAATCTTCATGAAGCGCTCGCTGCGCAACTCGCGCGTCACAGGCCCGAAGATGCGGGTGCCGATGGGTTCGAGTTTGGCGTTCAGCAGCACAGCTGCATTGCCGTCGAACTTGATCAGCGAGCCGTCCTGGCGGCGCACGCCCTTGGCGGTGCGCACGACAACGGCGTTGTAGATCTCGCCCTTCTTGACGCGGCCTCGCGGCGCGGCTTCCTTGATCGAGACCTTGATGACGTCACCGATGCCGGCATAACGACGCTTGGAGCCGCCGAGCACCTTGATGCACATGACGGACTTCGCGCCCGTGTTGTCGGCCACGTCGAGCCGCGATTGCATTTGGATCATGTGTCTTCCCCAACTTGCCGGCGCTTCGAGCGCTGTACTGGACAGCGCTCAGCCCCGGTAGTCTTGGGCCCGTGGGTGGGTGAGATCCGCTGGACGACCATTTGCCGAGTGGCAATAGCCTGATAGCGGAAAAGCCTGCGATTATGACTTGCGTTTCGACGGGCCGTCAAGCCCAAGGGCCGAAAAGCAAGACGTTCCGTTGTCGATCAGCGGTTCTGTTGTGCCTGCGCCAGCATCGTGGCGGCGTCGCTGACCTCGAACTTGCCCGGGCCTTCGATGTTCAGCGTCGCCACGACGCCGTCCTTGACGAGCATCGAATAGCGGTTCGAGCGCAGACCCATGCCGCGCGAGGTCAGGTCCAGTGTCAAGCCGACGGCCTGCGTGAATGCGGCCGAGCCATCGGCCATCATGCGAACCTTGCCCCCCGTCTTCTGGTCGCGGCCCCACGCGCCCATGACGAAGGCGTCGTTGACGGAAAGGCACCAGATCTCGTCGACACCGGCAGCTTTCAGGGCCTCGGCGTGTTCAACGTACCCTGGCACGTGCTTGGCCGAGCAGGTCGGCGTGTACGCACCCGGCAGGGCGAAGATCGCGACCGTCTTGCCGGCGGTGCTCTTCTCGATGTCAAACGCGTTCGGACCGATCGAGCAGCCATTGCCCTCTACCTCGACGAACTCGCTCAAGGTGCCCGCGGGCAGCTTGTCTCCGACTTTCAGCATGGGGTCTCTCCTCGTGAGTGCTTCGTGCACAAGACAAAAACGGCCGGAGTTTCGAAGCTCCGGCCGTTCCCTGTCGAGACAGGGGGATTCGCGGCGGTCAGCCGTTCCGGTCAGACCAGGCTGGCCTTCTCGACCAGGCGGGTCACAGTCCAGCTCTTGGTCTTGCTGATCGGACGGCCCTCGGCGATCTCGACCACGTCACCCATCTTGTATTCGCCCTTTTCGTCGTGGGCGTGGTACTTGCGGGAGCGGGCGACGATCTTGCCGTAGAGCTCGTGCGCGGCACGGCGCTCGACCAGCACGGTCACGGTCTTGGCGCGCTTGTCGCTGACGATGCGGCCGACGAGCGTCCGCGTATTCTTTGCGGCGACGGCGGGGGTGCTGACTTCGCTCATTGGGCGGCCTTCTTCTTCTCGGCCAACACGGTCTTGACACGCGCGATGTCGCGGCGGGTACGGCCGAGCTGGGTGGCATTGGCGAGTTGCTGGGTGGCCTTCTGCATGCGCAGGCCGAAATGGGCCTTCAGCAGATCGGTCACTTCCTTCTCCAGCGCGGCGGTGTCCTTGGCGCGGAGCTCGGCGGTGCGGGCGGCGGTTTTTTTCATGGCGGCGGGCGTCCTCAGGTGCCGACCTGGCGAGCGACGAAGGTCGTGCGCAGGGGCAGCTTGGCGGAGGCGAGCTGGAAGGCCTCGCGGGCGAGTTGTTCAGGCACGCCGTTGATCTCGTACAGGACCTTGCCCGGCACGATCTCGGCGACGTAGTACTCGGGGTTGCCCTTGCCGTTGCCCATGCGGACTTCGGCCGGCTTCTGCGAGATCGGCTTGTCGGGGAAGATGCGGATGAAGATCCGACCGCCACGCTTGATGTGGCGGCTGATCGCACGGCGCGCGGCCTCGATCTGGCGCGCGGTGATGCGGCCTCGCTCGGTGGCCTTCAGACCGAACTCACCGAACGACACGTTGGCGCCACGGGTGGCGACGCCGGTGTTGCGGCCCTTCTGTTCCTTGCGGAACTTGCGGCGGGTGGGTTGCAGCACGGTTTACTCTCCTTTGCTCTCGCCAGCCACCGGGGTCGCCGGGGTGGCGCGGCGCACGCGCTTGACTGCGGGCGTACGCGGGGCGTCACCGGTGGGCGCGGCTGCGGCCGGCGCGGCATCGGTACGGGGGGCTCCACGGTCGCCACGCGGCGCACCGCGGCCGGGGCGGTCGCCTGCCGGGCCGCCAGGGCGCGGGCCACGGCGGTCGCGGCGCTCGTTGTCGGCGTCGGTCTTGGGCAGCTGTGGCGCCTCGCCGTTTGCCAGGCGGTCACCGCGATAGACCCAGACCTTGACGCCGATGACGCCGTAGGTCGTCTTGGCCTCGCTGAATCCGTAGTCGATGTCGGCCTTCAGCGTGTGCAGCGGCACCCGGCCTTCGCGGTACCACTCGGTGCGCGCGATTTCGATTCCGTTCAGTCGTCCGGCGCTCATGATCTTGATGCCCTGGGCACCGAGTCGCATCGCGTTCTGCATCGCGCGCTTCATGGCACGGCGGAACATGATGCGCTTCTCGAGCTGCTGCGTGATCGACTCGGCGATCAACTGGGCGTCGACCTCGGGCTTGCGGATCTCTTCGATGTTGACCGCGACCGGAACGCCCAGGCGCTTGGCCAGTTCGGCCTTCAGGTTCTCGATGTCCTCGCCCTTCTTGCCGATCACGACGCCCGGACGGGCGGAGTAGATCGTGATGCGGGCGTTCTTGGCCGGGCGCTCGATGAGGATCCGCGAGACGGCGGCGTTCTTGAGCTTGGTCTTGAGGTAGTCACGAACCTGCAGGTCCTCGGCCAACATCGTGGCGAAGTTGCGGTTGTTCGCGAACCAGCGGCTCTGCCAGGCGCGCGTGACGCTCAGGCGGAAGCCGGTCGGGTGGATTTTTTGTCCCATCGTTTTTCCTCAGTTCCCGACCGTCACGTAGATGTGGCAGGTGGGCTTGCTGATGCGCGCCCCGCGGCCTTTGGCCCGGGCGGCGAACCGGCGCAGCGTCGCACCTTGCTCGACGTAGATGGACTTGATCTTCAACTCGTCGACGTCGGCGCCGTCGTTGTGCTCGGCGTTGGCAACCGCGCTTTCGACCGCCTTCTTGACGATCCCGGCGGCCTTCTTGGACGTGAAGCTCAGGATGTCGATCGCCTGGGCGACCTTCTTGCCGCGGATCATGTCCGCGACGAGCCGGCCCTTGTCCACGCTGAGGCGGACGCCGCGCACGCTGGCAGTGGTTTCCATGTTCGTGCGCTCCTTACTTCTTGGCCTTCTTGTCCGCGGGATGGCCCTTGAACAGGCGCGTCATCGCGAACTCGCCGAGCTTGTGACCGACCATCTGGTCGGTCACGTACACGGGTACATGCTGCTTGCCGTTGTGCACCGCCACCGTCAGTCCGATGAACTCGGGCAGGATGGTGCTGCGACGCGACCAGGTCTTGATCGGCTTCTTGTCCTTGATGGCGCTGGCCTTCTCGACCTTGGCCATCAGGTGCTGGTCCACGAAGGGACCCTTCTTGAGTGAACGTGCCATGGTGGTCTCTCAGGGCCTCACTTCTTGCGACGCGAGACGATGAACGTCTGCGTGCGCTTGTTGCTGCGCGTGCGGTAGCCCTTGGTCAGCGTGTTCCACGGCGACACCTGGGGCTGTGCCTCGCCGGTACGGCCTTCGCCGCCGCCGTGCGGATGGTCAACCGGGTTCATCGCCACACCGCGGACCGTCGGGCGGATGCCCTTCCAGCGGATCGCACCGGCCTTGCCGTACTGGCGCAGGCTGTGCTCTTCGTTGCTGACTTCGCCAATCGTCGCGCGGCAGTCGATGTGGATCTTGCGCACTTCACCCGAACGCAGTCGGACCTGGGCGTAGATGCCTTCGCGGGCCATCAGCGTGACACTGGTGCCGGCCGAGCGCGCGATCTGCGCGCCCTTGCCAGGCAGCATCTCGACGCAATGGATCGTCGAGCCAACCGGGATGTTGCGGATGGGCAGCGTGTTGCCCGCCTTGATCGGGGCCTCCGCACCGCTCAGAAGCGTGGCGCCAGCCTCGACACCGCGCGGCGCCACGATATAGCGGCGCTCGCCATCGGCGTAGCACAGCAACGCGATGTGGGCGGTGCGGTTCGGGTCGTATTCGATGCGTTCGACCTTTGCGGGGATGCCGTCCTTGTTGCGACGGAAGTCGACCACGCGGTAGTGGTGCTTGTGACCACCGCCCTTGTGGCGCATCGTGATGTGGCCGTTGTTGTTGCGGCCGGCCTTCTGCATCTGGGGCTCGAGCAGCGAAGCCTCGGGCTTGCCCTTGTGCAGGTGCTTGTGCACCACCTTGACAACGGCACGTCGGCCGGGCGAAGTGGGCTTGACTTTGACGACGGCCATTACGCGGCCTCCCCGGAGAAGTTGAGCTCCTGGCCGGCCTTCAGCGACACGTACGCCTTCTTGACGTGGTCGCGGCGACCGAAGTTGCGGCCGAATCGCTTGGCCTTGCCCTTTTGCACCAGCGTCGAGACCGATGCGACCTGGACCTTGAACATCAGCTCGACGGCGGCCTTGATCTCAGGCTTGCTGGCGTCGCGCAGGACCTTGAACAGGACCTGGTTGTGCTTCTCGCCGATGCGCGTGGCCTTCTCGGAGATGATCGGTGCCACCAGCACCTGGGCCAGCCGGCCTTCGTCGAATTTCTGTGCTGCGCCGCTCATGCGAACATCTCCTTGAGCTGCTCGATCGCTGCCTTGGTCACCAGGACCTTCTTGTAGAAGATCAGCGACAGTGGATCGACGTAGCGCGGTTCGACGACCAGTGCGTTGGCGAGGTTGCGGCTCGCCAGGTGCAGGTTCTCGTCGATCGTGTCGGCGATCACCATCACCGACTCAAAGCCCATGGCCTTGAACTTGGCCGCGAGCAGCTTGGTTTTCGGGGCTTCCAGCGCAATGCCGTCGACCACGGCCAGCCGACCATCGCGTGCCAGCTGCGACAGGATCGCGGCCATACCAGCGCGGTACATCTTCTTGTTGACCTTGTGGGCGAAGTTTTCGTCCGGCCGGTTCGGGAAGATGCGGCCGCCGCCACGCCACAGCGGCGAGCTGGTCATGCCGGCGCGGGCGCGGCCCGTGCCCTTCTGGCGAAACGGCTTCTTGGTCGAGTGCTTGACCTCGCCGCGGTCGAGCTGGGCACGGGTGCCCTGGCGCGCGTTGGCCTGGTACGCAACGACGATCTGGTGCACCAGCGCTTCGTTATAGTCGCGGGCGAACACGGTGTCGGGTGCGTCCACCTTGGCGGTGGCCTGTCCCTGGTCGTTCAGGAGCTCGAGTTGCATCACTTGGCTCCCTTGGCAGGCGCCGCCGGCACGCCGGCAGCGACGGTCTTGCGCACACGCGCCTTCACCGCCGGGCGAACGACCACGTGGCCGTTCTTGTGGCCCGGGACAGCGCCGCGGACCAGCAGCAGTGAACGCGCTTCGTCGATGCGCACGATGTCCAGGTTCTGGGTCGTGACGGTTTCGTCGCCCATGTGGCCGGTCATCTTCTTCCCCGGGAACACACGGCCCGGATCCTGCGCCATCGAGATCGAGCCCGGCACGTTGTGCGAGCGGCTGTTACCGTGCGACGCGCGCTGCGAACTGAAGTTGTGACGCTTAATGGTGCCGGCGAAACCCTTGCCGATGCTCGTACCCTGCACGTCGACGTGCTGGCCGGCCGCAAAGATGCTCACCGGAACGGCGGCGCCGGGCGCGTACTGGCCGGCGACGTCGGCGCTGACGCGGAATTCCTTCAGCACCTCGGCCGGCTCAACGGCGGCCTTTGCCAGATGACCGGCTTCCGGCTTGCTGATGCGGCTCGCCTTGCGCGAGCCAAATGCCACCTGCAGCGCGTTGTAGCCGTCGGTGGCGGTGGTCTTGACCTGCGTGACGCGGTTGTTCGACACGTCGAGCACCGTCACCGGGATGGTGTCGCCATCGTCGGTGAAGACGCGCATCATGCCGACCTTGCGGCCGAGCAAGCCGAGCTGTTCGCTCAGACTCATGACACTTCTCCGACCCTGGTGCGCGCGAGCGCACTGCCGGGTCCTTTGTTCACGATCCCAACATCGATTGGTTGGGGTGATGGGCCGGCGGTCGCATTAGAGAGCCCTGAAGGACTCCGCGAATGCGCCGCCGATCGCGGTTGCCGCCCGAAAGCAGCAAAGCCCGCGAGTATAGCCGAGTTTCCTCGTTGTGCTTACTGGAGCTTGATTTCGACGTCCACACCGGCCGGGAGGTCGAGCTTCATCAGCGCGTCCACGGTCTTGTCGGTCGGGTCGACGATGTCCATCAAGCGCTGGTGGGTGCGGATCTCGAACTGGTCGCGGCTGGTCTTGTTGACGTGCGGCGAGCGCAGGATGTCGAAACGCTCCATGCGCGTCGGCAGCGGCACCGGGCCGCGAACGATGGCGCCGGTGCGCTTGGCGGTCTCGACGATCTCCAGCGCCGACTGATCGATCAGCTTGTAGTCGAAGGCCTTCAGGCGGATCCGGATCTTCTGCTTGGTGCTCATGGCGTCCGGTCCTTATTCGATGATCTTGGCGACGACGCCAGCGCCGACGGTGCGACCGCCTTCACGGATGGCGAAGCGAAGGCCTTCTTCCATGGCGATGGGGTTGATGAGCTTGACGGTGATGCTGACGTTGTCGCCGGGCATGACCATTTCCTTGTCCTTGGGCAGCTCGACGGCACCGGTGACGTCGGTGGTGCGGAAGTAGAACTGCGGGCGGTAGTTGTTGAAGAACGGCGTGTGACGGCCGCCTTCTTCCTTGGACAGGACGTAGATCTCGGCAGTGAAGTGGGTGTGCGGCTTGACGCTGCCGGGCTTGCACAGCACCTGGCCGCGCTCGACGTCCTCGCGCTTGGTGCCGCGCAGCAGGATGCCGACGTTGTCGCCGGCCTGACCCTGGTCGAGCAGCTTGCGGAACATCTCCACGCCCGTGCAGGTGGTCTTTTGCGTGGCGCGGATGCCTACGATCTCGATTTCCTCGCCGACCTTGATGATCCCGCGCTCGACGCGGCCGGTGACGACGGTGCCGCGGCCGGAGATCGAGAACACGTCTTCGACGGGCATCAGGAACGCGCCGTCGACGGCGCGCTCGGGGGTGGGGATGTAGCTGTCGAGCGCGTCGGCGAGCTTCATGATGGCCTGCTCGCCGAGCTCGCCCTTGTCGCCTTCCATGGCGAGCTTGGCGCTGCCGTGGACGATGGGGGTCTTGTCGCCGGGGAAGTCGTACTTGTCCAGGAGTTCGCGCACTTCCATCTCGACGAGCTCGAGCAGCTCGGCGTCGTCGACCATGTCGCACTTGTTCAGGAAGACGATGATGTACTTCACGCCGACCTGACGGGCCAGCAGGATGTGCTCGCGGGTCTGGGGCATGGGGCCGTCGGCGGCCGAGCAGACCAGGATCGCGCCGTCCATCTGGGCGGCACCGGTGATCATGTTCTTGACGTAGTCGGCGTGGCCGGGGCAGTCCACGTGGGCGTAGTGCCGGTTGGCGGTCTCGTACTCGACGTGGGCGGTGTTGATCGTGATGCCGCGCGCCTTTTCTTCGGGGGCGGCGTCGATCTGGTCGTAAGCCTTGGCCTCGCCGCCGAACTTGGCGGCCAGGATGGTCGTGATCGCCGCCGTCAGCGTGGTCTTGCCATGGTCCACGTGACCGATGGTGCCGACGTTGACGTGCGGCTTGGTGCGCTCGAATTTGCCTTTGGCCATTTCTGAAAAGCTCCGAATCGAAAGAACGATGCCAGTGGGTGTTTAAGGTCTCCGCGCGTCGCCCCGCCACTGGCAGCGGGGCCGCCTTCCCGCAGGAAGGGCCGAAGACCGGTACGAAACGCTTGCCGCGTATGTGGCGCGTTACTTGCCGCGCGCGGTGATGATGGCGTCGGCGACGTTCTTGGGCGCCTCGGCGTAGTGCTTGAACTCCATCGTGTACGTGGCGCGGCCCTGGCTCATGCTGCGCAGCGTCGTCGAGTAGCCGAACATCTCGGACAGCGGAACCTCGGCCTTGATGACCTTGCCACCGCCGGGCATGTCGTCCATGCCCTGGACCATGCCACGGCGGCTGGACAGGTCGCCCATCACCGAACCGGCGTAGTCTTCCGGGGTCTCGACTTCAACCGCCATCATCGGTTCCAGGATCACCGGGCTGGCCTTGCGGCAGCCGTCCTTGAAGCCCATCGACGCTGCCATCTTGAACGCGTTTTCGTTCGAGTCGACCTCGTGGTACGAGCCGAAGGTCAGCGACACCTTGACGTCGACGACGGGGTAGCCGGCAAGCACGCCGTTCGGCAGCGTGTCCTCAATGCCCTTCTTGACGGCGGGAATGAACTCGCGCGGAACAACGCCGCCTTTGATCGCGTCGACGAACTCAAAGCCCTTGCCCGGCTCCTGCGGCTCGATCTTCAGGACGACGTGGCCGTACTGGCCCTTGCCGCCGGACTGGCGAACGAACTTGCCTTCGACGTCGCTGACCGGCTTGCGGATGGTCTCGCGGTAAGCCACCTGCGGCTTGCCGACGTTGGCCTCGACGCCGAACTCGCGCTTCATGCGGTCGACGATGATCTCCAGGTGCAATTCGCCCATGCCGGAGATGATGGTCTGGCCGCTCTCTTCGTCGGTTCGCAGACGGAAGCTGGGATCCTCGGCGGCCAGGCGACCGAGCGCAACGCCCATCTTCTCCTGGTCGGCCTTGGTCTTCGGCTCGACGGCCTGGCTGATCACGGGCTCCGGGAAGACCATGCGCTCAAGCGTGATCACGGCCTCGGGGTCGCACAGCGTTTCGCCCGTCGTGACTTCCTTCAGACCCACGCAGGCGGCGATGTCGCCGGCCAGGATCTCCTTGATCTCTTCACGCTGGTTGGCGTGCATCTGGAGGATGCGGCCGATGCGCTCCTTCTTGCCTCGGATCGGGTTGTAGACAGAGTCCCCCGACTTGAGGACGCCTGAGTACACGCGAACGAAGGTCAGCTGGCCGACGTAGGGGTCGGTCATCAGCTTGAATGCCAGTGCGGCGAACTTCTCGTCGTCGGCGGCCCGGCGCTCGGCCGGCTTCTCGTCGTCATCGGTGCCCGGCACCGGCGGAATGTCCACTGGCGAGGGCATGAAGTCGATGACGCCGTCGAGCATGCGCTGCACGCCCTTGTTCTTGAAGGCGGTGCCGCAGAACATCGGCTGGATCTCGGCCGCAATGGTGCGCGTGCGAATGCCGTGGATGATCTCGGCCTCGGTCAGCTCACCCGATTCCAGGTACTTGTTCATCAGCGTTTCGCTGGCTTCGGCGGCGGCCTCGACCAGGTTCTCGCGCCACTTGTCGGCCTCGGCCCGCAGCTCGGCAGGGATGTCCTGATACTCGAATTTCATGCCCTGGGAGGCTTCGTCCCAGATGATCGACTTCATCACGATGAGGTCGATCACGCCCGTGAAGTTCTCTTCCGCGCCAATCGGGATCACGACCGGCACCGGGTTGGCCTTGAGTCGGACCTTCATCTGCTCGTAGACCTTGAAGAAGTTGGCACCGGTACGGTCCATCTTGTTCACGAAGGCCAGACGCGGCACCTTGTACTTGTTGGCCTGGCGCCAGACGGTCTCGGACTGCGGCTGCACGCCGCCGACGGCGCAGTAAACCATGCAAGCGCCATCGAGCACGCGCATGGAACGCTCGACTTCGATCGTGAAGTCGACGTGCCCGGGGGTGTCGATGATGTTGATGCGGTGCTCGGGATGGCTGAGGTCCATGCCCTTCCAGAAGCAGGTGGTGGCGGCCGAGGTGATCGTGATGCCGCGCTCCTGCTCCTGCTCCATCCAGTCCATGGTGGCCGCGCCGTCGTGCACCTCGCCGATCTTGTGGTTCACACCCGTGTAGTAGAGGATGCGCTCGGTGGTGGTTGTCTTGCCGGCGTCGATGTGCGCGCTGATGCCGATGTTGCGGTAGCGCTCGATGGGGGTCTTGCGGGCCATGGTGGAACTCCAAATACAGGGGCCGCCTTCGGGTTGGGGTCAACCCGTAGAGGCGGCCGGCAGCGGATGGTGGGTCTAGCGAAAGGCTGAAAGGGTGTCGAACAGGCAGCAGGCCGCGTCAGAAGCGGAAGTGCGAGAACGCCTTGTTGGCTTCAGCCATGCGGTGCACTTCGTCGCGCTTCTTGACGGCGCCGCCACGGCCTTCGCTGGCTTCGAGCAATTCGTTGGCCAGGCGGGCAGACATGGACTTTTCGCCGCGCTTGCGCGCGGAATCCTTGAGCCAACGCATGGCAAGTGCCTGCCGACGCACCGGACGCACTTCGACCGGGACCTGGTAGTTGGCGCCACCGACGCGGCGGCTCTTCACTTCCACCATCGGCTTGATGTTGTTCAGCGCGACCATGAAGATCTCGAGCGGGTCTTTCTGGGCCTTCTTCTCGACCTGGTCAAGAGCGCCGTAGATGATCCGTTCGGCGATGGCTTTCTTGCCCGACTCCATGATCACGTTCATGAACTTGGAGAGGTCAACGGATCCGAACTTCGGGTCCGGGAGAATCTCGCGTTTGGGGACTTCGCGACGACGTGGCATGAATGTCTTCCTTCGTGGGGTTCAGTTGGCAGTCGCCCGGACGGGTGGTATGCCTCGGGCGGCCATCGGGCCACCCACTTACTCGGCAGGACCGTTACGGACCTGCCGCGGGGCAGAGGGCGGTGTCGGGCCGACTCGGGGCCCGACGCGCCGTCAAGCCTTCTTGGGACGCTTGGCGCCGTACTTCGAGCGCGACTGCTTGCGATCCTTGACGCCCTGCAGGTCGAGCGAACCACGCACGATGTGGTAGCGAACGCCCGGCAGATCCTTGACCCGGCCGCCACGCACCAGCACGACACTGTGTTCCTGCAGGTTGTGGCCTTCGCCGCCGATGTAGGAGATGATCTCGAAGCCGTTGGTCAGGCGAACCTTGGCCACCTTGCGAAGTGCCGAGTTCGGCTTCTTCGGGGTGGTGGTGTACACCCGGGTGCAGACACCGCGCCGCTGGGGGCTGTTCTGCATCGCAGGCGACTTGGACTTCGTCGCTTCGACCTCGCGGCCATGGCGCACGAGCTGGTTGATGGTGGGCATGGAGTTCCCGTTGGATCCTGTGGTTTTGACCGATCTTCGGAGAACGCCCGCATCCATCGATTGGGATGGGATTGCCTGCGACACATGGGTGCACAGCAGCGCTGTTCGCCGAAAAGCCTTCTAGTGTAGCCTGACGCGCAAAGTGGAGCAAGTTCCCCCGCCTGACCCCGCGCTCCAGTCGGCGACTGGCCCCCCGCTTGTCGTGTTGGATACGAATACTGTGCTCGATTGGTTGGTGTTCGGCGACCCGTCGGTGTCAGCGGTAGCGGAGGCCATCTGCGCAGGCCGGGTGCGCTGGATCTGGGCGACGCGCATGCGCGACGAACTCGCCGACGTGCTCTTGAGGTCGGAATTCGTGGCACGACGCACCGCGGTCGATGGCGATGGGTCGGCCGTCATGGCCTGCGCCGACCGCTGGGCCTGCGCCATTGCCAATCCGCCGACGCAGCCGCTGTTGCGATGCCGCGATGCCGACGACCAGGTGTTCATCGATCTCGCGATTGCCTCCGGCGCGCGCTGGCTGCTGACCCGCGACAAGGCGTTGCTGGCCCTGGCGCGGGTGGCCCGCCATCGGTACGGCATCGCGGTGATCGCGGCGGTGCACTGGCGATCAGACGGCTGAAGACGAAAAAGGGGCGGCCTTTGCAGGCCGCCCCTTGGCGAGACGTTCAGGCAGCGCAGCGGCTGCTGGGACGTGGTCTCAACCGCCAGCGGCGCTTTCGGCGTCGACCTGGGCCATCTGCGCAGCCGCCAGCTCTTCGGCCTCTTGCATCGCGATCGCCTTGCGCTCGGTTTCGTCCATGGCCTCCTTCACCTTGCGTGCTTCGTGGAAAGCCATCCCGGTGCCAGCCGGGATCAACCGGCCGACGATGACGTTCTCCTTGAGTCCGCGCAGTTCGTCGCGCTTGCCCATGATCGCGGCTTCGGTCAGCACGCGCGTGGTTTCCTGGAACGACGCGGCCGAGATGAAGCTGTCGGTCGACAGGCTCGCCTTCGTGATGCCAAGCAGCACGTCCGCGTGAGTGGCCGTCATCTTGCCTTCGGCGCGCATGCGGTCGTTGGTGTCCAGAAGTTCGGACCGCTCGACCTGCTCGCCGGCAATGTAGGCGGTGTCGCCCGGGTTGACGATCTGCACGCGGCGCAGCATCTGGCGAACGATCACCTCGATGTGCTTGTCGTTGATCTTCACGCCCTGAAGGCGATAGACGTCCTGCACCTCGTCGACGATGTAGCGCGCCAGCTCCTCGATGCCCAGCAGACGCAGGATGTCCTGCGGATCCGCCGACCCGTCGACAACCAGCTCGCCGCGGTTGACCACCTGACCCTCGTGGACCAGGATGTTCTTCTCCTTGGCGACCAGCTCCTCATGGACCTTGCCTTCGGGGTCGGTGATCTGCAGGCGGTTCTTGCCCTTGGTCTCCTTGCCGAAGCTGATGGTGCCGGTGATTTCCGCCAGCGTGCCCACGTCCTTGGGGCTGCGGGCTTCGAAGAGTTCGGCCACCCGCGGCAGACCGCCGGTGATGTCGCGGGTCTTCTGGCCTTCCATCGGGATGCGTGCCAGCACTTCGCCCGGGCCCAGGTCCTGGCCGTCTCGCACCTGGATCAGCGCCCCGACCGGGAATCCGATCGTCACCGCATGGTCGGTTCCCGGGATCTTGACCTCGACCCCGGCAGCGTCGAGCAGCTTGACCTGCGGCCGCACGACCTTGGCGGCACCGCGGCGCTTCGGGTCGATGACGACCAGAGTCGCCAAGCCGGTGACCTCGTCGGTCTGCTTGGCGACCGTGACACCTTCCTCGACGTTCTCGAACTTTGCCCGCCCTGCGAATTCCGAAATGATGGGACGGGTCAGCGGATCCCAGTTCGCAAGCTTGCCACCGGCCTTGACGTTCTGGCCGGCCTTGACGGCCAGCGTGGCGCCGTACGGAAGCTTGTGGCGCTCGCGTTCGCGACCGTGCGGATCGCTGATGACGATCTCGCCCGAACGCGAAATCACGACCAGCTCGCCCTTGGTGTTGGTGACGTAGCGCATCGTGGCGTTGAAGTGCACGATGCCTTCGCTCTTGGCGTCGACGCTGGACGCCACCGCCGCACGGGATGCGGCGCCGCCGATGTGGAAGGTCCGCATCGTCAGCTGGGTTCCGGGCTCGCCGATCGACTGCGCGGCGATCACGCCGACAGCCTCGCCGACGTTGACCAGGCCACCGCGGCCGAGGTCGCGGCCGTAGCACTTGGCGCAGATGCCAAAGCGTGTCTCGCAGGACAGCGGGGTCCGGACCTTGACCTCGTCGACACCGGCCGCCTCGAGGATCTCAAGCGCGTCCTCGTCGAGCATCGAACCAGCGGGAATCAGCATGACCTGCGATTCCGGGTGCAGCACTTCGACTGCGGTGACGCGGCCGAGAATGCGGTCGCGCAGGCTTTCGATCACTTCGCCGCCTTCGACCAGCGCGCGCATGTTCATGCCGTTGCTGGTGCCGCAGTCGTCCTGGGTGACCACGAGGTCTTGCGTCACGTCCACCAGGCGCCGCGTCAGGTAACCCGAGTTCGCGGTCTTCAGCGCCGTGTCCGCCAGGCCCTTGCGGGCGCCGTGGGTGGAGATGAAGTACTGCAGGACGTTCAGGCCCTCGCGGAAGTTGGCCGTGATCGGCGTCTCGATGATGCTGCCGTCGGGCTTGGCCATCAGGCCGCGCATGCCGGCGAGCTGGCGGATCTGCGCGGCGGAGCCACGCGCACCCGAGTCGGCCATCATGTAGATCGAGTTGAAGGACTCCTGGTCCACCGTCTTGCCGTGGCGGTCCTGGACCTTCTGCTTGGACAGCTGCGACATCATGACCTTGCCGACTTCGTCGCCGGTCTTGCCCCAGATGTCCACGACCTTGTTGTAGCGCTCGCCAGCGGTCACGAGACCCGAGACGTACTGCTGCTCGATCTCCTTGACTTCCTTCTCGGCGCGTTCGATCAGGCCGGGCTTTTCCTTCGGGACCAGCATGTCGTCGATCGCGATCGAGATGCCGGCCCGGGTCGCCAGCCGGAAGCCCGCCTGCAGCAGCTTGTCGGCGAACACGACCGTGTCCTTCAGTCCGCAGCGGCGGAAGCTGACGTTGATCAGGCGCGAGATCTCCTTCTTCTTCAGCGCCTTGTTCATGTTGCTGAACGGCAGGCCCTTCGGCAGGATCTCCGACAGCAGCGCACGGCCGGCGGTGGTCTCGGTGAGCTTGACGGTGGCGACAAACTCGCCGCCTTCCTTCTCGCGCACCCACTCGGTGAGCATGACGTTGATCCGTGCCGTGATCTCGACGACACCGGCGTCGAGCGCGCGCTGGAGCTCGGCAAGGTCGGTGAAGATCATGCCTTCGCCGCGGCCGTTGATGCGCTCGCGGGTGGCGTAGTACAGGCCCAGCACCACGTCCTGGCTTGGCACGATGGACGGCTCGCCGTTGGCCGGGAACAGCACGTTGTTGGAAGCCAGCATCAGCGTGCGGGCCTCGATCTGGGCCTCGATGCTCAGCGGTACGTGCACGGCCATCTGGTCGCCGTCGAAGTCGGCGTTGAAAGCCGAGCACACCAGCGGATGAAGCTGAATCGCCTTGCCTTCGATCAACACGGGCTCGAAGGCCTGGATGCCCAGCCGATGCAGCGTCGGCGCGCGGTTCAGCAGGACCGGGTGTTCCTTGATGACTTCTTCAAGGATGTCCCAGACCACCGGCGTACCGGACTCGACCTCCTTCTTCGCGGCCTTGATCGTGGTCGCGATGCCCATCGCCTCGAGGCGGCTGAAGATGAAGGGCTTGAACAGCTCGATCGCCATCAGCTTGGGCAGGCCGCACTGGTGCAGCTTGAGCGTCGGGCCGACGACGATGACCGAACGGCCGGAGTAGTCGACGCGCTTGCCCAGCAGGTTCTGGCGGAAGCGGCCGTTCTTGCCCTTGATCATGTCGGCCAGCGACTTCAGGGCGCGCTTGTTCGCACCCGTCATCGCCTTGCCGCGACGGCCGTTGTCCAGCAGCGAATCCACCGCCTCCTGGAGCATGCGCTTCTCGTTGCGCACGATGATCTCGGGCGCCTTCAGCTCCAGAAGCCGCGCCAGGCGGTTGTTGCGGTTGATGACTCGACGGTAGAGGTCGTTCAGGTCCGAGGTCGCGAAGCGGCCGCCGTCCAGCGGCACCAGCGGACGCAGGTCCGGCGGCAGCACCGGCAACACTTCCATGATCATCCAGTGCGGCTTGATGCCGCTGCGCTTGAAGGCTTCCATCACCTTCAGCCGCTTGGAGTTCTTCTTGACCTTCAGCTCCGAGCCGGTCATGTCGTTGCGCAGCCGGTCGATCTCGACCTCGAGGTCCATCTCCTCGAGCAGCTTCTTGATGCCTTCGGCGCCCATCAGCGCGACGAACTCGTCGCCATGCTTCTCGCGCTCGGCCTCGAACTGATCCTCGGTCATGATGCCGAACTTCTTCAGCGGTGTCATGCCCGGGTCGACGACGACATAGGCCTCGAAGTACAGCACGCGCTCGATGTCGCGCAGCGTCATGTCGAGCACGAGGCCCAGGCGCGACGGCAGCGACTTCAGGAACCAGATGTGCGCGCAGGGCGCCGCCAGGTCGATGTGACCCATGCGTTCGCGACGCACCTTGGTCTGCGTGACTTCGACGCCGCACTTCTCGCAGATCACGCCACGGTGCTTCAGGCGCTTGTACTTGCCGCACAGGCACTCGTAGTCCTTGATCGGACCGAAGATCTTGGCGCAGAACAGGCCATCGCGTTCCGGCTTGAAGGTCCGGTAGTTGATGGTCTCGGGCTTCTTCACCTCGCCGAACGACCAGCTCCGGATCTTCTCCGGTGAGGCCAGCCCGATCTTGATGGCATCGAAATGCTCATCCGGGGTGAATTGCTTGAAAAGGTCGAGGAGTCCCTTCATGGTGTTTCCTTTGTCCTTCTTTAGTTGCGTTCGAGTTCGATGTCGATGCCGAGCGAGCGGATTTCCTTCACGAGCACGTTGAAGGACTCCGGCATGCCTGCCTCGATGGCGTGTTCACCCTTGACGATGCTCTCGTAGACCTTGGTCCGGCCGTTCACGTCGTCGGACTTCACCGTCAGCATCTCCTGCAGGATGTAGCTCGCGCCGTAGGCCTCGAGCGCCCAGACTTCCATCTCACCGAAGCGCTGGCCGCCGAACTGCGCCTTGCCGCCCAACGGCTGCTGGGTCACCAGGCTGTACGGGCCGGTCGAGCGCGCGTGCATCTTGTCGTCCACCAGGTGGTGCAGCTTCAGCACGTGCATGTAGCCGACGGTGACCGGGCGCTCGAAGGCGTCGCCGGTACGGCCGTCGTGCAGTGCGCACTGGGTGCGGGTGGCGGTCAGGCCCTTGCGTGCGGCGATGTCGTCCGGGAAGGCCAGCGCGAGCATGCCGCGGATCTCCTGTTCGGCCGCGCCATCGAAGACCGGGGTCGCGAACGGCACGCCGTGCGACAGGTTCTCGGCCATCTCCCGCACCTGGTCGTCGCTCAGCTGGTCGATGCGCTCGCCCTTGCCGCCGCTCTTGTTGTAGAGCTCGTCGAGGAACTTGCGCAGCTCGCTCATCTTGGCGTGCTGCTGGAGCATGTCGCCGATGCGCTGGCCGATGCCCTTGGCGGCCCAGCCGAGGTGGACTTCCAGCACCTGGCCGACGTTCATCCGGGACGGTACGCCCAGCGGGTTGAGCACGATGTCGCAGGGCGTGCCGTCGGTCATGTAGGGCATGTCCTCGACGGCAACGATCTTCGACACCACACCCTTGTTGCCGTGGCGGCCGGCCATCTTGTCACCCGGCTGCAGGCGGCGCTTGACGGCCAGGTAGACCTTGACCATCTTCAGCACGCCCGCGGGCAGCTCGTCGCCCTGGGTGAGCTTCTTGCGCTTCTCTTCGAACATCAGGTCGAAGCTGTGGCGCGTCTGGTCCAGGCTGTTCTTGATGCTCTCGAGCTGGTTGGCGACTTCGTCGTCGGCCGGCCGGATGTCGAACCAGTGGTAGCGGTCGACGCCCGCGAGGTACTCCTTGTTCAGCGTCGTGCCCTTGGCGATCTTCTGCGGGCCGCCGTTGGCGACCTTGCCGACAAGCAGCTTTTCGATCCGGTCGAAGGCGTCGGCCTCGACGATGCGCAGCTGGTCGTTCAGGTCCAGGCGGTAGCGCTTCAGCTCGTCGTCGATGATCTGCTGGGCGCGCTTGTCGCGCTGGATGCCTTCACGGGTGAAGACCTGGACGTCGATGACGGTGCCGTTGGTGCCCTGGTCGACACGCAGCGAGGTGTCCTTCACGTCGGACGCCTTCTCGCCGAAGATCGCCCGCAGCAGCTTCTCTTCGGGCGTCAGCGTGGTCTCGCCCTTCGGCGTGACCTTGCCGACCAGCACGTCGCCGGGGTTGACCTCGGCGCCGATGTAGACGATGCCGGACTCGTCCAGCCGCGCCAATTGCTGCTCGCTCAGGTTCGGGATGTCGCGGGTGATCTCTTCGGAGCCCAGCTTGGTGTCGCGCGCCATCACCACCAGTTCCTCGATGTGGATCGAGGTGTAGCGGTCTTCGGCGACGACACGTTCGCTGATCAGGATCGAGTCCTCGAAGTTGTAGCCGTTCCAGGGCATGAACGCGACCAGCATGTTCTGGCCCAGGGCCAGCTCCCCAAGGTCGGTCGAAGCGCCGTCGGCGATCACGTCCTTGGTCGCCACCTTGTCGCCACGCTTGACGATCGGGCGCTGGTGGATGTTGGTGTTCTGGTTGCTGCGCTGGTACTTGATGAGGTTGTAGATGTCCACGCCAACCTCGCCCGCCACCGTCTCGGCGTCGTTGACGCGGATCACGATGCGGTTGGTGTCGACGTAATCGACAACGCCGCCCCGGCGTGCGGTGACGACGGTGCCCGAGTCGACGGCGGCAACGCGCTCGACGCCGGTGCCGACGAAGGCCTTTTCCGGGCGCAGCGTCGGGACCGCCTGGCGCTGCATGTTGGCGCCCATCAGCGCGCGGTTGGCGTCGTCGTGCTCCAGGAAGGGCACGAGCGAGGCTGCGACCGAGACGATCTGCGTCGGCGCGACGTCCATGTACTGCACGCGCTCCGGGCTCAGCAGAACCGACTCGCCCTTCTCGCGCGCGCTGACCAGTTCGTCGACCAGGCGGCCGTCCTTGTCCAGGCTGGCGTTCGCCTGGGCGATGACGTACTTGCCTTCTTCGATCGCCGAGAGGTAATCGATCTGCATCGTCACCTTGCCGTCGATCACGCGGCGATACGGCGTCTCGAGGAAGCCGTAGTCGTTGAGCTGCGCGTACAGCGCCAGCGAGTTGATCAGGCCGATGTTCGGACCTTCCGGCGTCTCGATCGGGCAGACCCGGCCGTAGTGCGTCGGGTGCACGTCGCGGACCTCGAAGCCGGCGCGTTCGCGGGTCAGGCCGCCCGGGCCGAGGGCCGACACACGCCGTTTGTGCGTGATCTCCGACAGCGGATTGGTCTGGTCCATGAACTGCGACAGCTGCGACGCGCCGAAGAACTCCTTCAGTGCCGCGGAGATCGGCTTGGAGTTGATCAGGTCGTGCGGCATCAGCGGCTCGCTCTCGGCCTGGCCGAGGCGCTCCTTCACGGCCTTCTCGATGCGCGCCAGGCCCGAGCGGTACTGGTTCTCGGCCAATTCGCCGACGCAGCGGACGCGGCGGTTGCCGAGGTGGTCGATGTCATCGACGTCGCCGTTGCCGTTGCGAAGGTCGACGAGGATCTTGACGACGGCCAGGATGTCGTCGTTGGACAGCGTCATCGCGCCCGTCGACTCGGAGCGGCCGACGCGGGCGTTGAACTTCATGCGCCCGACGCGGCTGAGGTCGTAGGTGTCCTCGCTGTAGAACAGGCGGTTGAACAGCGCTTCGACCGCGTCTTCCGTCGGCGGCTCGCCGGGACGCATCATGCGGTAGATCGCCACGCGGGCGGCGAGCTGGTCGAGCGTCTCGTCCGCGGCCAGGGTCTGGCTGATGTAGGCGCCCTGGTTCAGCTCGTTCGTGTACAGGCAGGGCAGGTCCTTGATGCCGGCGGCGCGCAGCTTCTTCAGCAGTGCCTCGGTCAGCTCGTCATTGGCCTTGGCCGCGATCTCGCCGGTTTCCGGGTCGACCATGTTCTTGGCGACGACGCGGCCGACGAGGAAGTCCTCGGGCACCGAGACGAAGCCGACACCGCTGGTCTCCAGCTGCTTGATGTGGCGCGCGGTGATGCGCTTGTCCTTCTCGACGACGACCTTGCCTTCCTTGTCGGTCAGGTCGAAGCGGGCGATCTCACCCTTCAGCCGGTCGGCGACGAACTCCATCTGGGCGCCCACGTCCATCAGGCGGAAGTGATCGTTCTTGAAGAAGTTGGCGAGGATCTGCTCCGGGTTCAGGCCGATGGCCTTGAGCAGGATCGTCACGGGCATCTTGCGGCGACGGTCGACGCGGAAGTACAGGATGTCCTTGGGGTCGAACTCGAAGTCCAGCCAGGAACCGCGGTACGGAATGATGCGCGCGCTGAACAGCAGCTTGCCGCTGCTGTGCGTCTTGCCCTTGTCGTGCTCGAAGAACACGCCTGGACTGCGGTGCAGCTGGCTGACGATGACACGCTCGGTACCGTTGACGATGAACGAGCCATAGTCGGTCATGAGCGGAACCTCGCCCATGTAGACCTCCTGCTCCTTGATCTCCTTGACCTGCTTGGCGGGATGCGACTCGCGGTCGTAGATGATCATCTGCAGCCGGGCGCGTACCGCGGCGGCATAGGTCAACCCGCGCTGCTGGCATTCGCGCACGTCGAACGCCGGCTTCGCGATGTTGAACTCGATGAACTTCATCTCGACGTAACCGTTGTGCGAGACGATCGGGAACGCGGAGAGGAATGCGGCCTGCAGCCCTTCGGGCTTGCGCTTCTGCGGTGGCACGTCCTTTTGCAGGAAGGCGACGTACGAGTCGCTCTGCATCGTCAGGAGGTAAGGGACCTCGAGCACGCTCTCGCGCTTGCCGAAGCTCTTGCGGATACGCTTGCGCTCGGTATAGGTGTAGGGGGATGCTTGCGCCATGGACCTCTCCGTGGGGCAGCGTCGCGCCGGGCCAGGGCGACGCTGCTTGCGACTGTCGGCTCGAACATTGCATTCGAGGTCTGGTGGCAGGCCACTACCTGCCGCTGGCGGACAACCCCGGCATTGCACCGGAGTCCGACCAAACCCGTTCTCTGCAGTCGGATCAGAGAACACTTGCCAGCACAGACCCGCTGTGCTGGCAGGTGTTCCCCGGCCGCGCCGGCATTCTTGCGAAAGCCGGCGGCCGGAGAACCCGACCGGACGATTACTTGACCTCGGCCTTGGCGCCGGCGTCAACCAGCTTCTTCAGCGCCGCATCAGCATCGGCCTTCGGAATGGCTTCCTTGACGGGCTTCGGAGCACCGTCGACCAGGTCCTTGGCTTCCTTCAGGCCCAGGCCGGTGAGCTCGCGCACGGCCTTGATGACCGACACCTTGTTGGCGCCGGCTTCCAGCAGCATCACGGTGAACTCGGTCTTCTCTTCGACCGGGGCAGCGGCGGCGCCACCGCCACCGGCGGCCGGGGCGGCCATTGCAGCGGCGGACACGCCAAACTTCTCCTCGATGGCCTTCACCAGGTCATTGAGTTCCATCACGGACATGCTGTCCATCGCGGCCAGGAATGCGTCTTTGTCGAATGCCATTTGGGGTTCCTCTAGGGGGAAAGATTGAATGTCGGGAAAGTTCGAAAACAGGTGCTGGTTCGCGGCGTCGCGCGATCAGGCGGCCACGGGTGCGGCGGCCTCTTCGGCGCCACCCCCCTTTTGCTGGGCCACCGCGCCCAGCACGACGGCCAGGCGTTGGATCGGCGACTTCAGCAAGCCGGCGACCTGCGCGATCAGCACCTCGCGGCTCGGGATCGCGGCCAGCGCCTTCACGCCATCGGCGTTCAGCGCCTTGCCGGCGTAGGCTCCGCCCTTGAGCACGAGCTTGTCGTTGCCCTTGGCGAAGTCGGCCAGCACCTTGGCCGCGGCCACGGCGTCTTCGGAAAAACCATAGATCAGCGGGCCGACCATGGCACCGCCGGCGACCTCGAACGACGTGCCGGCAACGGCGCGACGGGCGAGCGTGTTCTTCAAGACATGAAGGTACACGCCCTTGTCGCGCGCCTCGCGGCGCAGCTTGTTCAGGTGCTCGACGGTGAGGCCACGGTACTCGGCCAGCGCGAGCGTCTGCGAACGTGCGACCTGCGCCGACACGTCCGCGACCACGGCCGCCTTCTCGTTGCGATTGAGACTCAAAGTCTGCTCCTCACACAAAACGTGCCATTCGCCCTTCGGCATCCGGCACACCGGGTTTCAGCAGCCATCCGAACAGACCCCCTCAGCGAGAGAACCCCTTCGGCGGGACCACCATCTGCGCTGGCGATTAAGAGGCTCAAGCCTTGCGGCCCGGACCCCACCAGCGGTCTCCGATGGCCTGGCTTCCTTGCGGTCACCAGCCCACCAAATCCTTCAATGCATGCCGATCAGGCGGTAGCCTGGGCGGCGATCGACGCGGTGTCGACGCGAACGCCAACGCCCATCGTCGACGACACCGCCACCTTGCGCAGGTAGATCCCCTTGCTGGTGGCGGGCTTGGCCTTGTTCAGGGCTTCGACCAATGCGCGCAGGTTGCTCGACAGCTTGTCGGAGTCGAAGCTGCGGCGGCCGATCGTGCCGTGCACGATGCCGGCCTTGTCGACGCGGAACTGCACCTGGCCGGCCTTGGCGTTCCGGACGGCGGTGGCGACATCGGGCGTCACGGTGCCGACCTTGGGGTTCGGCATCAGGCCGCGCGGGCCCAGGATCTGACCCAGGGTTCCGACCACGCGCATCGTGTCCGGAGACGCGATCACGACATCGAAGTCCATCTTGCCGGCCTTGATCTCGGCCGCGAGATCATCCATCCCGACCACGTCCGCACCGGCGGCCTTGGCCTCTTCGGCCTTCGCACCCTGGGCGAAGACGGCAACGCGCTTGGTCTTTCCGGTACCGGCGGGCATGACAACCGCGCCGCGCACGACCTGGTCGGACTTCTTGGCGTCGATGCCGAGCTGGATGGCGACGTCGATGGACTCATCGAACTTCGCGGTGGCGCACTCCTTGACGAGCGACAGCGCGGCGTCAAGCGGGTACAGCTTGTTGCTGTCGACCTTGCCCTGCAGGGCCTTGGCCTTCTTCGTGAGCTGGGTCATGGCTTCAGACTCCTTCCACGGTCAGGCCCATCGAGCGGGCCGAGCCGGCGATGGTCTTGACGGCGGCGTCCATGTTCGCGGCCGTCAGGTCCTTCATCTTGATCTTGGCGATCTCTTCGAGCTGTTCACGCGTGACCTTGCCGACCTTCTCCAGGTGCGGCTTGCCCGAGCCCTTGTCGATCTTGCCGGCCTTCTTCAGCAGCGCGGTCGCCGGAGGCGACTTGATGATGAAGGTGAAGCTCTTGTCGGCAAACGCCGTGATGACGACCGGCAGCTTCATGCCGGGCTCGTAGCCTTGCTGGGTCTGGGCGTTGAACGCCTTGCAGAACTCCATGATGTTCAGTCCGCGCTGGCCCAGCGCCGGGCCGATCGGGGGCGATGGGTTCGCCTTGCCCGCCGGGACTTGCAGCTTCACGAAGCCGACGATCTTCTTTGCCATGAATGGCTCCTCGAGTTCAAGCGACCGCGCGAGCGGTCTCCTCGTCTATCGACCCTGAACGAAACGCAGCGTGCCGGGGTCGGGGCAGCACGCTACAACGAACTCAAACCTTGACTTCGTCGAAGTGCGCCGGGCTCGCGCCCGTCACACTTTCTCGACCTGCGCGAAATCGAGCTCGACCGGCGTGGCGCGACCAAAGATGGTGACGCTGACCCGGACCTTGCTCTTTTCGTAATTGACTTCCTCGACGGCGCCGTTGAAGTCCGTGAACGGGCCTTCCTTGACGCGAACCAGCTCGCCGACGGTCCATTCGACCTTCGGCCGCGGCTTGTCCACGCCTTCTTGCATCTGGTTGACGATCTTCGCGACCTCGGCCTCGGAGATCGGTGCCGGACGGTTGCGCGCTCCGCCGATGAAGCCGGTGACCTTGCTGGTGTGCTTGACCAGGTGCCAGGTCTCGTCGTGCATTTCCATCTCAACGAGCACATAGCCCGGATAGATGCGGCGCTCGGTGACGGACTTCTTGCCGTTCTTCAACTCGACGACCTCTTCGGTCGGCACCAGGATGCGGCCGAACTTGTCCTGCATGCCGGAGCGGTCGATGCGCTCACGCAGGTTTCGCTCCACCGCCTTCTCCATGCCGGAGTAGGCGTGCACGATGTACCAGCGCTTGGCCGAAGGGGCGACGGCTGCGGTGGCGACGGCGGGGGCTTGTTCGCTCATGGTGGGGTGTCAGGGCCGGGACGCGGCAGTCAACGGCGCCAGCCGAGGAGGAGGTCGTACAGGACCCACTCGACGGTCTTGTCGGTGAGCCAGAGAAACAGCGCCATCACGACGACGAAGGCAAACACGTAGCCGGTCATCTGCAGCGATTCCTTGCGAGTCGGCCAGACAACCTTGCGGGCTTCCTTGATCGAGTCGCGACCGTAGGCGATCAGCTGCTTGCCGGCTTCGGAAACGAAGAAGACCGCGACACCGGCCGCGATCAGGCCCAGCAGGGCCGCGATGCGCACCCAGCCGTCCTTGCCGAGCGTGTAGAAGGCGACGATGCCGCCCACGACCAACAGCGCCGCGACGGCGAGCTTGGCTTTGTCGGCACCGGAGGAAACGGTCTCGACGTCGGGGCTGGGTGTGGTGGCCATGGTCTTCAGCGGAGGACGCGGGGCCCGCGAGGGCTGCATCCGTCAGGAACAAAACCCGCGCCGTGGCATTGGGGCCGGGCGCGGGCTGGATCGGTGGCCCTTTGGCGGGGCCGGTGGAGCGTGTCTTCAGCGGGTGGCAGGGGCAGAGGGAATCGAACCCCCAACCTTCGGTTTTGGAGACCGACGCTCTGCCAATTGAGCTATACCCCTGCTGCTGAAGCGTGGTGAATGGCGTTTATTCGATGATCTTGGCGACGACGCCAGCGCCGACGGTGCGACCGCCTTCACGGATGGCGAAGCGAAGGCCTTCTTCCATGGCGATGGGGTTGA